>NZ_JANUED010000009.1:0-190202 GCF_024810155.1 Mycetocola sp. BIGb0189
CACGCCCCCACCCCCCGACCCGCCCCCCCCACCAGCCCCCCCCGCCACGCGCCCCAGCGCGCCCCCCCCGCCCACAACCCCCCCCCCCCCCCCCCCCCGCCCCGGCGCCCCCCCCCCCCCCCCCCCCCCCCCCCCCGCCGTTGTGATTCGGCTTGGGGCTATGCCTCGCCCACCTCGGGGGCTTCCAGGCGCACGCGGTCGGCCGAGACGTCGTCCGGCTGTTCCTGGGAGGCGCGCTCGGCCTTGACCCGCTCGAGGTACAGGTCGGTTTCCTTCTGCACGCGGGCAGCGTCCCAGCCCAGGGCGTCGCCGAGGAGCTTGGCGGCCACCGGGGCTGCCGAGACTCCGCGGTCCCACGCCTCGATCGAGATGCGGGTGCGGCGGGCCAGGACGTCGTCGAGGTGCAGCGCACCCTCGTGGGTGGCCGCGTAGACAACCTCGGCACCCAGATAGTCGTCGGCACCGGGCAGCGGTTCCCCGAGTTCGGGACGCTCACGGATCAGGTCGAGGACCTCATCGGCGAGGGTACCGTAGCGGTTCAGCAGGTGCTCGATCCGGGCCGGGTGCACGTCGAACGCACGGGCGATCTTGGCGCGCTTATTCCACGCGGCCTGATAGCCCTCGGCCCCCACCAGCGAGATGTTCTCGGTCGCGGACTTGGGGATCTTGCCATCCAGCGCATCCACCGCCGCATCCACCGCGTCCTTGGCCATGACCCGATAGGTGGTCCACTTTCCGCCGGCCACGACCACGAGCCCCGGGACCGAGTGGGTCACGATGTGCTCGCGCGAGAGCTTCGAGGTCTGATCGCTCTCCCCCGCCAGCAGCGGACGCAGGCCCGCATACACACCCTCGACATCGTCCCGGGTGAGCGGAACCGCGAGGATCTTATTGACGTGCTCCAGCAGGTAGTCGATATCCGCGGCGGTTGCGGCGGGATGCGCCTTGTCCAGGTCCCAGTCGGTATCGGTGGTACCGATCAGCCAGTGCCGACCCCAGGGAATCACAAACAGCACACTCTTCTCGGTGCGCAGCAGCAGACCCATGTTGGACTGGAAGCGATCGCGCGGCACCACCAGGTGGATGCCCTTGGACGCGCGCACCTTGAACTGCCCGCGCTCGCCCACGAGGGCCTGGGTGTCATCGGTCCACACACCGGTGGCGTTCACGACCTGCTTGGCGCGCACCTCGAAGTGCTCGCCGGTCTCCAGGTCGTGTGCCTTCACGCCCACCACGCGCTGTCCCACCTTGAGGAAGCCCTCAACCCGCACGCGGCTCGCGGCGTGCGCGCCGTAGCTCGCGGCGGTCCGCACCAGGGAGGCCACATAGCGGGCGTCGTCCACCTGGGCGTCGTAGTAGGTAAGGCCGCCGACAAACGCGTTATTGCGCAGCGACGGGATCGCCCGCTGCACCTGTCGTTTGCTCAGGTGCCGGTGGTGCGGCACCCCCGGCGGACGGCCGCCGGTGTAGGAGAAGATGTCGTACAGCATCATGCCGGCACCGATGTAGAAGCGCTCAAACACCGGCCGGTTCAGGGGGTAGAGGAAGCGCACGGGCTTCACCAGGTGCGGGGCCAGACGCTGCAGCAGCAGGCCACGCTCGATCAGGGCTTCGCGCACCAGACGGAAGTCGAGCTGTTCCAGATAGCGGATGCCACCGTGCACCAGCTTGGAGGAGCGGCTGGAGGTTCCGCTGGCCCAGTCGCGGGCCTCGAGGATTCCGGTGCTCAGACCACGGGTGACCGCGTCCAGTGCCGATCCGGCACCCACGATTCCGCCACCCACCACCAGAACGTCGAGCTCACGCTCCTTGAGTGCCTCGATCGCGGCCGAACGCTGTTCCGGGCCGAGCCCCACACGCCGCGGCTCCTCCGCACGGGACCCCTGCCCCGCCGTCGACTTCGTGGACTTTTTTTCCGCTGCCATGTGCCCTCCCTCGGTGGTGGGAACCGGCAAGCCGATTCCGGCCAAGCTGATTGCGGGCGACCGGAACGGTCACACCGCCACCACCGAGCCTAGCCAGTCACGCAGGCAGAAACCAGGGGTCCGCTCGAAATTCTGAGCAATTACCGAGCGTGCGGAACGACACCACGCAGCGTGCACCGCGTATGGCCCGATCCCCCGCGGAAAACCACGAATGCGCCGCCCCGAAGTGGGGACGACGCATTCGTGAGCGGTGCCGTAACACCGCGGAAGTGTTACATCGAGCCACGGCGGGCACAGACCCGGCCGAGGCGACAAAAACTACATCGAGCGGCGGGTGACCAGCGGCGCGCGCTGGAACTCCTTGAGGTCCGAGTATCCGGTGGTGGCCATCGCGCGACGCAGGGCGCCGGTGAGGTTCGCGGTGCCCTCGGAGCTGGATGCCGGGCCGTGGAAGATCTCCTCGAAGGTACCCACGGTGCCCACCTCGACGCGGCGGCCACGCGGGACCTGCGGGTGGTAGGCCTCGGCACCCCAGTGGAAGCCGTGTCCGGGAGCGTCGGTCGCGCGGGCCAGGGTGGTACCCAGCATCACGGCGTCGGCACCGCAGGCGATGGCCTTGACGATGTCGCCCGAGGAACCCAGGCCGCCATCGGCGATGACCTGCACGTAGCGTCCACCGGACTCCACCATGTAGTCACGGCGAGCGCCGGCCACATCGGCGACGGCGGTGGCCATCGGCGCGTGGATTCCCAGAGTGGCGCGAGTGTTCGAGGCCGCACCGCCACCGAAGCCCACCAGCACACCGGCGGCACCGGTACGCATCAGGTGCAGAGCGGTGGTGTAGGTGGCGGCGCCACCCACGATGACCGGCACGTCGAGCTCGTAGATGAACTTCTTCAGGTTCAGCGGCTCGGACTCCTTGGACACGTGCTCGGCGGACACGGTGGTGCCACGGATCACGAAGATGTCGACACCCGCGGCGACCACGGTGTCGGAGAGCTCCTGGGTACGCTGCGGCGAGAGCGCGGCGGCCACCGGAACACCGGCGGCGCGGATCTCGGCGATGCGCGCGGTCACCAGCTCGGGGATGATCGGGGCGGAGTAGATCTCCTGCATGCGCTTGGTGGCACGCTCGGCGGGCAGCTCGGCGATTTCGGCCAGCAGCACCTCGGGGTTCTCGTAGCGGGTCCAGAGGCCCTCGAGGTCGAGAACACCCAGGCCACCGAGCTTGCCGATGGTGATGGCCGAGGTCGGCGAGACGACCGAGTCCATGGGGGCGGCAATGAAGGGGGTGTCGAAGGTGAAGGCGTCGATCTCCCAGCTCACCGAGACGTCGCGGTGATCGCGGGTACGCCGGTCCGGGACGATGGCAACATCGTCGAATCCAAATACGCCACGGGCGCGCTTACCGACACCGATCTCAATTTCATTACTCACCCGTATAGCCTACCGTGCCCGGGCGGCTCGGCCCATCGAGTGCGCGCATTTGCCCAACAGCCGCGGGAACACGCGGGGCTCCGCGTCCGGAACCCCGCCGCCCGGTCAACCCTGACGACCCTTGAAGCGCGGGTTGAGCTTATTGATCACAAACGTGCGGCCGCGGCGGCGAACCACCTGCGATCCCGGCTGATTCTTGAGCGACTTGAGGGATGAACGAACCTTCATCGAATTTCCTTACTATTGAGAACTGTTATCATTAACATACACCGACGACCCACGTCGGGGAACAGCAAGGGAGAATCGGTGGATCAGGTAGACGTGGTTGCGGTGGTGGGGGCGTGCGCGCCGGAGCGGGCACTGTACGCGCGCAGACTCTCGGAGGAGTCCGGGCGCGCGCTGATTCCCGCCGCACACCTGAGCCGGCCGTCCGCCGTCGACGCACTCACCTGGGCCGAAACCTCGGCGGATGGATCCGCGACTGTGGACGTCTCGGCCGGCGTCGTGGTTGAGTGCCCGGCCACGGCCTCGGCGATCGAACTCATCGGAGCCCTCACCGACCCCGCGGCACACACGCGCCTGGGCGCGGTCATCTGCGTGGTGGATGCCGCCCATTTACTGGACGACCTCGCCGCCGAAGACTTCATCGTGACCGCCCGCACACCGACCGGCCAGCCCCGCGAATTCACCGCCCGGGCCCTCCTCACGGTCACCCAGCTCGAGTACGCCTCAACCATCGTGCTGGTCAACTGGGATGTGCTCAGCACCCCCGACCTCTCAAGCGTGATGGCACTGGTGAGCACCCTGAGTCCGCGTGCCCGGCTGCGTCTGCACGTGGATACCATTGACCCGATCTCTGCGGGTCCCGCCTACGCCGCAGCCCAGGACCGCGCGGGGTGGGTCAGCATCCTCAACGAGGACGCCGCCCCACATATGACCGACCGTCGGGTGAGCACCCTGCACTACCAGCAGCTGCGCCCGTTGCACCCCGGGCGACTCCAGCGGGTGCTGGATGAACGGATCGAACCGGGTGAGTTTGGTCTGATCGTCCGCTCGGCGGGATTCTGCCGCTTCGCGACCCGCCCCGGCGAGACGATGCAGTGGGAGCACGTGGGGTGCACGATCGCGTTCCAGGTCCTCTCGGAGCACGACCGTCTGGTGGGCATCGACGATCATCCGGCCGCGGAGGAACTCATGTCCGTCGGCCAGGACCTGGCCTTCATCGGTCTCGACCTGGACCTCGACGCCCTCACCCGCGCGCTCGACGATGCCGCCCTCACCGACGCCGAGCTTGAGGCCGGACCGACCACCTGGGCACGGTTCCCCGACCCGTTCCCGACCTGGTCGCCCGCCGAAAACACCGCCGATTAGCGCTTACCCCGGGTAAGCTGGCCGCGGGTGCAGCCACGCATCCGCCCCGGTATAAGGAGAGTTCGATGCCCCCCTTGGTGTTAATCGGACTGGCGGCTGTCGCGGTGTGGTCCCTCGTCTCCCACCGATTCGAACGCTGGGGAATCGCCGGTCCGGCCGCGCTGATCGTCCTCGGAGCCCTGACCACGGTCTGGAACGTTCCGGCTTTTGCCGCGGCCATCGACACCGAGGTGAGCTCACGGGTGGTCGAGCTGATCCTCGCCATTCTGCTATTCACCGACGCCATGGAGGTACGCGGTCGCGGCCTGTTTGGCGGGGAACGAAACGCGACACTGCGCCTGCTGCTGATCGCGCTCCCCCTCTCCATCATGCTCGCGGCACTGATCAGTGTCTTCCTGGTTCCCGATGCGCTGTTGGTCGCCCTGGTAATCGCCTGTGTGGTGATGCCGATCGATTTGGCGCCCGCCGCTCGGATGCTACGGCTCGGCAGCCTGCCCCCGCGGGTGCGCTCGATCCTCACCATCGAGGGAGGCTATAACGACGGTCTGGTTGCCCCGTTCTTTGGCATGTCGCTGGCGGTATCCGTGGCCATCATCAAGGCGATCGAAGCCCAGCCCGGAGATCAGAACCGGATTCTCGATCAGGGTGCCGAGGATTTCGCGCGGGTATTCGCAAATGCCGCGCCGTCGATCCTGGCGGCCATTGCCGTGGGTATCACGCTCGGGACCTGCCTGGGGCTGGCGGTGCGCCACCTCCACCGAGTCGGCTGGGCCAGCGATGCGGGGATCCGGCTGGTCACCATGCTCCTGCCGCTCATCGCGTTTGGAACCGCCGCCGTCATCCCCGAGATCAACGCCAACGGTTTTGTGGCCGCCTTTGTGACCGGGCTCGCGTATCGCATCATGAGAACCCGGGGGATGGAGGTGCGGTCGATCCCCCACACCGAGCTTCGATTTATCGACGAGGTGGGGGTGCTCACCACAAACTTTGTGTGGTTCATGCTCGGCGGCACCATGCTGGTTGCGTTTTCCGGCGGAGTGGAGTGGACACTCATCGTGTTTGCCCTGCTCGCGCTCACGCTCCTGCGCATCGGCCCCGCCTATCTGTCGCTCCTGCGGAGCACCGTTGGCCGTCGCGATCGACTCCTCATCGGCGCGCTCGGCCCGCGCGGCACGGCCTCGATCGTCTTCGCGCTCCTCGCCTACAACGCGTTGCCCTCCGGTAGCACGGAGGCCGACTATGTGTTGGTGATCGCCGTCGCCACCGTGGTCGGGAGCGTCCTTATCCACGGTGTTGTTGCACCGGCGGTGCTCGGTGAAATCGACCGCCGGCGAGGCTCGGCCCCAAACTAGCCCGCGTTCACCGGCGAGGCTCGGCCTCAAACTAGCCCGCGTCCGGCTAGCCCGCGTTCACCGGCGAGGCTCGGCGTCCGGCTAGCCCGCGTTCGCTGCCGAGGGGATACCGGATGCACCCGAAGGCGCGGCATCCGCGCCCGCGAGCAGCTCGGTGATCGCGGCGGCGGCGGCGAGAAGCTCCTCACGCACAAACCCGGCCGGGTGGGTGCTCAGCGAGGTGGCCACATAGGGAACCGTCAGGCAGGCAAGGGCGACGCCCTCCCGGGAGAGGATCGGGGCGCTGAGGTCGGTGACCCCGGGATAGAGCCCGTCGGGCTGCTCGGCGATCCCGGCCGTGCGGATGATCGCCAGGGTGTCGGCGAGCGAAGCGTCCACGCCGGCGGCATCGGAACCGGCAGAGGCATCGGCAGCGGCAGCGGCAGCGGCAGCGGCGGCGGCAGCGGCATCAGCATCGGCAGCGGGTGCCGCATCAGCGGCTGCAACAGCAGCGGCAGCGCCTGCCCCGCCGGCATCGGCAAACGCCAGCAGCACCCGACCCGCGTTGGTGCCGCGCAGATCGAACTCCGCACCCACCCGCACCCGGAACCCGAAGTCTCCGGGACCGGCGGACTCGGCCAGGATCACCAGGTGATCGCCCGCCCGATAGCCCAGGTTGCAGGACTGCCCCACACTCGTGGCCAGGCGGCGCATGATGGGCTGCGCCAGCCACACCAGCGAGCGAATCGGATCATGCCGATGGGCGAGTTCAAAGAGTCGCAGGCTCAGCGAGTAGAGACCCGAACCCTCATCTCGGGCGATGTATCCCCGACGCTCCAGCACGCTGAGCACCCGAAAAATCTGCGCGGCCGAGCGGCCCGTGCGCTGGGCGATCGCCTGCTGACTCACCGGCCCCGGCGTCTCGGCCAGAAACTCCAGGATGTCGAGCGCCTTCTCCACCGCCGGGGCGGCGTAGGCGGGCGCGGACTCGGCCGGGGACGCAGCGGCGGGATCGATGCTCATAGTGTTCGAGTGTACCGATCCCGCCGCGGTTTCCCGCGTGGGCCCGATGCTCATCGGTGGCCCATCTGCGCGGGCCTAGGCGAGCGAGCTACCCAGCAGGCTCAGGGTCTGCCGGGCGATATCGCGGTTGATGTCATCGGGGACCGGCTGCGGCCCGGTGGGCAGGTTCGCCGCACGCAGCGCGATCCGCTCGAGCGAGAGGGCCTGCATCATGAAGCCCACATCCATCGCCTCGATCGAGTTACCCCGCGGCGCGGTTCCGGCGAGGTTATACATGCGCCCGCCGGTCAGCAGATAGACGGTACGGTCCTCGTCCAGGGTGATCGCATCGATCTCCTCGGTGACCGGAGCCACGGCACCCGCAGAGGTCAGCGCGGGCACATCGATCTCCCAGGGGAAGTGACCGATGTTGCCCAGGATCGTGCCGTCTCGCAGCAGGTCGAAGTGCTCGGCGGTGAGGATGCCGGCGCGGCCGGTCGCGGTGATGATGACGTCGGCGGAGGACACCAGGTCGGCCAGCGGCGCCACCCGGAAACCGTCAAACGCGGCCTCATAGGCGGCCAGCTCGTCCACCTCGGCCACCGAGACGCGGCCGCCGAGAGCGCGGAGATACTGGGCGATCCCTCGACCGCACCAGCCATAGCCGGCCACCACGAAGCGGCGTCCGGGCACCTGCACATTTGTCAGGCGCATGAAGGATTCCACCGCACTCTGCCCCACCGCGTGCTTGTTTTCGCCGATGGCCTTGAGCGGGCTGTCGTTGATCACAATCACCGGGAAGGGCACCTCCCCGTTCATCTCCTCGCGCAGGCGGAACGCCCCCGAGGTGGTCTCCTCGGTGCCGCCGATCAGCGACCCCGAAAGCCCCTCGGTGACCGCGAGCGCCGCCAGATCGGCACCGTTATCCAGCAGAATCTGCGGGCGTTCGGCGATCGTGCGGGCAAGGTTTCGGTGATGTTCCTCGATCGAGTCTTCGCGCCGGCCAAAGATGGTCATCCCGCGCTCCTGCAGCGCGGCGACCACATCGTCCTGGGTCGAACCGTGGTTACCGGTTCCCACGATGCGGGCACCACCGGCGGCGAGGGTTTCCACCAGGACCGCGGTCTTGGGTTCCACATGCAGCGACAGCCCGATCGTGATGCCCTCAAACGGACGCTCGGCGGCAAAGCGCTCACGCAGATTCGCCAACATGCCCATCCGGGTGCGAATCCAGGCGATGCGGCGTTCTCCGGCGGCAGCCAGTTCGGCCCGGCTCGGCTCGGCATCATCAACGCCCTCCGCCGCGACGGCGGCGTCCTTGAGAGCTGAAGGATCGACTGCGGGGGTCGAATCGATGGGGGTGACGTCGGTGTCAGGGGTCGTGCTCACGGGTACTCCTCGGTTCCGACCGGGACGACCCCGGTCGGTTCGAGTTTGACACCCACTTCTCACATACGCAACTTAATTTCTTCTATGAAATCGCCTCGGATGACTAGCTCGCCCGATGGTTTTGGATGTACTCGCTAATTGCCGCACGAACAAACTCCGACTCGGTGGAAAACTCGGACCCGGTCAAAAATCCGCGCATTTCGGATCGCAGCGACTCACTCAGTCGAATATTGAGCTTGGGAGAAGAAACCCCGGCTCCCACACGTCGATCAAGCCGCGGGCGCCCGCGGAGACGACGCGTGACCTCGTTTTCTCCGCCAATCGCCGGAACCTCCCCAAAAAGATCATCAAGGATGTCCTGCCCCTCGCCTCCCACAAACACCACGGTTTCCGAGCCAAACGCGGGCATCTCTTCGGCAAAGCGTTCGCGTTCATCCTTCGGCGCGTTGTGCTGGATGTCAGCCATGTTCAATCTCCCTTACTCGGTTCCGAGTCTTTTGCCGAAGCGGCATTGCATGAAAAACCACAAAATCTCCGGATTCCACCCAGTTGCCCATCACTTCAATCGGAAGGCCTGCCAGGTCATATCCGATAAAAAGATCCGGACGCGGATGGTTCGGCGAACGGGGTTCATCAAAATGGCGAATCCAGCGCGCACGATCGACGCGAATAGCGTTTTCAACATCGGCAAGCGAGACACCGTGCTTCGATGCCGATCCCCCCGATGTGAATACTATTTTTGCCATACAAAATAATACCTCGGATACCCCCGGGCGACCACCCCTACACCCGCGAGGCCTGCCAGTCTCGAGCCAGGCGCACCAGGGCATCGATCACAATCGCGGTGGCGGCGACCGGTTCGCGCTTCGTCGCGCGGTGACGCAGGGTCAGCGAGCGGGTGCCGAGGCCCGGCATCTCGCGCACCGAAACACCGGCGGGCAGCGCCTCCTGAAGCGCCAGGTCGGGCAGCAGGGTCACCCCCTGTCCGGCTGAGACCAGCGAGAGCGCGGCGGGGAAGTCCTCATATCCGTGGACCGGAGCGGTGGTGACCCCCAGCCGAATTCGCGCCCGCTCGACCGCCCGCGCCGATGCCCCCTCGGTGGCCACCCCGAGCCAGGGCAGCGCGACCAGCTCGTCCAGACTCAGATCCGCCGGGGTCGCCTGCGGGACCACGAGCCGCCACGGATCATCCAGCAGCGGCACGTCCCGGGTGTACGCGGGTGAGCCCTCATCCAGCTCGCGGTCGAAGATGATCAGGTCGGCCTCGCCGCTGCGCAGCATCCGCGGCAGACGCAGGGTTGAGGCATCGTGCAGGCGCAGCTCGATTCCGGGGAGGGAGTCCAGCAGCTGCGATAGGTGCGGCACGATGAGACCGGACAGCACGGTCTGGAACGCCGCGATCGACACCGATCCGGTCACCTCCTGCTGCGCCTCGATCAGGCGTCCACGTGCGTCGGTGAGCTCACGTTCGATACTCTCGGCCGCCTCCACCAGGATTCTCCCGGACAGGGTCAGGGTCACTCCCCGGGGGCCTCGATCCAACAGCGCGACCCCCTGTTCGCGCTCCAAACGGGAGATCTGCTGGGACACCGCGGACGCCGTCACGTGCAGGGAATCGGCCGCGGCCAGGATGCTGCCGTGGCGGGCAACGGCGAGCAAAAAGGTGAGTCGCGTCGGGTCAATTTCTGCCATAAGTAAAGCTTATGTCCTAGATCACAAAACGTTATTTGTGCTTAGGTCGGAAATCACCGAAACTTATTTCTCGGCACCCCAATTGCCGCCCCCGCTCATTGAACTTCTGCCCCCGAAAGTACCCCGTGGATTTCTCGCTTCTCATCGTTGCCGCCGGTTGGATCGGCGCCATCCTCACCGTCGCCGCGTACGGCCTGCTCAGCGCGGGCAAACTCGCAGCGGATTCACCCTGGTTCCAGGTGGGCAACATCGTGGGTGCGGGCATGCTGCTGATCAGCGCGGCCTCCAACGGCGCGTGGCCCTCGGCGGTGGTCAACGGCATCTGGATCGTCATCGGCCTGCAGGCCTCAATCATGCTGGTGCGTCGAGCCCGGCAGCGTGCACGCTCAGCCGCCAGCAACCCGATGACCGACGCGCTGCCCACCATAACCTCCACCGGAACGGGCACCGTCTCGGTCATCGGCGAGCAGGTCGACGTCCTCGACGAGATCCTGCCGCCCACCGTGGCCATTCCGATCATCACCCAGGCAATGCTCGCCGAGGAGCATGCCCGCCGGGCACAGACCCACGCCCACGAGGGCACCGACACCGGCCGCGTGTCGATCGGCGTCTAGCTCACCGCCACGGCCCCCGCGTTCGGCACCGCCGCACGCGGGGGCATTTCGTTTTCTCGCGCGTGTTGATCCATACCCGCGCATAAGGTGCCGTTTCCGGCGGAATCCCGGGCTCCTGTCGTCCAGATATCCACCTATCAGACACCCCTCGAACGTGGGTCAGTCGGAAAATGGACAAACGGTCGTGCAATTCGGCCCCGGACGGTGCAGAATGAGCATTATGAGCACGTCCCCTACGCCTCGCCCCGCACGCCCACAGACCGTTCTTGAGGTGGTCGCGCGCAACTGGCTGACCCCGCACCTCGTGCGCCTCACCCTCGGCGGCCCCGGATTTGACGACTTCGTCTCCAACGATGCCACCGACAAGTACATCAAGATCTTCTTCACCAAGCCCGAGCTGGAGCTCGAGCCGCCCTACGACGTGGCCGCGCTGCGCGAAACCCTCGCGCCCGAGGACCTTCCGGTAACCCGCACCTACACCGTACGCCGGGTGAACGCCGAGGAGCGCACGCTGGATGTGGACTTCGTGGTGCACGGCGACGAGGGCCTCGCGGGCCCCTGGGCCGCGAACGCCGCCCTCGGCGACCGCGTGGTTTTCGCCGGTCCCGGTGGCGCCTACTCGCCCGACCTTGAGGCCGATTGGCACCTGTTTGTGGGCGACGAATCGGCGTTCCCGGCGATTGCCGCCGCGGCGGAGTCCCTGCCCGAGGATGCCCGAGGCATCGTTGTGATCGAGATTGAGTCCGAGGATGATCGCCCGACCCTGGCCGGTCCCGATGGGGTTGCCGTGCACTGGATCATCCGTGGCGAGCGCACCGAGGAGACCCCGCGCCTCCTCGCCGAAGCCGTGCGCTCCCTCACCTGGCTGGAGGGCCGCGTCCAGGTATTTGCCCACGGTGAGCGCGAATCGATGAAGGCGCTGCGCGAGGTATTCATCACCGAGCGCGAGCTCGAGCGCTCCCAGCTTTCGCTCTCCGGGTACTGGGCCTATGGCCGCGCCGAAGATCGCTTCCAGGCGGAAAAGCGCGAGCCGATCGGCAAGATTTTCCCCGCCTAAGCCATCGCTCCGGTCGAACATCCACACCTAGACGTATACCCCTTGGGGGTATAGCCTGGGTGCCATGACCGACGAGCAGAACACCCATCGCTCTCCCGGGAGTACCGGAGAGAATCCGCACCACCACGTCCATCCCGATCCCGCCGGGCACGATGAGCACGCCGGGCACGGCGGCCACGATGAGCACGCGGGCCACGGCGGGAACGATGAGCATGCCGGGCACGGCGGGCACGATGGCCATGCCGGACACGTCGCCGCGTTCCGCCGCCTGTTCTGGATCATGCTGGTCTTCGCCCTCCCGGTGGTCACACTCTCGGGCATGTTCGCCCATATCCTCGGTTATGCTCTGCCCGATCTCCCCGGAATCACCTGGGTGTCCCCGGCCCTCGGCACCGTCATGTATGTCTGGGGTGGCAAGCCCTTCCTAACCGGAGCGGTGGATGAGTTGCGAGCCCGCAAGCCCGGCATGATGCTGCTGATCGCGCTGGCCATCACCGTCGCCTTCCTCTCCTCCTGGGGATCGAGTCTCGGGCTGCTCAGCCACGAGCTGGACTTCTGGTGGGAACTCGCGCTGCTGATCGTGATCATGCTGCTGGGACACTGGATCGAGATGCGCTCCCTCGCCCAAACGTCCTCGGCCCTGGACTCACTCGCGGCCCTGCTGCCCGATGAGGCCGAGCGGGTCATCGAGGACACCGCCACACACGCCGCATTCGCGCAAAACGCTTCGGCACACGAAGCGCACGCCGCCCATGAACCACACGCCACGCACGACCGTCACGAAGCACCCGAGCCGCACGACGCGGACGTACCGGGTACCGAGCGGATCGAACGGGTAGCCCCGAGCACCCTCGCGGTGGGCGACCTGCTGATCGTTCGCCCCGGCGGCCGGGTCCCCGCCGATGCGCGGATCGAGTCCGGTTCCGCAGACATGGACGAGTCGATGATCACCGGCGAATCCCGCGCCGTGCACCGCGAGCCCGGGGACACCGTAATCGCCGGCACCGTGGCCACCGATTCGGGCCTGCGGGTCCGTGTCACCGCGGTGGGTGGGGACACCGCCCTGGCCGGGATTCAGCGTCTGGTGGCCGATGCCCAGGCCTCGTCCTCGCGCGCCCAGCGCCTGGCCGACCGCGCCGCCGGCTGGCTGTTCTGGTTTGCGCTGGGATCCGCGATCATCACCGCGCTGGTCTGGACCCTGCTCGGGATGCCCGATGACGCCGTGGTGCGCACCATCACCGTGCTGGTCATTGCCTGCCCACACGCGCTGGGCCTGGCGATCCCACTGGTGGTCTCGATCGCCACCGAGCGGGCGGCCCGCGGCGGCATCCTGATCACCGATCGACTCGCCCTGGAGAGCATGCGCGGGGTCGGCAGCGTGCTGTTCGACAAGACCGGAACCCTGACCCGCGGGGAGCCCCGGGTCGAGGAGATCGCGGTAGCCGCCGGTTCCGACCTCGACGAGCAAGCGGTGCTGGCACTGGCCGCCGCGGCCGAGTCGGATTCCGAGCACCCGCTGGCCCGCGCCATCGTGGCGGCCGCCGACGAGCGCAACCTCACCCGGGAACGCGCGAGTGACTTTACCTCGGCCCCGGCGCTGGGTGTACGGGCCCGGGTGGGCACGCGGGAGATCGGCGTGGGCGGTCCGGGATTGCTCCGCGAGTACCAGGCCCAGGAGCTTCCCGCGGCGGATGAGTGGCGGGCCCAGGGTGCGATCATCCTGCACGTACTTGCCGACGGGGTGGTCATCGGCGCACTCAAGCTTGCCGATGAGATCCGTCCGGAATCCCGCGAGGCCGTGGAGGCACTCCAGCACCTGGGCATCGAGCCGGTGATGATCACCGGGGACGCCGAGGCCGTCGCACACGCTGTCGCCGCCGAGCTCGGCATCACCCGGGTCTTTGCCGGGGTGCGCCCCGAGGACAAGGCGGCTCGGGTGGCCGAGCTGCAGGCCGAGGGACGGGTCGTGGCGATGGTCGGCGACGGCGTCAACGATGCCCCGGCTCTCGCCCGGGCGGATGTGGGCATCGCGATCGGGGCGGGCACGGATGTGGCCATCGCCTCGGCCGGGGTGATCCTGGCCAGCGATGATCCCCGCTCGGTCCTCTCGGTCATCGAGCTCTCCCGGGCCAGCTATCGCAAGATGAGCCAAAACCTCTGGTGGGCCGCGGGCTACAACCTGCTCTCGGTCCCACTCGCGGCCGGGGTGCTCGCGCCGATCGGGTTTGTGCTGCCGATGTCGGTGGGGGCGATTCTGATGTCGCTGTCCACGATCATCGTGGCCGCCAACGCCCAGCTACTGCGTCGGCTCGATCTCTCCCCCGAAGCCGGGGTGCGCGCAGCCCGGGCACGCTAGCCCGAACGCATCGGCGGCAAGCAAATGCCTAAGTTGGCCATTCAGCCACGGTCAAATGCATTCGATAACATGAGCGCACTAGCGGGCCCGGCAGATGCCCGTGGGAAGTCTTCGACTTAGAACTTAGCTAGATCCTGATTCATCGCCTGTGAGAAGTCTACGTCTGACGTGTCGCAACCCACGAAGCTAGCACCAGTGAGATCGCACCCTCGCAAAGTCACGTCTTTCAGAGAGGCCCCTTCGAACGAAACGTCAGTAAAGTTGCAATCCGTGAATTCCGTTCCCTGTAGCTTAGCGCGCGTAAAATCGACAGTTTTCAACTCACACCCGTCAAAAACGGTCGAAGTCAGATTTGCACTAGAAAAGGAAACCCGCGAAAGTTCGCCCTGATAAAATTTTGCATTTCCGCAATCTGAACCGTGAAGACGGACAGCGTCTAGAGTAAAGAACCAGAGTTCCATACCCGACAAATTCGCCTTTTCGAGTGATAACTTTTGGCACCATTTCGGGTAGAAGTATGCACCTCGCAAATCTGCATTCGCAAGATTGGCTCTGGTTAGGTTGGAATTACCAAGGTTCGCGCCCTTGAGATTTGCACCGACTAGATCGATACCACAAAGATCTGCGTCCCGGAGGTTTGCGTTCTCTAGGTTCACTCCGGCAACGCGAAGCTCACCCAAATTTGCTCCAACAAGATCGAAATCTATATTCGTGTTCATGAATGAGGCCATACGGCCCAACGCTAAAATCGCGGACGCTATTTCCGCTCCAGGTCGAGCCGACACTTTGTTAGTGCTTTCAGCAGCACGTTGAGTCGCCCTCGACGGTTGGAGCGTGACGGTGCTATGTACATGGGATAACTCCCGAACGAACGTCTCCAAGACATGAGCAATGGTGAGCCTATCCCGACTGGAATCAAAGGCTATGCGCTCAAGCGCGTAAACCCCGCCAATGCGAATGGCGAGACTGTCCGTGTTTCCGAGCTGAGCGATCGCTTCGGTGTACCGGTCAGTGAAATTCGAATCTCGTTCCAGGTCCGCCCGGTGCCGCGTGATTCGGTCCCGCTGCCAGGTGAACACAAGACTTACAACGGCGATAACTCCACCCGCGGCCCACAGGGTTCCTTGACGGGCACTCGCGATTGCGGCCGCACGGTCCGTTTCATCGATGCCATCATCCACCATGAGAAACCGAGGGACCTGCCAAACACTGAAGCCAAGAACCCCAATCAGAATTACAGCAATTCCCCCGCTGAGCACCCAAGACCATACAGCGGATTTACGCGACACAGGTTATTCCTTTCGCGCCGGTTTGGACAAAGCTGGTCTGACCAACGGCAATGATTTCTTGGACCTAAAGCGACACACCACTGTTCTCGATTCAAAGGACCATTACTCACAGTGCGAACCTCGCCGAAGTGACCTACTCTAGTAATCCTGAAGTCTTTAGCCAGGAAGCTCGCCGCATTTGCTAGCAGCTGAGTCAGTTGATTCGCCGGGCGAGACCTCTCCCTCAAGGCGTGCGTGTGACTAGGAACGCGAGACACGAAATCGAAGGCGGCCCCGCTCCCCGAATGGGACGCGGGGCCATCTCTACGACAGGTGACTAGGACTAGCGCAGGTCCATCACGATGCGGCCGTCGATTGCGCCGCGCTTCATCCGGTCAAACACCGCGTTGATGTCGTCCAGCTTTGCGGTCTCCACGGTCGGCACAACCTTGCCGTCGGTGTAGAACTGAACGGCCTCGATCATGTCCTGACGGGTTCCCACGATCGATCCACGGATGGTGAGACCACGCAGCACGATGTCAAAGATGTTGGCGGGGAAGTCCCCCGGGGGCAGGCCGTTGAACACGATGGTGGCACCGCGACGGGCAATCGCTAGCGCCTGGGCGAAAGCCTGCGGGTGAACGGCCGTCACCAGCACACCGTGCACACCACCGGTCTGCGCCTGAACGACGGTGGCGGGATCCTCGGTCAGTGCGTTGACGGTCACCACGGCACCGTGGTGACGGGCGAGTTCCAGCTTGGCATCGTCCACATCGATGGCCACAACCTTGAAGCCCATCGCCACCGCATACTGCACGGCGATGTGGCCGAGGCCGCCGATACCGGAGATCGCGACCCACTGGCCCGGACGCGCATCGGTGACCTTGAGGCCCTTGTATACGGTCACACCGGCACACAGGATCGGGGCGATTTCGACCGGGTCGATGCTCGGGTCCAGGCGGGCGGCGTAGGTGGCGTCCACGAGCATGTACTCGCCAAAGCTGCCGTCCACCGAGTAGCCACCGTTCTGCTGCTTCTCGCACAGGGTTTCCCACCCGGTGCGGCAGTACTGACAGGTGCCACAGGCGGACCACAGCCAGGCGTTGCCCACCAGGTCGCCCACGGCCAGATCGGAGACGCCCTCGCCCACGGCGACGACGGTGCCCACGCCCTCATGCCCGGGGATGAGCGGGGACTTCGGGGCGACCGGCCAGTCTCCCTGCACGGCGTGCAGGTCGGTGTGGCAGACCCCGGTGGTGAGAACCTTCACCAGAGCCTGGCCCGGCCCCGGAGTCGGGACGGTGACCTGATCAATGGTGAGGGGTGCCCCGGCGGAGTGGGCGACGGCGGCGCGCATCGTGTTCGACACGTTTACTCCAATCGTATGGAAATGATTCACCCCACCGTGATGACGGATTCGGGGCGATGACCCGTTGGTCACCCTCATGCTAGGACCGCCCGGGTTGCATTCAGTTGCGGTCTATAACCGATGTCATGAAAAGCTGTTTTTGCCGTCGGCGCTCCCCTAGACTGGCGGTGAGCGCTGCCCGCTATTCGGGGTGTGACCACCCTTCCGGCGGGCCCAGGGTCGCGACCATTGGGGTCGTCCACAGCACGGCGAAGGGACACAATTATGTGGTCTACGGTTTCCCCCACCCCCGGGCAGAGCGAGCTGGTTCGCCAGTCATGGAGCCGATCGGCCGCACACCGAGTGGACCCGGCTGGACGCCCCGGACGCACCCAGCTGACCCCGGACGAGCTGCACAATCGGCGCACCCACAGCCCGCTGACCGAGCTCATCCCCATCGCCCGGGCGCTCCTCCTGGGTGAAAATGCACGTGATGGTGACGCACTGGTGGCCCTCGGCGATGCCGACGGGACGCTGCTCTGGGTGGAGGGCGATCACGACCTGCGCGATGCGGCCGAGTCGATGTCCTTCATGCCGGGAACCGACTGGTCCGAGGCGGCGGTAGGCACCAGCGCCCCGGGCACCGCACTCGCGCTCGAGCGGCCGGTCCGGGTCCACCACGGGGAGCATTTCGCCAGCGCCGCCAAGTCGTGGAGCTGCCTGGCCGTGCCGCTGCGCGATCCCGAGACCGGCACCGTTCTCGGGGTGTTGGATCTGACCGATCGGACCGGGGATATTCGCACCCACGGCGAGCGCCTCCTCATCGCCACCGCCTACGCGCTCCAGCAGGAGCTCTTGGTGCGCCGGCTGCGAGAGAAGGCTGCCTCGCCACATCGGTCGGTCCCGGTCTTAGCCCCCGATGCCGCCCCGTGCGGCACGCCCAGCCTCGACGTGCTGGGCCGCGATCTGGGTGTCCTGCGAGGCCCCACGGGCGAGGCACGACTGAGCGCACGGCACGCCGAGATCCTCACCCTGCTGGCCTGGCATCCCCAGGGGCTCACCGCCGAACGGCTTGCCGATCTGCTGTACGAGCGCAAGGCTCCACTGGTGACCCTGCGCGCCGAGATCGTCCGGCTGCGCCGAGTCCTCGCCGAGGTGGGCATCTCGACGCTGGGCACCCGCCCCTATCGCCTGGATCCCGAGCTGGACACCGATGTACGCCGGGTGCTCTGTCTCCTGGACCGCGGGGCGCACCGCAGGGCTCTGGCCGCCTTTACCGGCGACGTCCTGCCCTCCTCCCGGGCACCGGGCATTCTGACCATCCGCGAGCAGGTCCGCGAGCGGCTGCGGGAGTCGCTGCTGACCGGTGCCGCGGTGGAACCGCTGCTGGAGTTCGCCCGCGGTCCGCACGGGATCGACGACCTCGAAATCTGGCGCATGTGCCTCCACCTGCTGCCCGCGTGTTCCCCGCGCCGAGCCGGAGTGCTGCGCGAGATCACCCGGATCACGCGCGAACTCGACGGCCAGGTGCGCGTGTAATCCTCCGGCAGTACCCTCCGCAATCGGCGCGGAGACGATAGGACGCCCCGACATACGGTTTCCGACAGCCCCGCCCATTGCCCCGGGGCGCTGCCTATGCTGACGGCATGAAACTCAGCATGTTTGCCGACGCCTCCCTGCGGGCGATGGTCATGCTGGCCGCCCTCCCGCCCGGCGAGATTCGCACGGCTCGCGAGGTGGCCGAGGTGATCGAGGTACCGGTCACGCACCTGAGCAAGGCGATCTCCCGGCTCTCGGATTTTGGGCTGGTCGAGGTGGCCCGCGGACGATATGGCGGCGCTCAGCTGACCGCGGCGGGGCGGGAAGCGAGCGTGGGGGCGGTGCTGCGTCGCCTGGATCCGCGCTCGGATCTGGCGGAGTGTGTCAGCGTCGAGGGAAACCAGTGCCCGCTGATTGCCGATTGCGCGCTGCGCAGCATCCTGGCCGAGGCGCGGGAGGCGTTTTATCGATCGCTGGATCGGCACCTGATCGTGGATCTTCCCACGCCCCGGCAGATCCACATCATGTTTCCCACGATTCCCGTATGCACCCCGGTTGCGGCCGCGCTGTAAAACCGACCCGATACCCCATCTTGGTGCGCCAATCGAGCGCTCAGGATGCGTCAAAACTCCCGAGGACGGTCCATGGAGGCTGCAAGCTGCTCATATACGCATTGTGAATGCGCCGATGAACGCACATTTCAACCGAAAGGGAACCATGCTCTCCTCCACCTCCCGTCCCCTGATCGAAGCGACCCTGCCGCTCATCGCCGAGCGGATCGAATTCATCACCCCCGAGTTCTATAAGCGGATGTTTGCCGCGCACCCCGAGCTGCTGGACGGCATGTTTAACACCGCCAACCAGGGCACCGGCGAGCAGCCGCGGGCACTGGCCGGAAGCATCGCCGTCTTCGCCACTCATCTGCTGAAAAACCCGGGCACCTACCCCGAGGCACTGCTCTCACGTATCGCCCACCGCCACGCCTCCCTCGGCGTCACCGCCGACCAGTACGACATCGTATACACACACCTGTTTGCCGCGATCGCCGCCGATCTCGGGGAGGCCATTACTCCGGAGATCGCCGCCGCCTGGAGCGAGGTGTACTGGCTGATGGCGCATGCGCTGATCAAGCTTGAACGCGACCTCTACGCCAGCCAGGCCAATGATCGGGTATGGATGCCGTGGCAGATCTCCGAGCGTGTCGAGGTGGGCAACGCCGTCAACATCACCTTCACCCCGGCCGATGACACCCCGATCACCCCGGCACGCCCCGGCCAGTACGTCAGCGTTAAGGTCCGCCTGGACTCGGGCACCCATCAGGCCCGCCAGTTCACCCTCACCAGTCCCGGTGGGGCCGAGCGCCGCATCACCAGCCGTCGCCGCGATGACGGTGCCGTCTCCCCGATCCTGCAGGACCGGATGCCCGTGGGCAGCGTCGTGGAACTCTCCAACCCGTATGGTGACGTGGTCCTCCCCGCGGGAGATCACCCGCTGGTTCTGGTCTCCGCCGGCATCGGCTCGACCCCGAGTGCCTCGATGCTGCGCACCCTCGCCCTGGCGGGTTCGGGCCGCCGGGTCCAGGTCCTGCATGCCGACCAGTCCCCCGAGGTCTGGGCCCTGCGCGATCAGATGATGACCGATATCGCCCGCCTGCCCGGTGCCAGCGTGCACACCTGGCTCGGCGAGGGCAGCGGCGAAGCCATCGATCTGAGTCGCCACAACATCCCCGCCGATGCCGAGCTGTTTGTCTGCGGTCCGCAGCCCTTCATGCAGCGCATCCGCGAACAGGCACTTGCCCTCGGGCTGCCCGCCAGCCGGGTCCACTACGAAATCTTCGGCCCGGACGTGTGGCTGCCGCAGGTCGACTAGACACAGAATGGCGGGCCGGTGACCTGGGTCACCGGCCCGCCATTTGGGTTTAGAGCGCCCTTATTTCGGGATAGGCATAGGTTTCATCGAGGATCTCGCTGCCCGGAATATAGAAGCGCATCACCAGCCGGAACCGTTCCGCCGGGGCGGGCAGCCAGTTGGCACGCGCGTCGGGATCGGTGGGTTCGGTGTGGGACAGGATCACATCCAGGGACCCGTCCGGCCCATAGTGCAGCCCCGCCGTGCGATCGCCGATCGAATAGCGATCGATCGGGTTGTCCACCAGGTAGTAGCGGGGGATGTCATACAGGGTGATCGACCAGAATGCGCCGACCGGCGGGCGATCCGGGAAGTGGATCCGATACGTGGATTCACCCACGAGCGGTGCCCCGGTGATGTCGGTGAATGCCTGCGCATACACCGCCTCATAGGCGTGATTACCCCACAGGCCCAGCCGGCAGCTGATCGCCCGGTCGAGGACGCGGCGGTCAGGATCGGTGGTCAGCCAGCGCGGATCCGCGACGGTGCCCAGGCCCAGCACGTGCACGTTGTAGTCGAACAGGTGCATACCCACACCCCAGCCGTTGTAGAACGGAGCGTCTCCCGTGGTGGTGGCGAGCTCCAGATCTGAGACCCCCTGGGTGAAGGTCTCGGTATACAGATCCGGCGCGGGGATCGGATACTCGGCGGCGAGCGCCGCATCGGCTTCGGGGACCGGGAAGCGTGCGGCCCAGGCCGCGGCCTGACGCCAGAACAGTTCGGCCTCGGCTTCGACTCCGGCCGAATCCCCTAACGCCGCTTCGGCCTGGCCCGCGACCGGAGCCACCTCGGGGATGCCCCGGCCGACCTGGTTCGGGTCCAGTGGGGTCAGCAGCGTGGCATCCTGCAGCCGGTGCACCGCGGGCAGATCCGCGGGTCCCGTACACGCAAACCGTCCCACGATCGAGACGATATCGGTCGAGGCACGAATCACCGGCAGCTCGCTCTCCCCGCTCCATCCCGGGGGCACAATCAGGAAGGAGCCGGCCGCGTTTCCGGTGGCCCGGGTTCCCACATAGGCGATGTTGTTGGTCCAGGCGTCCACGAACTGCAGCACAAAATAGCGCTCACCGAGTTCGGGGGTATCCAGGCGGATTGGCCCGACCGAGAGGTCCAGCTGCGCCATCGAATAGACGGTGTCGTTGTTGATCGTGACAAACGTATCCTGCGGCCCGGCAAGGGTGCGGGCGTGGGAGAACGTGTTGGCCGCAGCGGCGGGATTGGACCCGATGCCGGTGGTCAGATAGCGGGTGACCTGACGCAGGTTCTCCACCAGCGGATAGTGAAACAGGTAGGCGCTGGGACGAGGTTCGGTGCTCATGCTGCGGCCTCCGTCCGGGTCGGGGCGGGCAGCACCCAGGTGCCGTCCACGATTTCGGGGTGCGGCTGATAGAAGCGCACCAGGTAGTTCCAGCCGGGCATGATGCCCAGCTCATTGGGGGCACCCGTGGCGGCCGGGGCAAAGCGTACGGTAACCGAACCATCGGGGTTTGCCTCCCCGGTCACGCTGTTGACGCTGGTCAGGGTTCCCTCGATGGCTTCAAAGTAGCCCTCGGCGTTGTACAGCGAGACCGACCAGAACGCGTCCACCGGGACATCGCGCAGGGTCAGCTCATACGCATCCAGCGGCAGGGAATCGTCCACGTTGATGTAGTACGCCTCGCTCTCGGGCAGGCCACCCCAACCGGTGGCGGCACCGATCAGGTGACGAATCGGGTCCACCTCATCACTCGGGCCGAAGGCTCGGTCGAACCCGGCGAATCCGCGCCCCAGTTCCAGCAGCGCATCGCGGGTCCGGGTCAGGGATTCGGGCTCATAGTCGGGCAGCTCAAACGCCCGCGCGGCCCCGGCACTCGCCGCGAATCCGTCCTGCACCCGGTTAGCCTCGGCCACATCCGCGGGGTCATCGGGATCCACCAGCACCCGAACGGCTACCAGCGCATAGTCACTGCCCACCTCGGCGCGGGTAATCTCGTGGGTTCCCGCCTCGTGGAACACCCGGGGCGTGTACTGGTCCTGGCTGATCAGCGCCGCCGAGAGGTAGCGCCCACCGGCATCGGGCAGGGTCAGGGTGGCCCCCTCGCTCACATCCAGGATGATCGAGCTGTAGAGGGTGTCGCGGTTCTGGCGAATGACCCGCTGATCATCCAGCGCGGACGGGGCACGGTGGTGCACCCAGTGCCCCACCCCCGGCGTTCCCGCCAGCAGCGCGGCAAACATGCGGTTGGATTCGGCACGAACAAAATTATCGACGGTTACGCGGGTCGCGGTCATGGTCTTCTTTCTCTGGGTCTCAAACACTGATGTGGGTCTCGAACGCTGATGTGGGTCTCATGCATGGTGGATGAAAAAGGTGGTGGGGGATGGACGCGCGGTGCTCGCCCGCCTAGGTTGGTCCCGAATCGCGATCCGGTCAGAGATCGCGTCACGGCCGAAAGGACACCACAACATGGGCGATGCCCTGGGCGATGGACTCCCCCTCATGATCGGTGTGGCGCTCAGCCCGGTCCCGATGATCGCGGCCATCCTGATGCTGCTCTCCCCGCGAGCCCGGGCCACCGCCCCGGCATTCCTGCTGGGCTGGGTGCTGGGACTGGCGATCATCCTGACCGCGGCCACCGCGCTGTCCTCGGTGCTGCCACAGGCCGACCAGGAGGGCCCGCGCCCGGTCATCGGCGTGATCAAGATTGTGCTGGCGCTCGCGCTACTCCTGCTGGCGATCCGGCGCTGGAAGTCGCGTCCGGCCCCCGGAGAGAGCGCGCCCCTGCCCCGCTGGATGGATTCGATCAACGGCCTCGGCGTGCTGCGTGCGGTGCTCCTGGGCGCGATCCTGGCGGTGAATCCCAAAAACCTGGTGCTCGTACTCTCGGCCGGGCTCGCGATCGGCACCGCCGGCGCACTGAGCACGGGCGAGGTGGTCACCGCGGTGGTGGTCCTCACGGTGATCGGATCGCTGACCATCCTGGTCCCCGTGGTCGGATACCTGTTTGCCGCAAACCGGTTGGCCGGAACCCTGGAACAGCTGCGGATCTGGCTCACCCAAAACAACGCGGCGATCATGGCCACGCTGCTGCTGGTGTTCGCATTCGTGCTGCTGGGCAAGGGCATCGCCAGTTTCTCCTAGGCCGACCGGATCCCCTTTACCCTCGCCCACGAACGGTGTCGGCGGCTAGCCTCGGCCGCGGGAATCATCCACGGTTGGTGAGGTCGCGCAGCCGCACCGCGTCCCGCCTGGTGGTCACCCCGAGCTTGCGATAGATCGCCCGCTGATGGGTGCGCACGGTGTTCACCGAGACGTGCAGTTCGCGGGCGATCTCCTCGGCCGTCAGCGTGGTCCGCAGATACCCCAGAATCTCCCGCTCACGCGCCGAGAGGGTGGTGCCGGGTGCGGTAATTCCCCGCGGATGTGTATCCAGGCTCGCCAGGAACCCCTCATGCGCGCTCCCCCAGCGGCCGTGCGCCTCAAGGAGCCCCAGCAGGTCGGGATCCTCGGCGAGAAACGGGCGGCGAATGCCCTGCGGGACGGCCGCATCCAGTGCCCGTTCCAGCCGGTCGTGGGCGCCCGCGTGATCGTCGCGGGCGGCGAGAATCAATGCCGAGGTCACCAGGGCGCTCACCCGCAGATAGGACACCCGGTTACCCGGACCGATCAGGGCCAGCGCCCCGAGCGCGCGCTCGGGTTCCCCGGCTCGGCGATACACCTCGGCGGCGAGCGCCTGACACATCGGCACATCCTCGCGACCGTCCAGGCTGGCCAACCGCTCAAGCGCGGCGGTCCGGTCCCCGGCGGCGAAGGCCAGCACGGCCTCACCCAGGTCACGGTAGAGCGGCCAGGGCACCCCGTAGTATTCCCGCGGGGCCACCGCGGTCAGGGTGCGCCGGGCCCGGGTCCACGCCGCCGGATCCGGAGTTTCTGCGGCCAGCACCGCCAGCAGCACCCGGGCGACGCCGGCGAAGGACGTGGCCGAGGTATCCCGGATGATCACCGCCTCAAAGGCCCTCCGGGTTCCCGCACGATCCCCCCGCCAGAAGTGGGTAAAGCCGGTGGCGAAACGATCGATGCCGCCGTCCACGTGGGGGTGACCCGGTTCATCCCACTCAAGGGCACGGGTGCTGTGATTTCCACCCGGCGCATCGGCCGGGCGCGGTTCATCCGCCCCGTGATGGTTGCGGACATGTGCCGCAATCTCCTCGGCCAGCGCATCGGCGGCTCGGAATTGTCCGCCATAGACGCACGCGAAGCGCAGGTTAATCAGCGCCCATCGGGTGAGCTCGGTCAATCCCGACGCCCTGGCCTCCCCCGCCGCGGCCCGCAGCAGCCGCATGGTTTCGGCGGGATTGCGACGCAGCCTGGTTTCGGCCAGGCCCAGGACAAACAGCAGATAGGCGTAGGGCGTGTGCAGGCGAATTCCGGATTCGATCAGCTCGCGCATCCGGTCGGCGGCCGCGGCGAGTTCACCCCATTCGGAGGCGAGGATCAGTGCGGCGAGAACCCGGGTTTCCTCTCCGGTGGCTCGGTCGCGGAGGTGCCGCGCCTGGGCACGGGCGGCGAGGCTTGCGGCACCGGGAGGATCCCCCAGGGCGTCGAGGGCGCACGCACGCATCAGCAGAATTTCGGGATCATCCGGCCAGCCATCGGGCAGGGTCACACAGCGTTCGCGCAGGGTCTCGGCCCCGGATTCCAGGACCAGCCGGAGCCAGCTGGACCGCAGAATCTCCACCGCGGTTTCGGGCTGTCCGGCACGCAGGGCGTGCCCGCTCGCCTCGATCGGATAGTCGGTGGCGAGTTCCCGGGCGGCAATCGAGTCGAGGGTCACCGCGAGCGCCGGATGATCTCGGCGCAGCGCGATCCGGCAGTGCCGGGCGAACACATCGTGCCACCGGTAGACGCTGTTTTCGCCATCCACGAAGCGGGTGAGGAACAGGCCCGCCCGCTCACACTCGGCCAGCAGCGTGGCGCTGTCGGTGCGTCCGGAGAGTTCCTCGGCCAGCCGCGCACTCACCCGGTCACACGTGGTCACCCGCAGGATAAACTCGGCCAGCTCCGGCCGGACCGATCCCAGGATCAGGCCGGTCACATAGTCGGTCAGGACCGGTTCGGTAGATGCCAGGCTCACCCGTTCCCCGGCGGTGTGTCGACCGATCAGCTCCAGGTGGACCGCGATCGGCCACCCCTGGGTCCGAGCCTGAATTCCGGCGGCCTCGGCGTCGGTGATACCGTGGCCCGCGTGTTGAGCGCTCTGGGCGATCTCGGGCGCACGCATCGACAGGTCCTCGGCGCCGAGGGTACGCGAGCGCCCATAGGCCCGAGCCCGACTCAGCAGACGCTCAAGGCCGCCCTGGCCCGCCAGGACCAGGGTCAGGCCGGCTTCGGTACCGTGCCGGGTCAGGTGCTCAAGGATTTCCACGCTCGCCGGATCCGCAATCAGGTGCGCATCATCAATGACCAGGGTCGACGTGAGGGTGTCTCGGTCCCGCTCGGCGAGGAAGGTCAGGAGGAGGTCGGCCGCACGCAGCGGATCGGCATCGCGGCCCAGCAGCGCACTCACGCCCGCCCGTGCGGTCGCGGCTCCGGGGCTCCGGTCGCCGTGGGTCAGCGCCGAGAGGATGCCGCCCACCAGGCCGCGCGGATCCGTATGGCTGCGGGTCAGCGTGAGCCAGGCGGTGGTCTCGGGCCGGGTGAGCGCCCAGGCCGCCAGCGCCCCGGTTTTCCCGTATCCGGGTGGTGCAAGCACCAGCACCAGGGGGACCTCGGCCACGGCCTCATCAATCAGACGCGACACCCGGGCGCGTGCCGGAGCGTCGCTGCGCGGTTCCGGAGGCGTGGTAAGAAACCACGGCGATTCCCGCCAGACCCCGTCAAATTTTCCCTCCACGCTGGCAGCATACTGGCTGTCATGGGTCTGCGGGGGAAATCCTTATCGAACTCCGTCACACTCCGGCCGGTTGTATCGTGTGTGCACACAAAACGGGCCGGTGATCAGGATCACCGGCCCGTTTTGGGATGCGAGATTAGCCGCGGTAGTTGGGGGCCTCGGCCACCATCTGGATGTCGTGCGGGTGGCTCTCCTTGAGGCCGGCCGCGGTGATCCGGACGAACTTACCGTTCTGCTTGAGATCCGCGATGGTGCGCGCTCCCACGTAGAACATCGACTGACGCAGGCCACCGATCAGCTGGTAGGCCACGGCCGAGAGCGGTCCACGGAAGGGAACCTGACCCTCGATACCCTCGGCGATGAGCTGGTCATCGGTGGGTACGTCGGACTGGAAGTAGCGGTCCTTCGAGTACGAGGTCTTCTTGCCGCGGGTCTGCAGCGCACCCAGCGAACCCATGCCGCGGTACTTCTTGAACTGCTTGCCGTTGACCAGCACCAGGTCTCCGGGGCTCTCGGTGCAGCCCGCGAGCAGCGAACCGAGCATCACGCTGTCGGCACCGGCAACCAGGGCCTTGGCGATGTCACCGGAGTACTGCAGGCCACCGTCGGCGATGACCGGAACGCCGGCCTCGCGAGCGGCCAGGGAGGCCTCGTAGACGGCGGTGACCTGGGGCACACCCACGCCGGCCACCACGCGGGTGGTGCAGATCGAGCCCGGGCCCACGCCCACCTTGATCGCGTCGGCACCGGCGTCGATCAGCGCCTGCGCACCCGAACGGGTCGCGACGTTGCCGCCGATGATGTCGATGTGGGCGAAGCTCGGGTCGGCCTTGAGCTTACGGATGATGTCCAGCACGCCGGCGCTGTCGCCGTTGGCGGTGTCGACCACGAGCACGTCCACACCCGCGTCGCGCAGGGCGGAGGCGCGCTTCCAGGCGTCACCGAAGAAACCGATGGCCGCACCCACGCGCAGACGACCCTCGTCGTCCTTGGTCGCGTCGGGGTAGCGCTCGGTCTTGTCGAAGTCCTTGATGGTCATCAGACCGCGCAGCTTGCCGGCCTCATCCACCAGGGGCAGCTTCTCAACCTTGTGCTGGGCGAAGATCGCCAGCGCGTCTTCCTTGGAGATGCCAACCGGGGCGGTGATCAGCGGCTGCGGGGTCATGACCTCGGACACCTTGGTGGTGGCCATCTTGTCGTTGTCCACAAAGCGCATGTCGCGGTTGGAGATGATGCCCACGAGGGTGCCATCGGACTCCACAACCGGCAGACCCGATACGCGGAACTCGCCGCAGATCGCGTCCACATCGGCCACGGTGGCCTCGGGACGGGTGGTGACGGGGTTGGTGATCATGCCCGACTCGGAGCGCTTCACCTTGTCCACGTGCGCGGCCTGCTCCTCGATGGAGAGGTTGCGGTGCAGGATGCCGATACCACCGTGGCGGGCCATTGCGATCGCCATGCGGGACTCGGTCACGGTGTCCATTGCGGAGGACAGCAGCGGCGAGTTCATGGTGATGCGCTTGGTGAGCCGGGTGGTCGTGCGTGCCTCACTGGGGATCACGTCGGTGTGCCCGGGAAGGAGCATCACGTCGTCATAGGTCAATCCCAAGAATCCGAACGGATCCGGCTGTTCCATATTTCCTCTTTTGCTGTCTCTGGGCCCGGGTGGGGGTCGCGGATGTCCACTCGAATCCCGGTAGGGACCCGATAGTCCATGTTAAGCGATATTGCGGGTGATTTATTTCCCCTGGTTCTCAGGCTTCTGTGTGGGGGCGACGATCGGGATCGCGCCGGTCTGCGCCTGAGCCAGGGCGGCATCCGCGAGCCGGTTCGCCCGGCCGTGACGAACCAGGTCTACCGACAGGATAACGAGTGAGAGCCACACGATCCCAAATCCGATCCACCGCTCGGGCGGCAACTGCTCTCCCAGCACCAGCCATCCGATCAGGAACATCAGGGTCGGGCCGAGATACTGGGCGAATCCCAGGGCGGTCAGCGAGATGCGGCGAGCGCCCGAGGCGAACAGCAGCAGCGGGGCTGCGGTGGTGATGCCGGTCGCGATCATCAGCACGGTAAGCAGCGGCGAGGAGTGCAGCAGATCCAGGCTGCCGGTGTGTGCCCAGACGATGCCGATGATGACCGCGGCCACCGGGAGCAGCAGGATCGTCTCGACAAACAGGCCGGTCAGCGCGCTGACCCGGGCCCCGATGCCCTTCTTCAGGACGCCATAGATGCCGAAGGTCACCGCGAGGATCAGCGCGATCCAGGGAACCCGACCCAGGCCGATCGAGATGATCACAAACGCCACCACGGTCATGCCCAGCGCAAACCACTGGGTGGGGCGCAGCTTCTCACGATAGATGAGCACGCCGAGCAGGATGGTGACCACCGGGTTCACGAAGTATCCCAGCGCGGCCTCGACCACATAGCCACTCGTGGTCGCGATCACATAGGTTTGCCAGTTGATGTAGATGACCATCCCGGCGGCGGCGATCACCCCAACCATGCGCGGGCGACGCAGGACCTCACGCACCTCGGGCCAGGTGCGGGTGACGGTGATCAGCAGGGCGCAGAGAATCGCGGTGAACACGATTCGCCAGGCGACAATCTCGAACGGGTTAACGGAGCTGAGCAGGACGAAGTACAGCGGCAGGATGCCCCAGATCAGGTAGGACAGGAGCGCATAGGCGAGGCCGCGGCGTGACTCGGACGGGGTAGGGGAAGTCAAGGGTGTGCTTTCTTTGTGGGAACACCCGAGGATAACCCGAATTGTGCGGCGGCCATTCCGTGTCTCGGCATGCGACAGCCCTCGACACCGGTTCCGCCGCCCCGGCCCACGAGCATCGCGGGCGTGAAAGCGTGGACTCACCGGCATTCCAGGAGCAGACATGACTGACATCACACCCGAAGTTCCGTCCGAGAGGTCGGGGTATCCCCCCTATTCGACGGTGCCCTATTCGACAGTGCCGTATTCGACGGCACCGTATTCGACAGGAGGACCGGAGGCCTTCCCGACGGCACCTCCACGCATCGCGACGATGGCGATCCTGGCGCTCATCTTCGGGATCCTACTTCCCCCGGTTGGCATCGTGCTCGGGCATATCGCACTTTCAAAGATCAAAACCTCAGGAGAGGGCGGCAGAGGAATGGCGCGGGCGGGTCTGATCGTGGGCTACGTCAGCACACTCCTGGCAATTATCGGCGTGGTGCTGTTCTTTGTCCTGATGAGGTTCCTGCTCGGAGCGATCTTCAGCGAGATGTACGTCTAAAGCCGCGTGGATCATGCGACAGCACTCGGTACTCGCTCCGACTTCCCCGAGCCCCGTCCCACACGGGTGTGAAAGCGTGGAGGAAAACGGTTTTATCAAGGAGATCCGAACATGAGCGACACCAACTTCACCCCTCAGCCGGGTGCCGAACAGCCCGCCGCATATCCCGCCCAGCAGCCCGCCCCGGGACTTCAGGGGTACGCCGCGGCTCCGCAGCAGGGGTACGCCGCCCCGCAGCCGGGGTATGCTCAGCCCGGCTACGCCGCCGCACCGCAGAAGACCAGCGTCATGGCCATCCTCGCGCTCATCTTCGGCATCCTGGTGGCGCCGGTCGGCATCGTCCTGGGCCACATCGCCCTCAAGCAGCTAAAAACCTCGGGCGAGGGCGGTGAAGGTCTGGCCAAGGCCGGCTTGATTATCGGCTACATCTTCTTTGCACTGTGGATCCTGATCAATATTGTCGGGGTGATTACGGCTCTCGCCGGTGCGAGCAGCAGCTACGGCTACTAGCCGCCGCACACGAGACGCCCGCTTCACCGAGCGGGCGTTTTGTTTACCCAAAAGTCCCGCACTGGCCCCGAAATATGCAGGTATGCCAGAATTAGGGGACATAACCACCGAGGGGAACCCACCATGAGCGACAACAACAATAACTTCCCGGGGCAGCCCGAGCAGCCCCAGGGTCAGCCCGCCTACCCGGCACAGCCCGAGCAGCCCTACGGCCAGCCCGCCTACCCGGCACAGCCCGAGCAGCCCTACGGCCAGCCCGCTTACCCTGCTCAGCCCGAACAGGCTGGGTACCCGACCCCGCAGGGCTACCCCGCTCCCGAGGCCTATGGCACCCAGCAGGGATACGCCCAGCCCGCTTACCCGGCGACCCCGCCGCGCACGAACCTGCTGGCAATCCTCTCGCTGGTCTTCGCGTTTGTCTTCGCCCCGGCCGGTATCGTGCTGGGACACATCTCCAAGAAGCAGCTCAAGACCTCCGGTGAGGGCGGCGCGGGTCTGGCAACCGCCGGTCTCGTGCTGAGCTATATCTTCACCGCCCTGTACATCATCGGCGGAATCTTGATGATCGCGTTCTATGCGTTCCTGTTCGCGAACATCCCGTCCGACTACAGCACCTACTAACCCCTCGCACAACACAGCGCCCATCCGGAAAACCGGATGGGCGCTGTGTTGTCTCCTGCGTGGTTAGCGAACCACCACGGCGAGAACGTCGCGAGCCGAGAGCACGAGCAGGTCTTCCCCGCCGTACTTCACCTCGGTTCCGCCGTACTTGGAGTAGATGACCTTGTCGCCGACGGCGACGTCGAGCGGGATGCGGTTGCCGTTGTCGTCGATGCGACCCGGACCGACCGCAACAACCTCGCCCTCCTGGGGCTTTTCGGTTGCGGACTCGGGGATGACCAGGCCCGAAGCAGTGGTACGCTCCGCCTCGACCTGCTTGATGACGATGCGATCCTCGAGCGGCTTGATGGAGACCGACACGGTTGACCTCTTTCTAGACTAAGCGTGGTTAGCACCCTCACGTCGAGAGTGCTAATCACAGTCTAGGGATCCGTTGGCACTCTTGCAACGCGAGTGCCAACGCGGCGACACATTCGGCGGCATGCCCACCACACGCGACTCACGATATTGGTAGGTTTGGGCGGTGGACAGAAACGAGCTACTCGAACTGCTGACCCCCGAGGGGCTGCGTCTCCTCGATGATCTGGCGCAGGAACCCGCGGGTACCGACCCGGTGGCGCGGGTGAGTCGTCTGCGCGCCCAGGGCCATTCCCCGGCACTGGTGGCGGCGGCGCTGACCCAGGACCGACTGCGCCGCAAGGCGGTGGGAAAGTTCGGTGAGTTTGCCGAGCGCATGCTCTTCACCCAGGCGGGCCTCGAACAGGCCACCCGGTTACGCGTCGCCGCACTGCACGCCGGACGCTTCCGCGCGCTCGCTCCCACCCACCTGGTCGACCTGGGTTGCGGGATCGGCGGGGATGCGCTGGCCGCCGCCGCCATCGGCCTGCGGGTCACCGCCGTGGACCGCGACGAGGTCACCGCAACCCTCGCCAGCTACAACCTGGCCCCGTTCGAGAACGCCGACGTCCTCAACGCCGCCGCCGAGGACGTCGATCTCACCGCATATGACGCGATCTATCTCGACCCCGCCCGGCGCACCTCCGGTCACAGCAACACCACCCGGCTCACCCGGGCAGCCGATTACTCCCCGAGCCTCGACTTTGCCTTCGGCCTGGCCGAGACGCGGGCGGTGGGCATCAAACTCGGCCCCGGGTTTGACCGTGAAGACATTCCCGAGGGCTGGGAGGCCCAGTGGATCACCGTGGACGGGCAGGTTGTGGAGCTCGGTCTGTGGTCCCCGCGACTGGCCCGTCCGGGCATCACCCGCGCCGCCCTGGTACTGAACGATGCCGGCAGCCACGAGATGACCGCCGCCGCGGACAGCGCGGATGTTGAGGTGCGCGAGCCGGGCGAGTACCTGTATGAGCCCGACGGCTCGGTCATCCGCGCCCGCCTGATCGGCGATCTGGCCCGGGAACTGGATGCGGGCATGCTCAGCCCGGGCATCGCGTACCTGACCGGAGACACCGCGGTCGAGACCCCGTTTGCCGCGCGCTTCCGCATCCTGGAGCGCTTCACCCTGGATGAGAAAAAGCTCAAGCGGGAGCTCAAGGCGCGCGGAATCGGCACGCTGGAGGTCAAGAAGCGCGGGGTGGATATCGACCCGGCAACATTCCGCAAAAAGATGTCCCTCTCGGGGAAAAATGCGGCCACGCTGTTCCTGACCCGTATCGACGGGCAGCACGCGGCACTACTGGCCGAACGCGCCTAACCCCCGAAAGCAGTAACTCCCCCGGACGGTTTCACCCCGCGTGGCTAGGCGAGAATCAACTCCACGATACGCAGCACGCTGTATCCCGCCCACAGGACCGTGGCGATCAGCCCGGCCACCGCCAGCGTGCGGCCGTGGCGCGCACGCGCGTGGCCGGCGGGATCTCCGCGCAGGGCGCCCGGGGCGAGGACCAGCGCGATGATCGCGGCGGGGAATCCCCACCCGAATACGATGCCTCCCACCAAACCGATCAGGCCCCACACAAACGTGGCGGTGGCGCGCCCGGTGGACGGAGCGGCGGCGACCCCAAACCCGGCATAGCCTGCGGCGGCATCGCTCCAGCCCGGCGGCGGAGTCTGAGCAGGCAGCGGCGGAGCCTGGCCGGGCAGCGGAGCCTGGCCGGGCAGCGGAGCCTGGCCGGGCAGCGGAATCTGGCCGGGCGGCGGAGCCTGGCCGGGCAGCGGCGGTGTCTGGCCGGGAGGGACGGGTGCTCCGGAAATTCCGGCGGCCGCGTCACTCCACCCGGGTGCCGGCTGGGCCCCACCCGAGGGTGTGCCGGGGTTCGGGAATCCTGGGGTGGTCATGGGGTCCTCCGAGACGAGTGCTGTCGCGATCCACACACGCGGGCGGGCACCCACGTCCTGGGTAGACTATCCGAATCCGGCCACGAATCGGGGTGGATGTCGTCGAGCGACCGCGAATATCCCCACCCATTCGGGGCCGATCTCCGACAAAACCCTGGCTTCTCACGGCGCTCGGACGTACCATGTCGCCATGCGCTCCACGACGCAATTCCCCTGGGAACCGGTCACCGACCGGCTCCGTGCGGCTGGTTGTGTGTTTGCCGCCGAAGAGGCGGCCCTGCTCGCCGAGGTGTGGGAGATCCGTGGACCGGCGCAGACCGAGGCCCTGATCCGACGACGAATAGCCGGGGAACCTCTTGAGCAGGTACTCGGTTGGGCGGCCTTTCTTGGGCTGCGGGTGCGGCTGGGTTCGGGGGTTTTTGTTCCCCGTCGACGCACCGAGTACCTGGCGCTGCGTGCCATCGCCCGCTCCTTTGAGACCCCGGGGGCGCAGATCCTCGATCTCTGCACGGGCTCGGGTGCCATCGCACTGGCCGTGCGTGAACACGTCCCCGATGCCCGCCTGATCGCCACCGACAGCGATGCCCTCGCCCTCGAGTGGGCCCGCCAGAACCTCGGCGCGGATGTCCCGCTGTATCTCGGCGACCTCTATTCGGCGCTTCCCCCGAGCCTGCTGGGCAGCTTCGATGTGATCGTGGCCAACGCCCCCTATGTGCCCACCGGAAGCATCGCCGGGATGCCCGCCGAGGCGCGCGACTTTGAGCCCACAGCGGCCCTGGACGGGGGAAGCGATGGCCTGGTCATCCACCGGCGCATCCTCGCCGATGCCGCCCGGTGGCTGCGTCCGGGAGGGAGCCTGCTGATCGAGATCTCGGCCGCGCAGCTCGGCACCCTGCGCGAGGCGTTTGCCGCCGCCGGGCTGCGTCCGCACGCGAGCCATGATCCGGCTCGCGAGGCCACCGTGCTGGAGGGCACGCTCCCCGGAGAAGGATCCGCTCGCTAGCTACCCGTGGTGAGCTCGGCCACCTGGATCTCGGTCACCGGCAGGGTTGAATCGGCGGCGACACCGAGGCTCGACGGTTCCTTGCCGGCCATGATCAGCTGGGCGGCGAGCGCGGCGATCATCGCCCCGTTGTCGGTGCACAGCGAGAACGGCGGGATCCGCAGGGCCACACCGGCGGCCGCGGCCCGCTCGGCGGCGACCTCGCGCAGACGCGCGTTGGCCACCACACCGCCACCGAGCAGCAGGCGAGGCACGCCGAGATCCTTGCAGGCATTGATGGCCTTGGTCACCAGCACGTCCACGACGGCCTCGCGGAAGCTTGCGGCCACATCGGCGATCGGTACCTCTTCCCCGGCGTCCTCGGCGCGCTCGACCCAGCGAGCAACCGCGGTCTTGAGCCCCGAGAAGGAGAAGTCATAGCGGTGTGCGGCCATGTCCTTGGGCAGGCTCAGCCCGCGCGGGAAACGAATCGCGGCGGGGTTGCCACCCTCGGCCGCGCGGTCGATCTGCGGGCCTCCGGGGTAGGGCAGGCCGAGGATCCGGGCAACCTTATCGAAGGCCTCACCGGCGGCATCGTCGATCGTCTCGCCGAGCAGTTCCACGTCTCCGACCAGGTCGCGCACGAGCAGCAGCGAGGTGTGCCCACCGGAGACCAGCAGTGCGATGGTGGGATAGTCAAAGGGTTCCCCGCGGGTGTCCAGGATGTCCGCACCCACGTGACCCACCAGGTGGTTCACGGCATAGAACGGCTTGCCGGTGGACAGCGCGAGCGCCTTGGCCGCGCCCACCCCCACCATCAGCGCGCCGGAGAGACCGGGCCCGCTGGTCACGGCGATCGCGTCGAGCTCCTCGAAGGTCACACCCGCCTCGGTCATCGCCGCCTCGATCGAGGGCCCCATCGCCTCCAGGTGTGCCCGGGCGGCGACCTCGGGGACCACGCCGCCGTAGCGCGCGTGCTCATCCATCGAGGAGGCGATCGTGTTGCTCAGCAGGGTGGTGCCGCGCACGATGCCGATGCCGGTCTCATCGCAGGAGCTTTCGATCCCGAGGACAAGCGGGTTTTCGCGGTTCATGGTGTTCCTTTTTGACGGGGTAAAACTAGGCGTTCCGGCCGATGCCGGTTTCGGGCTGAGGGATGCTCAGACGCATCACGATTGCGGTGACGTTATCCGGCTGATAGTACCCCGGACGCTCGGCAATCTCCTCGAATCCGAGGTCGCGATAGAGCGTGCGCGGCGCGGGCTTGTCCTCGCGCACCTCGAGGAAGATCTCGCGGATGCGCTGGGCGCGGGCGATCTCGATCAGCGCGGTCATCAGGCCGCGGCCAATCCCCAGCCGGCGGGCCCGGGCAGATACGGCGATGGTCTGGATGTCGGCGTCCAGCCCACCGGCCGGGGCGAACAGGCCCGCGTAGCCGATGATCTCTCGCGGTCCCCCGGCGAAGGAGGCCACCAGGTAGTGCGTGTGTGGGGAGGCGAGGTCGGCGGCCATGGCCTGGCTGGACCAGGCATCGCTGACAAACTCGGCGGTCTCGATCGCCATGATCGCATCCAGGTCCTCGGCGGTGGCCGTGCGCAGGCTCCACACCGGGTCGATCTGGGGGCCGGTCGGCAGTGTACCGCCGGGCTGCGGGACACCGGGCTGCGGGATGGCGGCTTCGGGTGTCTGCGGGTTCTCGCCCACTAGCTCACCCGCTTGCGCGGACCCTGCGCGGCAATGTCCGGCGGGCGCAGGTACAGCGCCTCATCGGCCGCGTGTTCGCGCCCGGTGGTCTGCACCCGAAGGGCCAGGATGCCCAGGGCTCCGGCGGGGATCCCGACCGCGTCTACCCGGTGCGGGGCCACGATGCCGTCCGCCAGCCGTGCGGTTTCGGCGGCGTCGAGGTCATCGGGACGATCCAGGGAGGGTCCGGCCACCCGCACCGGAATGCCGTCGGCGTCCAGCCCGGTGTAGCGCGACCAGTAGAGTTCGCGACGACGCGCATCGGTGGTGACCAGGAGTTCGCCGGTCCCGCCGTTCTCGTACCATTCCAGGGCCAGGGCGTCGTGGCTCACCAGCGGGATCACCGGGATGTTTGCGCCCTGCCCGAAGGCGCGCGCGGCGGCGATCCCGATCCGCAGGCCGGTGAAGGGCCCGGGGCCCATCCCCGCGGCTACAGCGGTGATCTGCGCCGGGGCGGTGCCGGTCTCGCTCAGCACCTCCTGGATGAAGGTGCCAACCACCTCGACGTGCCGCCGGGTGTCTTCCAGGACGCGGGACGCGCGGATTTTCCCGGTGCCGTCCACGAGGGCGACGCCGGTTCCGGTGGAGGTATCAATGGCCAAAAACATATGTCCAGGATACCGCCGACCGCGCGCGATGCTCGCCCGCTAAACCCCGGCCCGTTCGATGTGGACCATGCGCGGTTCGGACTCGACGTCCGAGTTAGACGCCGGCCCGCTCGATACGGACCGTGCGCGGTTCGGACTCGACGTCCATGTCGTCGGCCGCGCCGGCCGTGGGCCGTTCGATGACGATCTCCCACCACTCGTCGGCGAGCACCCCGGCCACCTCGTGTCCCCACTCGATGATGACCACCGAGTGATCGAGGTCAAGATCCAGGTCATCCACCTCGAGGGCGTTACTCAGCCGGTAGGCGTCCACATGGACCAGCGGCACGCCGCCGACCAGGCTCGGGTGGGTACGCGCGAGCACAAAGGTGGGGCTGGTCACCGGACCGCGCACCCCCAGGCCCTCGCCGATCCCGCGGGTCAGCGTGGTTTTGCCCGCGCCCAGCGGACCGGTCAGCACGATCAGGTCACCGGCACCCAGTTCCCGGCCCAGCGCGATCCCGAACGCGTGCATATCCGCGGGGGTGGGCATCGGGAAGGTGCCGGGGGTCAGCACTGTCTGGTCGGTCATCGAGGTTCGTCTCCACTCGGGTGAGCCGGCTGCGGCGCTCGGGTGATGCGTCCACCCAGTCGGGTCACGATTTCATAGTTGATGGTGTCGGCGGCGCGCGCCCAGTCATCGGCCCCGGGTTCGCCCGCGGCGGGATCCCCGATGACCACAACCCGGTCCCCCACGGCCGCGGTATCGCTGCCGAGGTTGACCACAAACTGGTCCATCGCGATCTGACCCACCAGCGGATATCGGGTGCCGTTGATGCTCACGTCGGCGCGGCCCGAGGCGTGCCGGGGTATCCCGTCGGCGTAGCCCAGCGGGATCAGGGCCAGGGTGGTTTCGGTGTCGGCACGATAGCGGTATCCGTAGGACACTCCGGTGCCCTCGGGGACCGTGCGCACCGCGGCGACCTCGGTTTCCAGGCGCAGCGCGGGGTGCAGATTCCAGTCGGCGGGGGTATCGTCCTCAAACGGGCTGAGGCCGAGAATCCCGATGCCGATCCGCACCAGGGTGCCGCGGGTTTCGGGAAGCTTGAGCGCACCGGCGGTGGCGGCCAGGTGTCGCCACTGCGGGTTGAGGCCCGCTGCCTTGGCCAGGCGTTCGGCCTCGGCGAAGCGTGCGAGCTGCGCGCGATCCTCCTCGGGGGAGGTATTGGCCAGGTGGCTCATCAGTCCGGTGATTCGCAGCACACCCGCCTGCTCGGCGGCGTGGGCATCGGCGAACAGCGCCTCCCACTGGGCGGGCGCGGTGCCGTTACGGGACAGACCGGTGTCCACCTTGAGGTGTACCTCGCCGGCACGTCCCATGGCCTCGGCTGCCGCACGCATGCGCGCGAGCTGCGCGGGGCCCGAGGCCACCAGCGCGATATCGGCGGTGAAGGCCGCCGCAAAGTCGGTATCGGATCCGTGCAGCCAGCACAGGATCGGCCCCTCAAAACCCGCTGACCGCAGCGCCAGCGCCTCACCGAGATCGGCGGTCCCGATCCCCCGAGCACCCCCGCGCATCGCGGCCCGCGCGCACAGCAGCGCGCCGTGCCCGTAGGCGTTGGCCTTGACGACCGCGAGCACCGCGGCCGGGGCGACCCGGGCGACGATGGACGCCACGTTGTGCTCCACGCGGGCGGCATCCACCAGAATTTCGCGACGTGGACTCATCGGGGTCCCCCTCCCTCGGCCACCACAAACGCGATGGCCGCATCCCCATCATGCGAGATCGAGAGGTGGACGCTCTCGATACCCCGCTCCGCCAGCCGGCGAGCGGTGCTCCCGCTGGTGGTGAGGATCGGCGCACCCGAGGGGTCGCCGAGCACCTCAATTTCCTGCCAAAACACATCCTCGCTGCCACCCAGCGCCTTGATTAGCGCCTCCTTGGCGGCGAACCGCCCGGCGAGCGAGCGCCCGTTGAGCTCCCGCTCGGCGGGGGTAAACAGGCGCTCGCGCAGCGCGGGGGTGCGTTCCAGCGTGCGCAGAAATCGGGGCAGGTCCACGAGGTCCACCCCGATTCCCACAATCATGCTTTATTCCACCGTGACGGACTTGGCCAGGTTACGCGGCTGGTCCACGTCGAGGCCCTTGGCGTTGGCCAGTTCCATCGCGAAGATCTGCATCGGCACCACGGCCAGCAGCGGCTCAAACAGCGGAGCGGCCAGCGGGATGTGGATCACGGTGTCGGCGAAGGGCAGCACCGCGGCGTCGCCGGCCTCGGCGATCGCGATCACCCGGGCACCGCGGGCGCGGATCTCCTGAATGTTCGACACAACCTTGGAGTGCAGGGTCGAGGAGCCGCGCGGGCTCGGAACCACCACAAACACGGGCTGGCCCGGCTCGATCAGTGCGATCGGACCGTGCTTGAGTTCACCGGCGGCGAAGCCCTCGGCGTGAATGTAGGCGAGCTCCTTGAGCTTGAGCGCACCCTCGAGCGCGATCGGGAAGCCCACGTGACGGCCCAGGAACAGGATCGCGCGCGAGTCGCTCATCCAGTGCGCGAGCTGGGTAATGCTCTCGGTCTGCTCGAGCACGGTGACGATCTTCTCGGGGATCGCACGCAGCTCGGCAGTGAAGCCGGCCAACTCCTCGGTGGAGACGGTGCCGCGCACCCGGGCCACGTGCAGGGCCAGCAGGTAGATCGCGGTGATCTGCGCCACAAATGCCTTGGTCGAGGCCACGGCAACCTCGGGTCCGGCATGGGTGTACACCACGGCGTCGGACTCACGCGGAATCGTCGCGCCCTGGGTGTTGCAGATGGAGAGGGTCTTGGCGCCGTTTTCGCGGGCGTACTTGACGGCCATCAGGGTGTCCATGGTCTCACCGGACTGGCTGATCGAGACCACCAGGGTGTGGGCATCGATCACCGGGTCGCGGTAGCGGAACTCGTGGCTGAGCTCCACCTCGGCGGGGATGCGGGCCCACTTCTCCAGCGCGTACTTGCCCACCAGGCCCGCATAGGAGGCGGTACCGGCGGCAACCACCACGATGCGGTTGATGCCGGTGAACAGCTCATCCAGGCCGTCCAGCTCGGGGATGACCACGGTCTCGTCGGCGGCGATGCGGCCACGCAGGGTGTTGGCCACGGCGTCGGGCTGCTCGGTGATCTCCTTGGCCATGAAGCTCGGCCAGCCACCCTTATCCGATGCGGATGCGTCCCACTCAACCTCGAAGGGCTCAACCTCGACGACGTTGCCATCGAAGTCGGTGACCTCCACGGCGTCCGGGGTGATCGCCACGATCTGGTCCTGGCCGATGGCCAGGGCGCTGCGGGTGTACTCGATGAAGGCGGCCACATCCGAGCCGAGGAAGTTTTCCCCGTCGCCCAGACCGATCACCAGCGGGGAGTTCCGGCGAGCGCCGACCACCAGATCCGGCTGGTCGCGGTGCACGGCGAGCAGGGTGAAGGCACCCTCGAAGCGGTTGACCACGGCGCGGAAGGCGGCCAGCAGATCGCCGGTCTCGCGGTATTCGCGGCCCAGCAGCACGGCGGCGACCTCGGTGTCCGTCTCGCTCTCGAAGGTGTAACCGGCCTCAACCAGCTCGGCCTTGAGAACGGCAAAGTTTTCGATAATGCCGTTGTGGATCAGGGCCAGCTTGCCCTCGTCACCCAGGTGCGGGTGCGCGTTCACATCGGTGGGTCCACCGTGGGTGGCCCAGCGGGTGTGCCCAATTCCCACATGGCTTTCGGGCAGCGGGGAGGCCTCCAGATCTCCGGCCAGCACGGCGAGCTTCCCCGCGCGCTTACGGGTGTACAGACCACCCTCGGCGTCGATCACCGCGACTCCCGCGGAGTCATATCCGCGATATTCGAGTCGGCTGAGACCGGACATCAGCACGTCTACGCTCGCGCCGCTACCTACATATCCAACGATTCCACACATATAGAGAACAATACCGGGAATAGAATGACTTTCTATGTCCGAGCTCCGCGTCGATTCATCCGCTGACACCACCCGCACCCCGTTTGTCGAGATTTCCCGGGATGAGTGGGCGCGTCTGGCACCCTCCATGCCGATCCCGCTGACCAGCGCCGAGATCGTCCAATTGCGCGGGCTGGGCGACCGCCTGGACATCGACGAGGTGGCCGAGGTGTACCTGCCGCTGAGCCGTCTGCTCAGCCTCTACGTGGCCAATGCCAAGCGCTTGCACGCCGAAGCCACGAGTTTCCTGGGAACCGACGGACCCTCCACCCCGTTTGTGATCGGCATCGCCGGTTCGGTGGCCGTGGGCAAGTCCACCGTCGCGCGTCTGCTGCGCGAGCTGCTCTCCCGGTGGGAGGACACCCCGCGGGTTGAGCTGATCACCACCGACGGGTTCCTGTACCCCAACGCCGAGCTTGAGCGTCGCGGCATCATGTCGCGCAAGGGGTTCCCCGAGTCCTATGACCGGCGCGCACTGCTGCGCTTTATCGCCGAGGTCAAGAGCGGTGCGCCCGAGGTGCGCGCGCCGTTCTATTCACACCAGAGCTATGACATCGTCCCCGACGCGTCGGTTGTGGTGCGACAGCCCGACGTGCTGATTGTCGAGGGCCTCAACGTTCTCCAGCCTCCGCGCGGCGGCGGCCTCGCCGTGAGTGATCTGTTTGACTTCAGCATCTACGTGGATGCCCGGTCTAGTGATATCGCCCGCTGGTACGAGGAGCGCTTCATGACCCTGCAGCGCGGGGCATTCACCAACCCCAACTCGTACTTCAACGTGTACGCGGACCTCACCGAGGAGCAGGCACGGGCACGCGCCCACTACTTCTGGGACGAGGTCAACCGGCCCAACCTGGAGCAGAACATTCGCCCCACCCGGGCACGCGCCAAACTGGTCCTCAAAAAGGACAGTGACCACTCGGTGAGCTCGGTCCTGCTCCGCAAGATCTAGGCCACATCAAACGGCCGCCCCACCCCCGAATTCGGGGATGGGGCGGCCGTTTTTTACCCGGTCGCTTGGTTAGTCCAGCGGCGCGGTGGAGCGGCGACGGGCGAGGAACACGATGCCTCCACCCACGGCGAGCAGCAGTCCGGCCAGCCCGAGCGCGATGCCCAGGATCAGGTCCGAACCGGTGTTACTCAGGTGCGTGGTGGACGACGGAGGCTGCGCATCCGGTCCGGGCGGCGGGGTGATGCCGGTGGACGGATCGGTTGGCGGAGTCGTGGGCGGAGTGGTCGGCGGCACGCTCGGCGGGTCAGACGGAGTCGGGGTCGGCGTGGGAGTCGGGGTGGGAGTCGGAGTGGGCGTCGGCGTCGGAGTCGGGGTCGGCTCGGTCCGGGGAATCACCTGCAGGTCGGTGCGTACGGTCGCCATCGGGTACAGCGAGAGCTCATCAATCCCGAAGTCGTTTCCGTGTCCGCCGGCCTTGAAGTTGCGCACCCCGATGGTGAGCGAGGTGGAGTTTCCGGTGTTCACGGTTGAGGTCAACCGGGTCCACTTGGCATCGGCGGTGGTGGGTCCACTCTGTCGCGGCATGTCTCGCGAGGTTCCGATAAATGTGTCATTCACCACAAACCCGATCTGAACCGGTGCCACAGTATTGCCCGGACGCGGATCATCGCTGAGGTTCGCCACAAAACCGCTCATCGTGTATTCGGTGTTCGGGGTCAAACCGGTCACCGTGGTGGTCAGCACATCGTGCGGGTTTCCCAGCGATTCGGAGCCGTTGACGATCAGGAACTTGCCCGAGCGTGCGGATTCCTCGTTGGTGACGGCCCGGGTGTTGGGCATCAGCCAGGAGGCGTTCCAGTTGCGGGTGATCTCCTGGGTGGTGGGGGTCACCATGGCGTTGGTGGTGCTGCGCAGGTCGGCCCAGTAATTGTTGTAGGCCTTGGTCTGGTTCCAGTACGACGTCCGCTCAACATCGGGGCCGTTCATCATGCCGGTGGGCCAGATCGAGTACTCGCCGTCTACGGGCGAGTACTGCACCACGCTGGGCTGACCGGTCAGGGTGTGCGGATCGTGGAAGGCATACGGTGTTGAGGTCGCATCCAGTCGCGGCTTTGCCTGCCCCAGGTAGTCAAAGGTTCCGTTATCGAAGTCGGTGATCAGGTTGCGAGCCTGTGAGATTCGCGCAAGCTGCACATCCGGCAGGGTTCCGGCGAAGTCGGTCGGGGGAACCACGCGCAGTCCGGTGGTGTCCCGGTTGATCTCATAGATCAGCGGGCTGGGCGATACCGGCTCGAGCTTATCGCCGGCGAGTGTGAGCAGCGACCAGCCGGCCGGAAGCCCGCTGATCTTGTAGTTTTCGAATGCGGTGTTACTCAGATTCCCGTCCACGATCGCCAGTTCGAATCCGTTGGGATCGCCCTGGTTCAACCGTTCCGGGGTGATGGTCAAAACAAGACCGTCGTCCCCGGAGCGGGTGGCTGCCTGGGCCTGCTGAACGGGCATCAGGGCGGCGCCCGCGCCCGCGAGCATCACGCCCAGCAGGCCGAGAGCCAGGGCCCTCCGCCCACGAGCGCGGGCGTGCGTCCGCTTCCGTCTTGTGTTCTGTGCGTCGGGTAGCGCAAGAGTCATTTCGGGTGTTGTCCCCTCGTGTGATGTGTCTCGCACACCCGGTGGGCGGCGCGAGAAGGTACATCTGTGGGAGCAAGACTCGGTCGAATCATGACGCAGAAATAACGGGCGTACAGGAAACTCACGGGAACAGAGCACACACCCCGGGGATGCATCGGCATCCCCGGGGTGTGTGGAGTTGGGTGGAGCCTTCGGCTCCCGCAGAGCTAGCGCACGAGCACCGTGGCGGTCGCGGTCTGGCCCGCGTGGGTGACCGTGATGGTCGCCTCACCCGGGGCCTGGGCCACAAACACCGGGGTGCCCTGGGCACCGGTGCGGATCTCGCCCGGTCCGCTCAGCGTCGGCGTGATGCCCGACAGCGCACCACCGGCACCGGCCGCGTCGTACCCGAACACCGTCAGCGGAATCTCGCGTCCGGTACTCACCACCGAGGATTCCGGCAGCAGGTACAGCGCGCTCGGCGTGATCGCCTGGGCCGAACGGGTTCCGAATACCTCGAAGTTGTGGATCGAGTATCCGTAGGGCAGCAGACGCTCAATCCCCTGCAGGCGCAGGTAGCGTCCGGTTCCGGTGAGGGTCAGCTCGTCCGGGGCGGCGGTCGACTTGGAGACCGTGATCAGCGGCTCGAACGGACCGTTCTCGCTCTGGGCAATCTCCAGTCGGTAGCGGGCGGCCGCGGCGGCCTCCCAGGTGATTTTCACGCCGGAGAGATCGTAGCTCGCACCCAGATCCAGGGTGATGCTCTGATCATCCAGTCCGTGGGTGCTCTCCCAGCGGGTGGCCGGGTTGCCATCCACCACGTGGGCGGCCACGTGTTCGGCCCCCTGCGAGGTTGCGCTCACACTCACGCCGCGAGCGATATCGATGCTCGGATCGCTCACCGCAACCACCGCCGAACCGGCGAGCGTTGCGCCGCCGCTCTGGGCGCTGGCGCGCACCAGGCCGGAACCGGTCGCGGTTGCGGTCAGCACACCGGCGGCGGTGATGGATCCGGGAACCGTGGTGCTCCAGGTCACCGCATCGGCCAGGGCAAACGCGTCACCGTACTGGTCCAGTCCGGCGGCGCTGAAGGTGACCGGGCTGTTCGGTGCGATCCGCACCGGTCCCGGGGTTACCCGCAGCGAGGTCAGCACCGGGGCCTCGCCCACCCGCACATCGCGGGTGGCCTTGACCGAGCCGGAGCTCGCGGTGATGGTCGCCTTCTCGGTCGCGGTGGTCGCGTGGAAGACACCATCAGCACCGATGTTTCCGCCGCGGTTCGCACTCCATTCCAGATTCGGAATATCTACGGTTGCCCCGTACTGGTCATACCCGACCGCGCTCAGCGCGAGCGTGGAACCGGGGGTGATCGTGGTGGCATCCGGGGTGGCAACCAGTTCGATCCGCTTGAGCTTGGCATCCAGACGGTGGGTTACCTGGCTGTGTGCGGGCACGTCGATCCAGCCGATGCGGGTGTTCCCGTTGTAGGCGGGGTAGCGCTGCTGAGTGTCGGTGGGGTTGGTAACCACGTAGCTGTACACCCCGGTGTCCGGGTTCTTGTACACCTGGGCGAGGTCTGCCCCGACGCGGTGATCGCGGGACTCGATGCCGAGGTTCCGGTTAGCCATCGCGTTGTAATAGACCATGCCGGCCATCGAGACGGCCGAAACCATCGGGTCGTTGGTGCGGCGCAGCTCGGCGAAGATGTCCGCGTACACCTCGGGGTGAGACTGAGCCATCTGGCCCAGCACAACCTGTCCGAGAGCGTCGCCCATGCCCGAAATCACGGCGGCGGCAGCTGCGGTGTCTCGGCCCGGGGTGTAGCCGGCAACCTTGATCCGATAGAGCGAATCGATCGCGTCCTGGTTTGCCTGGAAGTCGGTCGAGAAGTACGCCAGCAGCGGGCTGACCGGGTTCCAGGTTGCCGGGTCGGCATCCACCATCGCACCGGTGTACTGGTGCGGGATGAGCTTTGCCGGCAGGGTAGCCGGGGTCCAGTGCTCGTCCGGGAAGACCACGGTGCCAGCCGCGTCCACCGAGATCAGCAGCGAGTTGGTCGCCGGGTCAAACAGCGGGTTGGCCGCAACCTTGCGGGTGGTGTAGCCGGGGTTGTGCTTCTCGCTATCCCGGACGATGTTCTTGAGCACGTTGACCGCGGATTCACGGTCCTCGGTGATCTTGATGTCGCCGTAGGTTCCGATCCCCCACCACTGCTTGGCGAAGGTCTGGATCCCGGCCTTATTGCCGGCCTTGGTGCCCTCGCCGCCGATGTTGTCGGGGCGCAGCGCAAACATGTCGTCCAGCAGCTTGGTGGCCGCGGTCCGGTCCCAGCCGAGGTAGTTCAGCCACGGCGCGGTGGGCAGCCACTGAATACCGTAGATCCAGGCGGGGTCGCCCGAGAAGTAGGTCGCAAAGGCCTGGCCGCTGTCGAACACGATGCCCGAGGTGGAGTACTTGTACTGCTCGGGGAACACGCCCCCGGTGTTCAGCCAGTACTCACGGATTGCCGCACGTTCGGTGACGTAACCCATTGCGCCGGTGTCGCGCATTTCCTGGTTGCCCAGGGCCACGCCGAGCAGGTAGAGACCCGCCCAGGATTGGATCGCCTCGGAGCTGGACTCCTGGTTGTTTCCACCCGGGGAGGAGAATCCGCCCGCGTAGGAGAACCCGCTCCAGGTGTCAAAGGTGCGCAGGTAGGGGTAGTCCTGGCTGCTGCGGTCCCAGTTGCCGTACTGCTGGGCGACCAGGGTCGCCACGTCACCGTAGCCGGCGGCCCACTCGGGATCCTCCATCGCCAGCATCGCCGCGGCGGCGGTGAAGTACCCGTAGTGGAAGTGGTTGTCGGTGAACTGCGAGGACCCGTAGGACTCGCTGAACCCCACGAGCGCCTTCCAGGTGTCATAGCGTGCGAAGAAGCGGCTCTCCTCGCCCTCGGTGTAGGTAAACCAGTCGCTCAGCGCGGTGCGCAGGGTCGAGCGCAGGGCCTCATAGGACGCGGTTTCGCCGAGCTGCTTGGCCACCAGCATGTACTCACCCAGCTGGATGACGTCCTTGCCGCCCCAGTAGGTGTCGTTACCGTAGGTGGTCTTGGCGGCGTAGTCACGCAGGAACTTAGCCATCACCGCGTGCTCGTAATCGGTGCCCGCGGGGGCACCGGGCTTCGATTCGGGTGCCCCGGTGATCGGAGTCATGCCCTCGAAGGTATATGCCATCTTCCAACCATCGCGGCCGATGCTGGTGCGCATCTCACCACGCGGGGTCTTGTAGGTGGTGCCGGTCAGCGTGGGCTCGAAGCGCTTAGCCTCGCGGTACTGGTGCGGAAGCCATCCCTGGATGGTCGAGGTTTCGGTTCCCTGCAGCGGCTCGGTGGTGAGGGCCCAGTCCTGGCGCACCTCGCCCGAGTCGGTGTGGTTCTGATACGACATGGTGGTGCCGGTCACCCGGGCGAACGCGTAGCGGTGCAGGGTGTTCAGGTCGAAGCCCGAATCCGGCAGCGCGCTGAGCACCAGGTAGCCGGTCCCCACGCTGGCGATCAGGCGGTTGCCCGAGCGCTCGAAGGTGGTGCCCTCGGGGGCGTGCACACCGATCTTCGAGTCACCCTGGCGGATGACCAGACGGTCGGTGGTGGCCGGGAAGGTCAGTTCATCCCCATTGGCCTTGGTGAAGGTCGCGTTTTCTCCGACGGTGAGTTCGGGGGTCACCTGGTTGAAACGGAACCAGGTGTAGGGCACACCGCGTGCCGCGCTCACGGCAATGTTCGAGGGCCCCGCGGCGGGGTCGAGCCGCCAGTCCACGTTCCAGTCACCCCAGCCGGTGGCCACGGCGTTGGCCGCGCGGAAAGCGGTACCGAAGCGGTCATCCAGCCCGTCGGGCTTATTGGTGAGCATCACGTGGTCCACGAGCAGGTGTGCCCAGCCCGCGGTCAGCTCATCGACGATCTCGATGTGGGCGTTCTGACCTACCCAGGGGGTGAGGTCCAGGGTCTTCCAGCTGAGGGTTTCGCTGTCCTCACCGGTCGCGGCGGCGACGCTCTGTCCGTTCACCACAACGCGCAACTCGGTGAGCCCCGGGTGGTTTCCGCCGCCGATCTTGGCGACCAGGGCATTGCGGTCGATGGTGAAGTCCGGGGAGCGCAGGCTCCCGGTGGCGCCGTCACCCTCCTCGGCGGTGAAGCTGTTCAGGAAGCCCTTGCCGAGCCAGCCGCTGACCGGGCTCTGCCCGGGCGAGGTGCCGGTGGAGACCCTGTCGAAGGCGGTTCCGGTTGCGGTCCAGCCCGCGGGCAGACCGTCCTCGAAGTCCGCGAGCACGCGGTCGCTGGCATCCGGCTGCGGGGCAACCTGCCCACCCACGCGGACGCCGTCGGCGAGCACCATTGCGGTGCCGTCGGCGTTCCACTTGCGCGGATCACGCACGAGGGTTCCCTCGGCGCTGTTGGAGAGAACCAGCGGGTCGGCCCAGAGGTCGCCCGAGTAGGTCGAGACCACCAGGTCGCTCCACCAGCTGTTGGTGGGCACCGGGGTACCGGTGAGCGACTGGTCGATCCAGATCTTCTGGTTCAGCGTGTTTTGCACGTCCTGACCGAGCGACGCCGGCGGTGTGGCGGCGATCGATCCCGAGCCGACGGGAATGCCGTCGGCTCGCGGTGCGGGGGCCGCCGCGGCGATCCGCGGGAGTGCGCCGGCAGCACTGCCGGGCTTTCCCTCGGGGGCCGCGATGGCGGGGGACGCGATGATCCCCCCGGTAAATATCACTAATGGGATGACACCCAGGCTCAACCGGCGAACCGGCGGTCGGGAGAGTTTCACAAAGGACTCCTCAAAGTCGGTGGCGAGGGGGATCGCGCAGCCAGCTTAGCGACCCGAACGGGGCACGTAAAGTCCCTCGGATCAGGCACAATGTAAGCAAAACACGCGTCCTCAAATGTCCCCCAACGAGTGGACCCGGGCAGAAAAAATGAGCGTTCCCGGGGGGAGAAATTCTCCCCCCGGGAACGCCCGAATTCGCCGGGTCGGCGCCTAGCTTGCCGGCCCGTTTCCGAAGATCTTCAGGTCGTAGAGCGAGATCCCGTAGCCGGTTCCACGCTTGATCGAGAGGATTCGAACGTAGCGTCCCGAGGCACCGGTGAGGGCAATCTTTTGTCCCCCTTCGGCACCGTCAGTCGGATGGGCGACCGTGGTCCAGGGACCATCCGGGGTCATGGCCGTCTGAATCTCGAACTCCTGGGCAAAGGCACGCTCCCAGACCAGTTCGGCCCGATCCAGGGTGTGCACGGCCCCCAAATCCACCACGATCCACTGTCCCTCGGACCAGCCGCTGGACCAGCGCGACCCGGGATCATCGTCCACCGCATGCTTGGCATCCCAGGGGCCGTCCTCGGTGCTCGACACGGTGACCGGGTGGTTCCGCGAGAGCTCGGTCACCGGACCGGTGGGGGCATCCTGACCGGCAACGGTGACGGTCGCGGTGGAGGTCAGCCCACCCCGGGTCAGCGTGATCGTCGCGGTACCGGCGTCCCCGGCCACATACACCGGGTTCCCCTTCTTGTCCCGTTCGATCGAGCCCGGTCCGCTCAGGGTCGGCAGCGTGTCGGTCACCTGCCCGCCGGCGCCGGTCGCATCGTAGGCGAAGGCGCTCAGCGGCACCCGGGCACCCGGGGCCACGGTCGCGGTTTCCGGCAGCAGGTACTGCGCGGTGGGGGTGATCGCATCCACCGACCGGGTTCCAAACACCTGGAACTCATAGATCGAGTATCCGTAGTCCCCCAGGCGCTTGAGTCCGTGCATGCGGACGTAGCGGGCGGTGGTGTTCAGGGTCAGGGAATCGGGATCGGCGTTATTCTTGGCCACGGTGAGGACCGGGGTGAACGGTCCCTTCTCGCTCGTGGCCGTCTCGATCTGGTAGCTCGCGGCGGCCGCGGCCTCCCAGACGATATGGGCACCGGAGAGGTCATAGTTGGCGCCGAGGTCCAGGGTAATCGACTGGTCGTCGCTCCCGTGGACGCTGTCCCAGCGGGTTCCGGGATCGCCGTCCACCGCATACTTGGCCAGGTTGGGTCCGTCCTCCGAGGTCGCGCTCACGGTCGCTCCGAGCGCCACGTTCACGCTCGGATCGCTCACGGCGACCACGGTGGATCCGCGGATCTCCCCGGCCGCGGTGGTCACGCTCGCACGCACCAGCCCCGAGCCCGGGGCCGTGGCGGTGAGCACGCCGTCGGTGGTGATCGCGCCGGTCGCACTGGTGCTCCAGGTCACCGCACCGGGCAGGGCAAACGGATCACCGTACTGGTCCACACCGGCGGCGGCAAAGGTCACCGGGGCGTTGGGAGCGATCCGCACGGGACCGGGGGTGATCGCCACCGAGGTGAGCGCCGGCGCATCCCCCACCCGCACGCTGCGGGTGGCGCTGATGTCACCGGAGGTGGCGGTGATGGTGGCCTTGTCGGTCTTGGTTTCGGCGTGGAAGACGCCGTCCGCACCGATCTTGCCGCCGCGGTCCACGCTCCATCCCAGGTTCGGAATCTCCACGGTGGCGCCGTACTGGTCGGTTCCGGTCGCGCTCAGCGCCAGGGTGGAACCGGGCGTGATCGTGGTGGCATCCGGGGTCGCGCTCAGCGTGATCTTCGCCAGGTGCGAGTCCAGGTGGTGGGTGACCTGGGTGTGGGCGGGCACATCGATCCAGCCGATGCGCTCGGTCCCCTGATACACCGGGTAGCGCTGCTGCTGGTCGGTGATGTTGTTCACCACGTAGCTGTACTCGCCGGCGTCGTTCTTATACACCTGGGCGAGGTCGGCCCCCACCCGGCGGTCCCGGGTTTCGACGCCGAGCCCGCGGTTGGCCATCGCGTTGTAGTAGACCATGCCGGCCATCGACACGGCCGAGATCATCGGATCCTTGGTGCGCGTGAGCTCGGCAAAGATGTCGGCGTAGATGTCCGGGTGCGACTGAGCCATCTCGCCCAGCACCACCTGGCCGAGGGCGTCACCCATGCCCGAGATCACGCGCGCCGCGGCGGCGGTGTCCCGACCCGGGGTGTACCCGTCGATCTTGATCCCGTACAGCGAGTTGATCACAACGAGGTTCGGGGTGTAGTTCACCGAGAAATAGGGCAGCAGCGGGCTGGCCGGCGACCAGTTTGCCGGGTCACCATCCACCATCGCGCCGTCGTACTTGGTGGGGATGAGCGAGGCGGGCAGGGTGTCCGGGGTCCAGTACTGGTCCGGGAAGACGACGCTGCCGTCCTGGGCGATCGAGATGATCAGCGAATCGGTGTCCGCGTTGTACAGCGGGTTCTCGGGCACCTTCCGGGTGGTATAGCCCGGGTTATTCTTCTCGCTGTCGCGGACGATGTTCTTGAGCACCTCGATCGCCGACTTGCGGTCCTCGGTGATCTTGATATCCCCGTAGGTCCCGATCCCCCACCACTGTTTGGCGAAGGTTTGGATGCCCGCCTTATTGCCGGCGCGCACCCCCTCACCGCCCAGGTTATCGGGGCGCAGGGCGAACATGTCATCAAGCTGCTTGGTTGCGGCCTTGCGGTCCCAACCCAGGTAGTTCATCCACGGTGCGGTGGGCATCCACTGGATACCGTAGATCCAGGCGGGGTCCCCGGAGAAGTAGGTGGCAAACGCCTGTCCGCTGTCGAAGAGAATTCCGGTGGTCGAGTGCTGGTAGGAGGCCGGCAGCGCGCCGCCCACGTTGAGCCAGTACTCGCGCACCGAGGCGCGCTCGGTCACATAGCCCATCGCCCCGGCGTCACGCATCTGAGTGTTACCCAGGGCCACGCCCAGCAGGTACAGGCCCGCCCAGGACTGGATCGCCTCGGAGCTGGACTCCTGGTTGTTGCCGCCCGGGGAGGAGAATCCGCCCGCGTAGGAGTGTCCGCTCCAGGTGTCGAAGGTGCGCAGGTAGGGGTAGTCCTTGGACGCGCGGTCCCAGTTGCCGTACTGCTGGGCCACCAGGGTCGCGACCCCGCCGTAGCCCTTGGCCCACTCGGGATCCTCGATCGCCAGCATTGCCGCGGCGGCGGTGAAGTACCCGTAGTGGAAGTGGTTGTCGGTGAACTGCGAGGAGCCGTAGGACTCGCTAAACCCGATCAGGGCCTTCCAGCTGTCATAGCGCGCGAAGAAGTGGCTGGACTCGCCCTTGGTGTAGGTGAACCAGTCGGTCATCGCCGTGCGCAGCGTGGACTTGAGCTTGTTATATGAGTCGGTTTCGCCCAGCTGCTTGGCGGCGAGCATGTACTCACCCAGCTGGATCAGGTCCTTCCCACCCCAGTAGGTGTCGTTACCGTAGGTGGTTTTGGCCGCATAGTCGCTGAGGAACTTGGCCATGACGTCATGCGAGTAGTCGGTGCCCTTGGGGGCATCGGGCAGGGATTCGGGGGTGCCGGCGACCGGGGTCATTCCGTCGAAGGCATAGGCCATGGTCCAGTTATCGTGGCCGATGCTGATGCGCATCTCCCCGCGCGGGGTGGCGTAGGTGGTCCCGGTCAGCTTGGGGTCGAACCGGTCGGCCTCGCGATACTGGTGCGGGAGCCAGCCCTGGATGGTGTCGGTGCCCGTGCCCTCGAGCGGCTCGGTGGTGAGCGCCCAGTTCTGCTCGATCATGCCGGTCTGGGTGTTGTTGACGTAGGTCATCTTGGATCCGGTGACCCGGGCGAAGGCGTACTTCTGCAGGGTGTTGAGGTCAAACCCGTTATCGGGGACCGCGCTGATCACCAGGTGATCCACGCCCTCGCTCGCCAGGATCTGATCGCCCACCCGGTCGAAGGTGGTCTTCGCCGGGGCGTGCACACCAAACTTGGCACCGTTCTGGATGATCTCAAAGCGGTCGGTGGTGACCGGGAAGCTCAGGTCGTTTCCGTCGGCGTCCACAAACTTGGCGTCCTTGGCGACGCTCAGCTGCGGGGTCACGTGGTCAAACTGGAACCAGGTGTAGGGCACACCGCGGGCGGCGCTCACGTTGATGTGCGCGGGCCCCTGGGCATTTTCCAGCCGCCAGTTCACGTTCCAGTCGCCCCAGCCGGTGGCCACCGCATCGTCGGCCTTGAACGCCGATCCGAACCGGTCCTCAAGCCCATCGGTCTTATTGGTGAGCATGATCTGGTCCACCATGATGTGGGCCCATCCGGCGGTCAGCTCATCCACAATTTCCAGGTGGGCGGTCTGGCCCGCCCAGGGGGTCAGGTCCAGGGTCTTCCAGGTGAGGTTCTCGCTGTTGTCGCCGGTGACCGAGGCCACGGTCTGATCGCCCACCACCACGCGCAGCTCGGTCTTGCCGGGGTGGTTTCCGCCGCCGATCTTGGCCACCAGGGCGTTGCGATCGATCGTGAAGTCCTCGGAACGCACCGAACCGGTTGCCCCGTCGCCGTCGGCATCGGTGAAGCTGTTCAGGAAGCCCTTGCCCAGCCAGCCGGACACGGCGCTCTGTCCCTTGCCGGTGCCCGTGGATGTGCCGGCGAAGGCCGAACCGGTGGCGGTCCATCCCTGCGGCAGTCCGTGCTCGAAGTCCGCTAGCACGGTGTCGCTGGGATCGGGCTGCGGGGCAACCCGTCCCCCCACGCGCACACCCTCGCCGAGCTGCATCGTGGTGCCGTCCTTGTTCCAGCTGCGCGGGGAGCTCACCAGCGCACCATCGGCACTATTGGAGACCACCAGCGGGTTGGCCCACAGATCCCCCGAGTACTTGGAGACCACCAGGTCGGTCCACCACGCGTTGGTGGGGATCGGGGTGCCGTCCAGCGACTTGTCGATCCACAGCTTTTGGTGCAGGGTGTCCTGCACCCCCTGACCCACCTCGGGCGGGGGCGTGGCGGCCACCGAGCCGCTGCCCACCCGGATACCGTCGGCCGGCGGGGCAGGGGTTTCGGCCTGCACACGCGCCAGCGGTGCCGCGGGTGAGGGATGCGGGGCGGGGGCGGCAAGCGCGGGGCTGGCAATCAGCACGCCGGCCAGCGTGAGCGTCGGCACCAGGCCGAGGCCCAGCGCGCGCACCGCCGAGGGGGAAAGTTTCACTGAGGCTCCTCTAGGGTCATGGCGAAGAGGCTTCGCACCGATAGAGTAGCGCACCATTGTGTCCGAAAAATTACGTCTGACCAGGCGATATTTCAATTACAGACGTCCTGAAATGTCCCCCTTTGTGTGGACATAGCCCCCGCATAGAAACACAAAACCCCCGTTTCCATGCGGAAACGGGGGTCTGCGAATAAGGCGACTAGGCGATAGCCAAACGCTCCCGAACAATATCGGCGAGACGGTGTGCCAGCGTGTCGGCGGTGTGCTGATCGGCAGCCTCCACCATCACGCGCACCAGAGGCTCGGTTCCGCTGGGACGCAGCAGTACCCGGCCGGTGTCACCCAGCTCGGCCTCGGCCGCGGCAATGGCCTCGTCGAGGACGGCGTCGTGGCCCAGGCGGTCGCGGTCAACGCCGGAGACGTTGACCAGGATCTGCGGATACACGGTCATGACGGCGGCCAGCTCGGCAATGCTCTTGCCGGTACGGGCCATCTCGGCCAGCAGCTGCAGGCCGGTCAGGATGCCATCACCGGTGGTCGCGTGCTCGCTCATGATGACGTGGCCGGACTGCTCACCACCGAGGGCGTAACCACCCTCGTTCATCGCCTCGAGCACATAGCGGTCGCCCACCTTGGTCTCCAGGACGGTGATGCCGTGCTCGGCCATCGCGATCTTCAGGCCCAGGTTGCTCATGACCGTGGCCACCAGGGTGTCCTCGGTCAGCAGCCCGCGCTCCTTGAGCGAAACGGCGAGAATCGCCATGATCTGGTCACCGTCGATGATGTTGCCGGCGGCATCCACCGCGAGGCACCGGTCGGCGTCACCATCGTGGGCGATGCCCACGTCGGCACCGTGCTCCAGCACCGCGCGCTGCAGGACGTCGAGGTGGGTTGAGCCCACGCCGTCGTTGATGTTCACACCGTCGGGGTCGTTACCGATGATGGTCACGGTCGCTCCGGCATCGCGGAAGGTCTCCGGAGACACACCGGCGGCCGCACCGTGGGCGCAGTCCAGGACCACGTGGATCCCGTCCAGGCGGTTCGGCAGCGACTGCAGCAGGTGCACCACATACCGATCCTCGGCGTCGGCAAAACGACTAATCCGACCCACGTTTCCGCCGGTGGGCAGCAGGTGATCCGAGGCGAGTGCCGCCTCGATCCGCTCTTCGACCTCGTCGGGCAGCTTGGTGCCACCGCGGGCGAAAATCTTAATCCCGTTATCCGGGGCGGGGTTGTGGGAGGCGGAGATCATCACGCCGAAGTCGGCGTCGATGTTTCCGATCAGGAAGGCGGCGGCGGGGGTGGGAATCACGCCCGCATCCAGCACGTCCACGCCGCTGGAGGCGAGTCCGGCGGCCACCGCGGCACCGAGGAACTCCCCGGAGACACGCGGGTCACGCGCAAGGACTGCCACCGGACGCTTTCCGGCGGCTTGACGGACCTCAGCACTACGGCCCCGCCCAAGCACCGATGCGGTAGCTTGAGCGAGGCCGAGGGCCAGGTCTGCCGTCAACAGGCCGTTCGCGAGGCCGCGAACGCCGTCTGTTCCAAACAGGCCAGCCATAAGGGGATTCGGGCGCTTAGCGCTTCGAGAACTGCGAAGCCTTACGTGCCTTCTTGAGTCCAGCCTTCTTGCGCTCCTTGATGCGAGCATCGCGGGTCAGGAAGCCGGCCTTCTTCAGGGTGGCGCGGTTGTTCTCTTCGTCAACCTGGTTCAGCGAACGGGCGATGCCCAGACGCAGTGCACCGGCCTGACCCGAGGGGCCACCACCCGAGATACGGGCGATCACGTCGTAGGAGCCGTTCAGCTCCAGGACGGTGAAGGGGTCGTTGATCAGCTGCTGGTGCAGCTTGTTGGGGAAGTAGTCAGCCAGTTCGCGACCGTTGACGGTGATAACACCGGTACCCGGGACGATGCGCACGCGGGCGATGGCCTGCTTGCGACGACCCACGGCTGCGCCGGGAACGGAGACAACGCGCGCCGGCTTAACAGCCTCGGCGGCGGGGGTTTCGGTCGAGTAGCTCTCCGGAGCCTGCTCGGTGGTTTCTGCGATGTTCGCCACGTTTATGTCCTTTAAGTCTGACTCGGCGCTTACTGCGCGACCTGGGTGAGGGTGTACGGCTTGGGCTGCTGTGCGGCGTGGGGGTGCTCGGCACCCTCGTAGACCTTCAGCTTGCGCAGCTGGGCACGGCCCAGGCTGGTCTTGGGGAGCATGCCACGGATGGCCTTCTCCACGGCGCGAACCGGGTTCTTCTCGAGCAGCTCGGCGTAGCCGACCGACTTGAGTCCACCCGGGAAGCCCGAGTGGCGGTAGGCGCGCTTCTGAGCGGCCTTCTGGCCGGTCAGGGCTACCTTGTCGGCGTTGATGATGATGACAAAGTCACCCATGTCCAGGTGGGGGGTGAAGGTTGCCTTGTTCTTGCCGCGCAGGATGCTTGCTGCGTGGCTGGCCAGGCGGCCCAGAACGATGTCGTTGGCGTCAATGATGACCCAGTCACGCTGGATTTCACTGGCCTTCGGGGAGTAAGTGCGCGTCACGATAGTGCTGCTTTCTCGTCGTAAGTTGGATGTTCGTGAATCCCACTCCGTGCGGTGTTCCCGAACGGGAACACACAAGGTGGAGGGCTCAACTTCGGGCGCGCGTCCCATGACGGGAACACACACCAATAGACGAGCTTACGCGAGAGTACCGGCCCGGTCAAACCGAGACCACGCGGCGGACGCTAGTATCCGGGCTCTCCGGGCATCGGCGTGGTCGATTCACGACGCTGCCGGGTGAGCTCGGCTCGGGCCGCAAGCAGTGAATCCTCGGGATACTCCACGTTGGTGAGACTCAGCCCGTGGGCGGGTGCGGTGGCAAAGCCGTTGCTGTGCCCGCGCTTGGTGGCCTGCAATAGCCCGGCAATCGCATCCGCGGGCAGCGACTCCACGCTCATCGCAATACACACGCCCACCAGCGAGCGCACCATCGAGTGACAGAACGCATCGGCGGAGAGCTCGGCGATCAGGACGCCGTCGGTATCCCGACGCCAGCGAAAATCGGTGAGGTTGCGGATCGTGGTGGCCCCGGCCCGGGGACGACAGAACCCGGCAAAGTCGTGCAGACCCACCAGGCTCGCGGCCGTGCGGTCCAGCACCTCGAGGCTCAGCGGGCGCGGATACCAGAGGGTTGTGCGCCGAGACAGCGGATCCTTCCAGGCCTGAGCATCGGCAATCCGGTAGCGATAGCTGCGCGAGAGGGCCGAGAAGCGGGCGTTGAATCCGGCGTCGACCACCCGAGCCGAGTGCAGCCAGACATCCGAGTGCAGGCCCAGGACCCCGTTGATCCGGCGCAGCAGCGCGTGGGCCACATCGGGTTCGGGATTGCCGTCGGAGGTGCGCGCCCGGCGCATCCGCTCGACTCGTTCCGGGGTCAGATCCAGGTGTGCCACCTGGGCCTCGGCGTGCACACCCGCGTCGGTGCGGCCGGCCACCGTCAGCCGAATCGGGTCACCCTGATAGCCGAAGGTCTGGTGGGCCGCCGATTCGAGGACCTCCTGCACCGTGCGCAGGCCGGGCTGCTTGGCCCAGCCGGCAAAGTCGGTGCCGTCATAGCCGAGGTCCAGCCGGATGCGGGTGGACTCGGCGGGCACGGAGGTGGAGTCTTGAGATGTCACCCTGCGAGTTTACCGGCCAAATGCGCGACCGATTCGGCCCTGTCGGAGGGACCTGTCTACGCTGGAGGGAGATATGAGCAGCGCACCCACCCTCACCAGCATCCCCGCCGCCCCGCCGGCTGGGCGTTTTCACCTGCCCGGGCTCGATGGCCTGCGCGCCATCGCCGTGATCCTGGTCATCGTGTACCACGCGGTTCCCACGCTGGCCCCCGGCGGTTTTATCGGGGTGGATATGTTCTTCGTGATCAGTGGATTCCTGATCACCACGCTGCTGCTCCGCGAGCATGCCCAGACCGGTCGGATTCGGCTGGGTCGCTTCTGGCTGCGGCGTGCGCGCAGGCTCCTGCCCGCGCTGGTCCTCGTGGTGGGAACCGCCACCGCCCTCGCTCCCCTGATCCACGGGGATCTGCTGGTGGGCTTGCGCACCCAGGTTCTCGGTGCGGCCACCTTCGCCTATAACTGGGTCGCCCTGGCCACCGGAAACGGCTACTTCGACACCACAACCCCCGAGCTGCTGCGAAACCTCTGGTCGCTCTCGGTCGAGGAACAGTTCTATCTGATCTGGCCGATCCTGCTCCTCGCCCTGCTGCTGATCCGCCGCCCCTGGCTGCGCGTGGGTCTGCTGGCCGCGGGCACTCTCGCCGGGATGGGATGGATGTGGGTCCTGACCGCGATGGGCGCGAACGTCACCCGGATCTACTACGGTACCGACAGCCACAGCTTTGGCCTCCTCATCGGAGCCACCCTCGCAGCGGCCCTGGTTGCCCAGGCTCGTCAGCCCGTGCGTGTGCTCGAGCGCCTCGAGCGCCCGAGCTGGCAGCGCGACCTGGTGGGCATCATCGCACTGTCCTGCATCGCGGTCGCCGTCTGGGGCCTGCGGGAGAGCGGTCACGCAACCTTCCGCTGGGGCCTGCCGGTGGTCTCGATCCTGGCCGTGGTGCTGGTGTGGTCGGCCATCAGCGGCGGTATCTGGTCCCGGGTGCTGGATATGGCACCGCTGCGCTATATCGGTGCACGCTCCTACGGCCTCTACCTCTGGCACTGGCCGCTGCTGGTGCTGCTGATCGCCGCGTTCCCCGACCAGGCGCCCACCGGTGCACCCTCGCCGTTGCTCGCCCTGGTGGCCATCGCGCTCACGGTGGTCCTCGCGGTCCTCTCCTACCGCTTTGTGGAGAACCCGATTCGCAAGCTGGGATTCCTTCCCTACCTGCGCGCGCTGCACGCGCGTATCTGGCGATTCCCCAAGCCGCGCATCGTACTGGCCTCGCTGGTCACGGTTGCCGCGCTGGCGGCCGGCGTCGGGGTGTCCGGTCTGGTGTTTGCCCCGGCGCAGGGGAGCGCCCAGCAGCTGATCGAGGAGGGTGCACAGAGCCTGAAAACCGGCTATCCGGGGCCGATTGCCCCCAAACCCACGCTTGACCCCGAGGGCCTCGCGGACGGGTCGGAGATCAGCGCCATCGGGGACTCCGTCATGCTGGCCGCAGCCCCCGCACTCCAGGAGGCATTCCCCGGGATTGCGGTGGACGCGGCGGTCTCCCGCAACATGAATGCCGGACTCGACCTCATCCAGGAACAGGCCGCGGCCGGACTCCTGCGCCCGGTAGTGGTGGTGGGACTGGGCACCAATGCCACCATCAGTAGCGCGCAGCTTGATCGCCTCGCGGGGATCGTGGGTCCCAGCCGCCACCTGGTCCTGGTAAACGCCTACGCCCCCAGGCCCTGGATCGCCGGTGTCAACCAGAGCCTCGGCGACTATGTGGCGGGGCATCCCCGGGTGGGGCTGTCCGACTGGGCGAGCGCGATCGATCCGCAGGCCGGTGATCTGCTGGCCTCCGACCGAATCCATCCGGGCAGCCGCGGCGGGGCGCTCTATGCGGCGACCCTACACACCACCCTCGAGAACCTGGCAAAATCCGACGGGCCACCCGAGGCCCCGTCCTACCGACGCCACGAGCCCGCCCACGCCTAGCCCCGCGGCCGGTCTCGCCCACCGTCTTCCGGGTCGGTGCGTTCCGGCCCGCCGTCGTCTGGTCAGCGATCGATCCGGCCCGATCCCGTCTAGTACTCCCGAATAAAGACCGTGGTCTCCCCGACGCTGGCAAACCCCAGCCCCGCATACAGGGTGTTGGCACCGGTGGGGCTGGCCGAGTCGACTTCAAGAATAACCGAGGGAAGGTCCCCCTCGACCCCGGCGTTCAGCAGGTGGGTGAGCAGCGCGGGAGCCAGCCGGCGGCCGCGCCAGTCGCGAATCACCCCCACCAGCTCGATCAGTGCATCCTCGGCCGGCTCGGTCACCGTGCTCAGTGCAAACCCCACAACCCGTTCCTGTTTGCCCCCATCATCATTGGCCAGGGCTACAAACGACAGATCTCCGCGGAAGTGGCCACCGCGCACCAGCCGGTTCCAGCGTTCCTTGGTGTTGGGCTGGGATCCCCAGTTATCGCGGAAGGCATCGTTACGGGCGATCCGAGTGCGGTCGTAGTACTCCTCGGTACAGTTGACGATCCGCACCCCCTCGGGCGGTGCCAGCGGGGTGACCGGTGCCCCCAGCGGGTGTCGCATCTCCTGGTAGTAGCGTTCGGGCACGAGTCCGTGGGTGCGCGCCAACGCCTGCAGCGCCGGGTTCTGCGCATCCGCGTAGAGCATGCTCCAGCCGGGGAGGCCGAGGTCGTATTCGGCCAGCTGTTCGGCCGAACGCGCGAGCTGCCAGGCCAGCACCTCGCCGCCGATCCCACGCCCCCGCCAGAGCGGATGCACCGCCCCAAACAGGTATGACTGCACCCGTGTCGCATGCCCACCGGCAACCACACACAGCGCATGGGCCACATACTCACCGTTCTCGGCCAGGCCCACCAGGGTGTCCCGGGTGGGGTCAACATTCGAGGTTTCAAACGTTTCGGTGATCGCCGATCGGGGGCTGAGTCGCTCGGGACTATCAATCTCGTCGGCGGCCCGCTGGAGCCGCCAGATCGCGTCAATATCCTCGGGTCCGGCCGCGCGCCAGGTCACCACATCCGGGTGATTCGGCACCGGTACTGCGGGGCGCTCCGCCAGGCGGTCACGCAAACTCGGCTGTGAGCTCATGCCTTCAGGCTACGCTCGCGCCGGGCGATTTGCTAGGCCCCGAACGCGGTGTATCCGATCCCGCCCCCGACTCTGACGGCTTCTTTATCTGTGCCTTATGGATCACACGTGCAGGATCGGCCGATAGCCTCGTATCAGCAGGTTTCCAGCGAAAGGTCAGAAGAATGCCCCTCCCCTCCCCCGCCGAACGCAGGATCCTCGGCCAGGACATGACCCGGATGATGATGGCCTACCGTTTTGGGCTGGATGAGATCTCGACCAAGATCAAGATCCTGCGGGACGAGTTCACCTACGTCCACGAGTACAACCCGATCGAGCATGTGAGCTCTCGGGTCAAGTCCCCGGCGAGCATCATCGAAAAGGCCAAGCGACGCGGCATCGAACCCACCGTCGAAGCGCTGCGCCGGGAGGTTCGCGACATCGCCGGTATCCGCATCACCTGCAGCTTTGTGCCCGACATCTACACCGTCGCGGACCTGATCACCAATCAGCAGGATGTAACCGTGATCGAGGTGCGCGACTACATCAAACACCCCAAGCCCAACGGCTACCAGAGCCTGCACGTCCTGGTTGAGGTTCCGGTGTTTCTCTCCGACCGGGTCGAATCGGTGCCGGTGGAGATTCAGATTCGCACGGTCGCGATGGACTTCTGGGCGAGCCTGGAGCACAAGATCTACTACAAGTTCGAAAAGGACGTCCCCGGTGACGTCCTGGCCGAGCTCAAGGAGGCCGCCGAAACCGCCGCGGCCCTGGACCGTAAGATGCTCCGGCTGCGCGAACAGGTGCGCTATATCGATGCGGCCACCCCCTCGCTCCCCGAGCACAGCTCGACCCTGGCCGAGGCCACCACGCTCAGCAAACTCTTCGCCGGGCTGCTCGAGGAAACCTCCCGCGGCGAATAGGCACCAAGCACCCGGTTAAACGGCGATGCCGCATCCCAACGGGGATGCGGCATCGTCGTAGTAAGAAGCCGAAGACTACTTGGTCTCCTCGGCAGCGGCTTCCTCAGCCACAACCTCGGTGGTCTCCTCGGCGACCACGGGGGTCTCCTCGGCGACGACCTCGACGGTCTCCTCGGCTACCGGAGCGGCAGCCTTCTCGGCGGCCGGCTTGGCAGCCTTCTTCTTCGGGGTGACGGGCTCGAGAACGAGCTCGATCACTGCCATGGGGGCGTTGTCACCCTTGCGGTTCCCGATCTTGGTGATGCGAGTGTAACCACCGTTACGCTCCGCAACCTGCGGGGCGATCTCGGCGAACAGCTCGTGCACGATGCCCTTGTCGGTGATGACACCGAGCATACGACGGCGCGAAGCCAGGTCGCCACGCTTCGCGAAGGTCACGTAACGCTCTGCAACGGGCTGCAGACGCTTGGCCTTGGTGAAGGTGGTGGTGATGCGCTTGTGCTCGAAGAGCGCAGCGGCGAGGTTGTTGAGCAGCAGGCGCTCGTGAGCGGGACCGCCACCGAGGCGGGCGCCCTTGGAAGGCTTAGGCATGTTGAAACTCCAGTTAGAAAAAGGGTGACGTCGGCGAACCGACGGGAAGGTTAGTTAGCTACGTCGTCCTCGAAGCCCGAGTAGAAGTGGGCGCCATCGAACCCGGGAACCGAGTCCTTCAGGGACAGACCCATCTCAACGAGCTTGTCGCGTACCTCGTCAACCGACTTCTGACCGAAGTTGCGGATGTTCATCAGCTGGGTCTCGGACAGAGCAACCAGCTCCGAGACGGTGTTGATGCCTTCGCGCTTCAGGCAGTTGTAGGAACGGACCGACAGGTCCAGGTCCTCGATCGGAATCGACAGTTCGCTCGACAGGACAGCGTCAACCGGCGCGGGGCCGATCTCGATGCCCTCGGCTGCGGTGTTCAGCTCACGAGCCAGACCGAACAGCTCTACCAGGGTGGTGCCGGCCGAAGCGATGGCATCCCGGGGGGAGATGGCGGACTTGGTCTCCACGTCGACCACCAGGCGGTCGAAGTCGGTACGCTCACCGGCACGAGTTGCCTCGACGCGGTAGGTAACCTTCAGGACCGGCGAGTAGATCGAGTCGATCGGAATCTGACCGGCCTCGGAGAACTCGTTGCGGTTCTGACCGGCGGACACGTATCCACGGCCACGCTCGATGGTCAGCTCAAGTTCAAACTTGGCCTTCTCGTTCAGGGTCGCGATGACGAGCTCGGGGTTGTGAACCTCGACACCGGCCGGAGCCGAGATGTCGGCGGCGGTAACCTGACCGGCACCGGTCTTACGCAGGTAAGCGGTGATCGGCTCATCGTGCTCGCTCGAGACAACCAGACCCTTGATGTTCAGGATGATCTCAGTGACATCTTCCTTCACACCGGGGATGGTGCTGAACTCGTGCAGAACGCCGTCGAGGCGGACGCTGGTAACGGCGGCTCCGGGGATCGACGACAGCAGGGTGCGACGCAGGGAGTTACCCAGCGTGTAACCAAAACCGGGCTCGAGCGGCTCGATAACGAACCGGCTGCGGAACTCGGAAATGTTCTCTTCGGTGAGCGTCGGGCGCTGTGCAATAAGCACTATTGGTTCCTTTCGGCTAAGTGTCCGCTATATGACACTTGCGTGTGCGAGGTTTTGACGTACAGTGCTGAATCCGCGGCCGAGCGGTTCCGGAGAACCGCTCGGCCACAGCCCAGGGAAGGACTAAACGCGGCGACGCTTCGGCTGGCGGCAACCGTTGTGAGCCTGAGGGGTCACATCGTTGATCGAGCCAACCTCGAGGCCTGCGGCCTGAAGCGAACGGATGGCGGTTTCGCGACCCGAACCCGGGCCCTTCACGAACACGTCAACCTTCTTCATGCCATGCTCCTGAGCCTGGCGCGCGGCCGACTCTGCTGCCAGCTGAGCGGCGAACGGGGTCGACTTACGCGAACCCTTGAAGCCAACTCCACCGGACGAAGCCCAGCTGATAACCGCACCGGTGGTGTCGGTGATCGAGACGATCGTGTTGTTGAAGGTCGACTTGATGTGGGCCTGGCCCACGGCGACGTTCTTCTTTTCCTTCTTGCGCGGCTTGCGTGCAGCCGACTTAGTTGATGCCATTGTGAATGATCTCCTTAGGTCCTATGAGGGCGCTGGCAGGGCCTAGCGAGCCTTCTTCTTGCCGGCAACGGTGCGCTTCGGACCCTTACGGGTACGTGCGTTGGTCTTGGTGCGCTGACCACGGACCGGCAGGCCGCGGCGGTGGCGCAGACCCTCGTAGGAACCGATCTCAACCTTGCGGCGGATGTCGGCGGCGACCTCACGGCGGAGGTCACCCTCTACCTTGAAGTTCTGTTCGATGTAGTCACGGAGAGCGACGAGCTGCTCGTCGGTCAGGTCCTTGACTCGGATGTTCAGGTCGATCTCGGTCGCTGCAAGAGTCTGCAGCGAACGGGTGTGACCGACACCATAGATGTACGTCAGTGCGATTTCCACGCGCTTATCGCGGGGAATGTCAACGCCGGCGAGACGTGCCATGTTGGCTTCTCCTAGGAGTAGTGCGGAGGTGTGGGGCAATTCCGGGGTCCCGGGCCTCCGACCCGGGGTGTCCCTTCCACGAGGGAAGTTCTTGGAAACGCCTATATATTCTGTTACTGCTGTGGCCACGCATAACCGCGGCCGGATGATCGGTAAACCGATCGAGCTTAATTAGCCCTGACGCTGCTTGTGACGCGGGTTCTCGCAGATGACCATAACGCGGCCGTTACGACGAATCACCTTGCACTTTTCGCAGATGGGCTTAACACTGGGGTTGACCTTCACGGCAACTCTCTTTCGCTGTCCTCGTACCCGGAAAATCCCGGGCCGTTACTTACAGCACCAATGAAAGTATCGGCGCTGGTCTGGCGGAAATAGGCACGCCGAAACGCACACAAAATACCAAGGGTCAACACTACGGCATTTTCGGGCGTTTCGCCACCCGGGCGTTTCGCCCCGCGGGAACGCTCGAACCGCGGGGAACAAAGTCCCTAGTCCGAGGCGGATTCCGCGTCCTCGTCGCGACCACCGTGCACGGCGCGCAGCTGGGTGGGGGTCTGATCCATGACCTGGTTCATGACCCGGCGCAGCTGATTGGCACCGGCAAATCCCGAGCGGATGGCCACATCGTCGATCGACACGTCATCGAACCGGCGATCCATCAGCATCGAGACCGCATGCTCCAGCCGACGCTTGCGAATCACGTTGGACACGTTCTCGCCGTAGTCGGAGTAGAGCCGCTGCAACGAACGCGGAGACATCCCATAGTGGGCGGCGATCGAGGAAACGGAGAGATCGGGGCGGGTGAAGTGCGCCCCGATGTAGCCACGAACCACCGCGCGCTCCTCGGCCCGACGGGTAGCCACCGAATCTTGGCTGGGCAGCGTGGCAACAAAGACCTCGTTGAGCATCTTGGTGATGGTGCGGCTCACCCGCAGCTCATCCACCGGTGCCAGCGGGAAGGCGGCCGGGCGCAGCAGCGCCTCGAAGAAGGATGCGGTGGCACCGTTGAAGAGCTCATCGCGGCGAATGTAGCGCATCTGCTTTTCCTGGGCCAGACCCGCGGGAAAGAGGAGTTCTCGGTCCACGGTGATCGTGACATAGCGGGTGCGCTCGGGCAGGTGAATCTGGGTCGGCACGGTGTCAAAGCCGATGACCGCATCCCCGGGGGTCAGCACGACGTGCCGGCCACGCTGGTCAATTTCCAGCCGGCCCTCACGAACAAAGGTGAAACGCACCTTATCGGGGGCATCGTAGTGGTCGGTCGCCAGCGACACGTTGAGCGAGGTGGTGAGGATGCTCTGGATACGGAAGTATCCGATTCGGGCCACCCGGGTGCGCAGGTCAAAGTGCTCGGCATCCGAGGTGGTAACCCCGTCCGAGGCCGCCAGCATCGCTACACCCTCGGGGCCAAAATAGGCGCGGTCCGAAATCGAGTTATCGGCGGTGTGCGGGTTGAGTAGTCGTTTTCTTGCCTCGCTCATGAGATCTCCCGTCCGGCGATGTCGCGGAGTTCATCGCGCAGGCTGCGTGGTGCCGACTGAAACAGGCGCTGCAGCGAACGGGTGGACATCCCGTAGTGTTCGGCGATATTCGCGACCGAGAACGAGGCGGTACCCCGCTGCGTAAAGGCGTATTCGAGGATGGCTTGACGCTGTTCTTCCAGCCGCTCCTCGGGGGTGCGCGCGGCCTCCACATAGCCGAGGTGCAGCTCAACCAGAAAGGAGTCGAAGACGCGACAGAGCCGGGTGACCTGCTCGAGACCCAGGGGGTAGAGGCGCGCCTCAAAGAGCCCAAGGAAGAACCCGGCCATACCCGAGGGGAGCAGCGCCGGCGCCACCACCTTGCGCACCGCATGGGGAAACGAGATTCCCCCGGAGTCCAGGACATCGCGGTCCACCGCGACCGAGATGCCGCTTGCGGACTCGACGATCTCCGCCAGGTAGGGCTGCCACCCGATCACGATCGCGCTCTCCCCCGCGCCCAGCTCGACGGTACGGCCCGCCTGGGTCAACCGGAGCTTGCCGCTCAGGACATAGACAAAAAGCATCTTTTCGTGGGTGTCCGGCGTGGCCGGACGATGCAGGAGAACCGGGGTCACCGCAAACCGGCGAAACAGATATCCGCCGATGCGTACCGAGTCCTGCGAGAACACAAAGTCCTCGGGGCGTTGCCCCTCCACCAGCTGCATACCGGACGAGTGCGGAACGCTCTCAAATCCCAAGTAGCGATGGTGCTGCAGCTGATTAGAGCCGCGTGTACCTAAATTCCAGATCTCCGTGCTGTCGGACATCTTTTCTCCCCCCTAACCGGATCGTGACCCGGCTAGCCCCCAGACTAGCGTTATGAAAACGGGTGACACCAGCCCCCGCTGGTGTCACCCGATAAATCCGTACTACTTGTAGCGGTAGACGATCCGCCCACGCGTCAGGTCGTAGGGCGTCAGCTCTACGATCACGCGGTCTTCGGGCAGGATGCGAATGTAGTGCTGACGCATTTTGCCACTGATCGTGGCCAGGACCTTGTGTCCGTTGGTCAGTTCCACTCGAAACATCGCGTTGGGGAGGGCCTCTACAACCTGGCCCTCGATCTCGATGACGCCGTCTTTCTTGGCCATAGCCTCACTGTCACTCAGTATCGAAGTCCGATCGGCTCGTTCTGAGCCAGCGGGGCACTCATGCGCCCAAATCGGGGCACGCCGAAAGCGCACCAAGAAACAAGAATATGTCATTACGCGACGATGCGCCACCGCGCGTTATCATGCCGCCCCATAATCGGGGCGGAATTGCCTAGTGCGTACGCGCCAACAGGGCGTGCACCAGAGACTCATTTAACTCGGGCTGCTGGGTCACGGGCTGACCATCCAGGGTCCGAATCGGGGCCGCCATGCGCACACTCGACAGCAGCCAGGCACCGTCGACCGAGCCCAGCGCCACCGCCGGAATCTGACGATACACACAGGTGTAGCCCTGGGTGCGCAGCCATTCGAAAGCGGCGTCCACGGTGGTGCCGGCAAGAATGGCCTCATCCCGCGGGGGCGAAACGAACTCCCCATCGGTGTACACCATCAGCGAGGACGTCGGCCCCTCAAGCGCCAGGCCCTCGGTTGAAATGAACAGCACGTCATCCGCGCCACGGGATGCGGCCTCACGCAGGGCCGCCATGTTGATCGCGTAGGACAGGGTCTTGGCACCGGCCAGCAGCCACGGGGTTCGCTCGCTCGCGTGCACGGACAGACCGCGCTCCAGGCTCACCACGGCAAGCCCCGAGTGACGCTCGGGCAGATCTGCGGGGGTCTCATCGGCGACCAGCCAGGCGCTCGGCCCCTCCCCCGGTACACCGCGGGTCAGGCTCAGCCGGAGCGACCCGGTACCCGTCTCGGGCAGGGTGGCGGCGGCGATGGCCAGGGCTGCCCGCCACTGGTCCAGATGGGGTGCGGGTAGGTCGAGGAGCCGGGCAGATCGAGCCAGCCGGGCAAGGTGTGCACCCTCGGCCTGAACAACACGATTGACCACACCAAAGGTTTCAAAGATGCCATCCCCACGCACGATCCCCGCGTCGCGCAGCGAAATCACGGCCTCGGCCGCGGGACGAACCGTCTGGGCGAACCCGCCCTCGGGCTCGGGTGCATCGGCGGCCAGGGGCGAAAGAAAAAACACTGCGCTCATGCATTCACCATAAACCCGCGTCCCGCGCCGCGCACACAAAACCCGGCCCCCAGTGGGGCCGGGTGAGTGTGTGTTGCTAGCGAATCGGAGTCGGCGTGATCCCAAACGGCGCCAGCCCTGCGGCCCCACCGTCCTCGGCAGTCAACACCCAGATGCCGTCTCGATGCACGGCGACGCTGTGCTCCCAGTGGGCGGCGGGCTCGCCATCGGCGGTGGTCACCGTCCACTCATCGTCCTGGATGATGGTGTCGATCTTGCCCCGAACCACCATCGGCTCGATCGCAACGACGAGCCCGGGGCGAACCTCGGGACCCTTTTCGCGTACCCGATAGTTGAAGACGGGCGGATCCTCATGCATGTCGCGGCCGATGCCGTGACCCACAAAATCCTCGAGGATCCCGTAGTCGTGTCCGCCGCCCTGTGCGACGATGTGGTCCTCGATCGCGGCCCCCACCTCGTTCAGGTGCTTGGCCGAGGCCAAACGGGCGATACCGGCCCACAGGGAGCCTTCGGTGATGTCGTTGAGCTGGCGGCGCAGGGCCACAAGCTCGGGATCGGCGAAATTGTCCAGAACCGTGGTGAAGGCCGAATCGCCGTTCCAGCCGTCGAGGATCGCACCGGAGTCGATCGAGAGAATGTCTCCGGGCTCAAGCGGACGATCATTCGGGATGCCGTGCACCACGTCGGCGTTCACCGATGCGCACACGGTATGCCGATAGCCCGGCACCAGCTTGAAGTTCGACGCACCGCCGGCCGCGATGATTGCGGTTTCGGCGATGGCGTCGAGCTCCAGCGTGGTGATGCCGGGCCGGATGGCCTCGCGCACGGCCGCAAGCGATGCGGCCGTGGCGAGACCCGGGGCGACCATCCGGCGCATCTGCTCCGGGGTCTTATAGATGTTTTTCTTGCGGAAGATCACGAACTACGCCGCGAGCAGGTCGCGCTCGCGCAGAACCTCGGTGATCCGTGCCAGCACATCGGCAATCGAACCGACGCCGTCGACCTCGGCGACGATACCGCGCTCGCGGTACACGTCGAGGATCGGGGTGGTCTGCTCCTCGTAGATCTTCAGGCGGTTGCTGATGACCTCTTCGGTGTCGTCGCTGCGGCCCTGCTCGGCGGCGCGAGCCACCAGGCGGGTGATGCTCTCCTCGCGGGGAACAACCAGCTCAACAACCAGGTCCAGGGCCTCGCCGCGGGCGGTGAGGAACTCGTCCAGGTCGGCGACCTGAACCAGGTTGCGCGGGTAGCCGTCCAGCAGGAATCCGGCGGCGGCGTCCTCCTGGGACAGGCGGTCGCGCACGACCTCGCCGGTCAGGGCGTCGTCCACCAGGTTGCCGGCTTCGATAACTGCCTTGATCTTGAGACCCAGTTCGGTCTCGCCACCAATGTTTGCCCGGAACATGTCGCCGGTGGAGATGGCGGGGATGTTCAGGAGACCGGCGATTTCGACACCCTGGGTGCCCTTGCCCGATCCCTGCGGACCAACAATGAGGAGACGGCTCAACGGAGTAACCCTTCGTAGTGACGCTGCTGCAGCTGCGAGTCGATCTGCTTGACCGTCTCCAGACCCACACCAACGATGATCAGAATCGAGGCGCCACCGAACGGGAAGTTCGCGTTGGCACCAACCAGGCCGAGCGCGATCAGCGGGATCAGCGCGATCAGACCCAGGTAAACCGAACCGGGCAGCGTCACGCGGGTGAGCACGTAGTCCAGGTATTCGGCGGTGGGGCGGCCGGCACGGATGCCGGGGATGAAGCCCCCGTAGCGCTTCATGTTGTCGGCTACCTCTTCGGGGTTGAACGTAATGGCAACGTAGAAGTAGGTGAACCCAACGATGAGCATGAAGTAGAGAAGCATGTAGAGCGGGTGATCACCCTTGGTGAGGTAATCGTTGATCCAGGTGACCCAGGCGGCGGGATCCTGACCGGCGGCGGGCTGGTTGAACTGCGCCAGCAGGGCGGGCAGGTACAGCAGCGACGAGGCGAAGATCACGGGGACCACACCGGCCATGTTGACCTTGATCGGGATATAGGTGTTGTTACCACCGTAGGTACGGCGACCCACCATGCGCTTGGCGTACTGCACCGGAATCCGGCGCTGGGACTGCTCCACGAACACAACCAGGGCCATGATGACGATACCCACGGCGATCACCATGAAGAAGATCTCCGGACCCTTGGCGGACCAGATCGAAGCCATGGCGGCGGGGAAGGTGGCCGAGATCGAGGTGAAGATCAGCAGCGACATACCGTTACCGATACCGCGCTCGGTGATCAGCTCACCCATCCACATGATCAGACCGGTACCGGCGGTCATGGTGATGACCATCAGCAGTACCGCGTACCAGGTGTCGGTGGTCAGCAGGTTCTCACAGGCGGGCACACCGGTGTTACCAAACAGTGCACCGGTACGAGCCACGGTGATCAGGGTGGTGGACTGCAGCACACCCAGGAAGATCGTCAGGTAACGGGTGTACTGGGTCAGCTTGGCCTGACCGGTCTGGCCCTCCTTGTAGAGGGTTTCGAAGTGCGGAATAACCACGCGCAGCAGCTGGGTGATGATCGACGCGGTGATGTAGGGCATGATACCCAGCGCGAAGATCGAGAGCTGCAGCAGAGCACCACCCGAGAACAGGTTGATCAGCTCATACGCACCCGAGGTGGTCTGGTCCGATACCAGACAGGCCTGGACGTTTTTGAAGTCGACAAACGGCGCCGGAATGAACGAACCCAGTCGGTAGATCGCGATGATCCCGAGCGTGAATCCGATCTTGCGGCGAAGATCGGGAGTGCGGAAAATCCGCGCGACGGCACTAAACAAAAAACAGCCTCCTGGTTGCGTGCCTCACGGCGCGAACTCTGCTTACCTGCTGATGGACCCTACGAAAAAGGGCCCGATAATCGAATCTACTCGATTATCGGACCCAATTCGCAATTTCGGACCGAAATCCGCTCAATTTAAGCGGAATTCATCTGCCGAACTTAGTTAACCGAACCGCCTGCGGCGACGACCTTCTCCTGGGCCGAGCCCGAGATCTTGTCGACGGTGATGTTCAGCTTCACGGCGATCTCGCCGTTGCCCAGAACCTTCACCAGCTCGTTCTTGCGGACTGCGCCCTTTTCCACGAGGTCAGCAACGGTTACGTCGCCACCCTTGGGGTAGAGCTCAGCCAGGGTCGACAGGTTAACAACCTGGTACTCGACCCGGAACGGGTTCTTGAAACCACGCAGCTTCGGTGCGCGCATGTGCAGCGGGAGCTGCCCACCGGCGAAGCCGGGGCGTACCTGGTAGCGTGCCTTGGTTCCCTTGGTACCACGGCCCGCGGTCTTACCCTTGGAGCCCTCACCACGACCGACGCGGGTCTTGGCCTTCTTGGCACCCTCGGCGGGACGCAGGTGGTGAACCTTGAGGACCTGGGGACGCGCAGCGGTCTCCTCGGTCTTCTTCTCAGCTGCCTTGGCGGCCGGCTTCTTGGCGGCGGTTGCCTTAGCAGCCGGTGCCTTCTTCGCGGCGGGTGCCTTAGCGGCAGTCTTCTTCTCGTCGGCTACAGCCTTTTCCTCAGCCATTAGTCGACCTCCTCAACCTTCACGAGGTGAGCAACAGTGTTTACGTAGCCGCGGTTCTGCTTGTTGTCCTCGCGGATAACAACGGCACCGATGCGACGCAGACCCAGCGAACGCAGGGTGTCGCGCTGGTACTGCTTCTCACTAATTTTGGACTTGATCTGAGTGATCTTCAGCTTGGCCATTAGGCACCTACCTTTGCGGCGGCAGCGGCGGCTGCGGCGCGAGCCTCAACCTGCAGCAGCTTCGCCGGAGCGATCTCGTCATACGACTTGCCACGACGAGCTGCAACAGCGCGGGGCTCTTCCAGCTGCTTCAGAGCGGCAACGGTCGCGTGAACGATGTTGATGGTGTTGCTGGAACCCAGCGACTTCGAGAGAACGTCGTGGATACCGGCGCACTCGAGTACGGCGCGAACCGGACCACCGGCGATAACACCGGTACCGGCAGCGGCCGGACGCAGCAGGACAACGCCGGCTGCGGCCTCACCCTGGACGGGGTGGGGGATGGACGAACCAACGCGCGGGACGCGGAAGAAGTTCTTCTTCGCCTCCTCGACACCCTTGGAAATAGCGAGGGGAACTTCCTTCGCCTTTCCGTAGCCAACGCCTACCAGGCCGTTGCCGTCACCGACAACTACGAGAGCGGTGAAGCTAAAGCGACGACCACCCTTCACAACCTTGGACACGCGGTTGATGGTAACAACGCGCTCCAGGAACTGGCTCTTCTCGGCGTCACGGCTGTTGCGGTCGCGGCCCTGGCCACGCTCGCGTCCACCCTGACCGCCACGGCGGTTGTTGTCGCGGCCGTTGCCACGACCCGACTGGTCGGTGCCGGCAGCGGTCTCAACCGGCTTCTCGGCGACGGCTTCTTCAGTAGCCACGGTCTGCTCCTTGCTTGCCTCGGTCACAGGTTCAACCCACCCTCACGAGCTCCATCGGCGATCGCTGCGACACGACCGGCGTAGCGGTTACCGCCACGGTCAAATACAACTTCTTCGATGCCGGCGGCCTTGGCACGCTCAGCAACCAGCTCACCAATCTTGCGAGCCTTAGCGGACTTGTCGCCCTCGAAGGTACGCAGGTCGGCTTCCATGGTGGAGGCCGAGGCCACGGTGTGGCCCTTGCTGTCGTCGATGACCTGAACGAACACGTGACGTGCCGAACGGGTAACGACCAGGCGCGGACGCAGCTCGGTGCCGACGACCTTCTTGCGCAGACGAGTGTGGCGACGCTTACGAGCGGCCGACTTTGACTTTACAGCCATGGTTACTTACCAGCCTTTCCGGCCTTGCGGCGTACGATCTCGCCGGCGTAACGCACACCCTTACCCTTGTAGGGCTCAGGCTTGCGGATCTTGCGAATGTTGGCGGCAACCTCACCGACGGCCTGCTTGTCGATGCCGGCCACGGTGACCTTGTTGTTGCCCTCAACGGAGAAGGTGATGCCGGCCGGGGGCTCGACAACAACCGGGTGCGAGAAGCCGAGAGCGAACTCCAGGTTCGCGCCCTTCAGTGCAACACGGTAACCGGTACCAACGACCTCAAGGCCCTTGGTGTAACCATCGGTCACACCGATGATCTGGTTGTTGATCAGGGTACGGGTCAGACCGTGCAGCGAACGCGAGTCGCGCTCGTCGTTCGGACGGGTAACCAGAACCTGGTTCTCCTCGAGTGCAACCTCAATCGGGTTGGCCACTACGAGGCTCAGCTCACCCTTGGGTCCCTTAACCGCGACGTTCTGGCCGTCGACGGCTACGGTGACACCCGCGGGGATCTGGATGGGAAGTCTTCCAATACGCGACATGTCGGATTACCACACGTAGGCGAGAACTTCTCCGCCCACGCCCTTCTTCTCGGCCTCACGGTCGGTCAGCAGACCGGAGGAGGTGGACAGGATGGCAACACCGAGGCCGCCAAGAACCTGAGGAATTTCGGTGGACTTTGCGTATACGCGCAGGCCCGGCTTCGAAACTCGCTTGATGCCGACGATCGAACGCTCACGGTTGGGGCCGTACTTGAGGTCGAGGGACAGAGTCTCACCCACGCGGGCGGCCTCCACCTTCCAACCAGCAATGTAACCCTCGCGCTCGAGGATGGATGCGATGTTCTTCTTGAGCTTGCTGCTCGGCATCGACACGGAGTCGTGGTGTGCCGAGTTGGCATTGCGCAGTCTGGTCAGCAGGTCTGCGACCGGATCTGTCATTGTCATGTTTAATTTTCCTTTAAACACCAGGTTTCGACTGCCGTTACACGACAGGCGACCTGTGGTGGGAGGGTGCCGCGGCTGCGAGCACCCTAAGTACCGCCCGAAAACGGGCGCGGTGCATACTCTACAGCATGAACCGCGCCCGCGTTCAATCGAACGGAATTAGTTCCCGGACTTGAACGGGAAGCCGAGCGCCTTGAGCAGCGCGCGACCCTCGTCATCGGTCTTGGCGGTGGTCACGACGGTGATGTCGAAACCGCGCACGCGATCGATCTTGTCCTGGTCGATTTCGTGGAACACACTCTGCTCGGTCAGACCGAAGGTGTAGTTACCGTTTCCATCGAACTGCTTGTCGCTCAGGCCGCGGAAGTCCCGGATACGGGGCAGGGCCAGGTTGACCAGGCGGTCCAGGAACTCCCAGGCACGGTCTCCACGCATGGTGACGTGGGCGCCGATGGCCTGGCCCTCGCGCAGCTTGAACTGTGCGATGGACTTACGGGCCAGGGTGACCTGGGGCTTCTGTCCGGTGATCTTGATGAGGTCTGCGATAGCACCCTCGATCACCTTCGAGTCACGAGCGGCTTCACCGACACCGGTGTTCACGACAACCTTAACGATTCCCGGAATCTGGTGAACGTTGGCGAAGCCAAACTCTTCCTTCAGTGCCGGAGCGATCTCGCTACGGTACTTCTGCTTCAGGCGCGGCTGGATCTTGCCAGCCGACGCGGCAGCGGTGTCAGTCATTAGAGATCCTTACCAGACTTCTTGGCGTAGCGAACGCGGACAGTCTTCTTGACGCCGTCCTTCACTACCTCTTCGTTACGGTGTCCGACGCGGGTCGGCTTCTTCGACTCGGGGTCAACCAGGGCCACATTGGAGATGTGGATGGCTGCCTCGACGGTCTCGATGCCACCGGTCTTGGTGCCGCGCTGGGTCTGGCCCTGACGCACGTGCTTGGTGACGTAGTTTACGCCCTCAACCACGACGCGGTTGGTCTCGTTGTTAACCGAGAGAACCTTGCCCTGCTTGCCGCGGTCGCCGCCGCGGGCCTGGGTAGCACCGGTGATGACCTGAACCAGGTCACCCTTCTTGATGTTCGCCATAGTTACAGCACCTCCGGAGCCAGCGAGATGATCTTCATGAACTTCTTGTCGCGAAGCTCGCGACCAACCGGTCCGAAGATACGGGTTCCACGGGGCTCGCCGTCAGCCTTGAGGATAACGGCAGCGTTCTCGTCGAACTTGATGTAGGAACCGTCGGGACGACGGGTTTCCTTCTTGGTGCGAACGATGACGGCCTTGACGACGTCACCCTTCTTGACGTTTCCACCGGGGATTGCGTCCTTGACGGTTGCAACGATGGTGTCGCCGAGACCGGCGTAACGACGGCCGGAGCCACCGAGAACGCGGATCGTGAGCAGCTCCTTGGCGCCGGTGTTATCGGCAACCTTGAGTCGTGATTCCTGCTGAAGCACTATTTACTCCTTTACAAAGTAGGCCCGAAGGACTACTTGGCCTTCTCGAGGATCTCGACCAGGCGCCAGTGCTTGGTAGCACTCAGCGGCCGAGTCTCGGCGATCAGAACGTGGTCACCGATACCGGCGGTGTTCTGCTCGTCGTGAGCCTTGATCTTCGAGGTACGGCGGATGATCTTGCCGTAGAGAGCGTGCTTGACGCGGTCCTCAACCTCGATGACGATGGTCTTGTCCATCTTGTTGCTGACAACGTAGCCACGACGGGTCTTACGGTAACCGCGAGCGGTCTCCGTGACGTCGGCTGCGGCCGCGTTTTCCTTAGCGGTAGCCATGCCTAGGCCTCCTTCGTGTCGGCGACCTCGGCCTCAGCGGCCTCGGTCTTCTTGCTCTTCTTGGCGGCAGCCTTCTTGGGGGCAGCCTCCACCGGAGCCGGAGTGGCCCGAATACCCAGCTCGCGCTCGCGGATCACCGTGTAAATACGGGCGATGTCGCGACGCACGGCGCGCAGGCGTCCATGGGTCTCCAGCTGACCGGTAGCGGACTGGAAGCGCAGGTTGAAGAGTTCTTCCTTTGCCTTCCGCAGCTCGTCTACCAGTCGTTCGTTTTCAAAAGTGTCGAGCTCGCTCGGGGTGAGCTCCTTGGAACCGATCGCCATTATGCGTCGCCCTCCTCGCGCTTGATGATGCGTGCCTTGAGGGGCAGCTTGTGGATTGCACGGGTGAGTGCCTCGCGGGCCAGGGTCTCGGGGACTCCAGCAACCTCGAAGAGCACGCGGCCCGGCTTGACGTTGGCGACCCACCACTCGGGCGAACCCTTACCGGAACCCATGCGGGTTTCGGCGGGCTTCTTGGTCAGCGGACGGTCGGGGTAGATGTTGATCCACACCTTTCCACCACGCTTGATGTGACGGGTCATGGCGATACGAGCGGACTCGATCTGACGGTTGGTCACGTAAGCGGGGGTCAGAGCCTGGATGCCATACTCGCCGAAGCTTACGGTGGTGCCACCGGTAGCGTGACCGGTCCGGTGCGGACGGTGCTGCTTACGGTGCTTTACACGACGGGGAATCAACATTAGGCGCTAGCTCCTTCTGCCACCGGCGCCTCAGCAGCGCGCGGGGCGCGACGGGGCCGGTCGTTACGCTCGTTGCGGCCCTTGGTGTTGGCCTGCTCGCGAGCGAGTTCCTTGTTGGTGATGTCACCCTTGTAGATCCAGACCTTAACGCCGATCCGACCAAAGGTGGTCTTGGCCTCGTAGAAGCCGTAGTCGATGTTCGCACGAAGGGTGTGCAGCGGCACGCGACCCTCGCGGTAGAACTCCGAACGGCTCATCTCGGCGCCGCCCAGACGACCCGACACCTGGATGCGAACACCCTTGGCGCCGGCGCGCTGTGCGCCCTGCAGGCCCTTACGCATTGCGCGGCGGAAGGCCACACGTGCGGTGAGCTGCTCAGCGATACCCTGAGCAACCAGCTGAGCGTCGGCCTCGGGGTTCTTGACCTCGAGGATGTTCAGCTGGATCTGCTTGCCGGTGAGCTTCTCCAGGTCGGCGCGGATGCGCTCGGCCTCGGCTCCACGGCGACCGATAACGATACCCGGACGTGCGGTGTGGATGTCCACCCGTACACGGTCGCGGGTGCGCTCGATCTCAATCTTCGAAACGCCTGCGCGGTCGAGGGAGGTCTGCAGCGAGCTGCGGATCTTCACGTCCTCGGCTACGTAGTCGGCGTAACGCTGGCCCGGCTTGGTGCTGTCGGCAAACCAACGCGACACGTGGTCGGTGGTGATGCCCAGGCGGAAGCCGTAAGGGTTTACTTTCTGACCCATTACTTCGTACCCTCCTCAGGAGTGGCGAGCACAACAGTGATGTGGCTGGTGCGCTTCTTGATCTGGAAAGCGCGACCCTGAGCACGAGGCTGGAAACGCTTGAGCGTGGTCCCCTCGTCTACATATGCGCTCTTGATGTACAGGTCGGCCTCGTCCAGGAACAGGTTGTCCTTGTCGGCCTTCACCCGGGCGTTAGCCATGGCGGATGCGACGAGCTTGTAAATCGGCTCGGATGCACCCTGCTGTGCGAACTTCAGGATAGCGAGGGCCTCAACGGCCTGCTTTCCACGCACCAGGTTGATAACGCGACGGGCCTTCATGGGGGTGACGCGGATGTGTCGCACGCGTGCGATTGACTCCACCATTATTTCCTCCTAATCGTCGCCGCCTTAGCGGCGACGGCCCTTCTTGTCGTCCTTCACGTGACCGCGGAAGGTACGAGTCGGGGCGAACTCGCCCAGCTTGTGACCGACCATGGTCTCGGTGACGAACACCGGGATGTGCTTGCGACCGTCGTGTACCGCGATGGTGTGACCCAGCATGGCGGGAACGATCATCGAACGGCGCGACCAGGTCTTGATCACGTTCTGGCTCTTGGCCTCGTTCTGCTTGACGACCTTGCGAAGCAGGTGATCGTCAACGAAGGGGCCCTTCTTAAGACTGCGTGGCATCTTCTACGTCCTCTACTTACGCTTCTTACCGACGGTACGGCGACGAACAATGAGCTTGTCGCTTTCCTTGTTGGGGCGACGGGTACGGCCTTCCTTCTGGCCCCAGGGGGACACAGGGTGACGACCACCGGAGGTCTTACCCTCACCACCACCGTGCGGGTGGTCAACCGGGTTCATGGCAACACCACGGACGGTCGGACGGATACCGCGCCAGCGGTTACGTCCAGCCTTACCCCAGTTGATGTTCGACTGCTCGGCGTTTCCGACCTCACCAATGGTGGCGCGGCAGCGAGCGTCAACGTTGCGGATTTCACCCGAGGGCAGACGCAGCTGCACGTAGGGGCCATCCTTGGCGACGAGACGAACCGAAGCACCAGCGGAGCGAGCCATCTTGGCGCCGCCACCGGGGCGGAGCTCAATGTTGTGGATCACGGTACCGGTGGGGATGTTCTTCATCGGCAGGTTGTTACCGGGCTTGATGTCAGCGCCGGCACCCGACTCGACGATGTCGCCCTGCTTCAGCTTGTCCGGAGCGATGATGTAACGCTTGGTTCCGTCAACGAAGTGCAGCAGCGCGATACGTGCGGTGCGGTTGGGGTCGTACTCGATGTGAGCGACGCGAGCGTTCACGCCGTCCTTGTCGTTACGACGGAAGTCGATCACGCGGTACTGGCGCTTGTGGCCACCACCGATGTGACGGGTCGTGATGCGACCCTGGTTGTTACGTCCACCGGTCTTCGACAGGGGGCGCAGCAGCGACTTTTCGGGGGTCGAACGGGTGATTTCGGCGAAGTCCGAAACGCTCGATCCACGACGACCCGGGGTCGTCGGCTTGTACTTGCGAATAGCCATAATTATTCCTTATGCTCCCTAGCCGACAGCGGTGAAGATGTCGATGGAACCGGACTTGAGCGTGACGATCGCGCGCTTGGTGTCCTTGCGCTTGCCCAGACCGAAGCGGGTACGACGAGTCTTACCCTTACGGTTCAGGGTCGAGATCGATGCAACCTGCACATCGAAGATCTTCTCGATCGCGAGCTTGATCTCGGTCTTGTTCGAACGGGGGTCAACCTCGAAGGTGTACTTGCCCTCGTCGATCAGAGCGTAGCTCTTCTCGGAGACAACCGGAGCCAGAATGACGTCGCGGGGGTCCTTGTTTACGATGATGCTCATGCGGAGACCTCCTCGGTCACCTCGGCCGACGAAGCCACGGACTTAGCCGACTTGCCTGCCACCGGACCGGCGACGAAAGCGTCGAAGGCACCCTTGGTGAAAACGATGTCGTCGGAGACGAGCACGTCGTAGGCGTTCAGCTGATCCGGGTGGATCACGTGGACCTCGGGGATGTTGCGAACGGACAGAGCGCCGACCTCGTCGTTGCGCTCAATAACGATGAGCACGTGACGCGAGGAAGCAATGGTGTCCAGGTAGGTAGCGGCGACCTTGGTCGACGGGGTCTCGCTCAGTGCGAGGGTCGACACAACGTGCAGACGCTCACCGCGGGCCCGGTCGGACAGTGCACCGCGCAGGGCGGCGGCAATCATCTTCTTGGGGGTGCGCTGTGCGTAGTCACGCGGGGTCGGTCCGTGGACGATTCCACCGCCAACCATCTGAGGAGCACGGATCGAGCCCTGACGAGCGCGACCGGTTCCCTTCTGCTTGAACGGCTTGCGGCCGGCGCCGGAGCGCTCTCCGCGGGTCTTGGTGCTGTGGGTACCCTGACGTGCGGCAGCAAGCTGCGCGACGACGACCTGGTGAATCAGCGGGACGTTGGTAACGACGTCGAAGATCTCGGCGGGAAGCTCTACAGCCTCTGCCTTCTTGCCCTTCGCGTCCAGAACGTCAATCTTGGTAGCCATGGAAATTAGGCTCCCTTCACGGCGGTGCGGACGAATACGAGACGACCACGCGCACCGGGAACCGCGCCCTTAACGAGCAGGAGACCCTTCTCGGCGTCGATGGCGTGGACGTGCAGGTTCAGAACCGTAACACGCTCACCACCCATCCGGCCGGCCATGCGCTGGCCCTTGAAAACGCGACCCGGGGTGGACGCGCCACCGATCGAACCGGGCTTACGGTGGTTGCGGTGGGCACCGTGCGATGCCGGAGCGCCGCCGAAGCCGTGGCGCTTCATCACACCGGCGAAACCCTTACCCTTAGAGGTTCCAACGACGTCGACCTTCTGGCCGGCCTCGAAGGTTGCCTCAACGGTGAGCTCCTGACCGAGAGCGTACTCAGCGGCGTCAGCGGTGCGCACCTCGGTGAGGTGACGGCGCGGGGTAACCCCGGCCTTCTCGAAGTGACCTGCGTCGGGCTTGTTCACCTTGCGCGGGTCGATCTGACCGGCAGCGATCTGCACGGCAGCGTATCCATCTACCTCGAGGTTGCGCACCTGAGTGACAACGTTCGGAGCGATTTCGATAACGGTAACGGGTACGAGCTTGTTGTTCTCGTCCCACACCTGAGTCATGCCGAGCTTGGTGCCGAGCAGACCCTTAACGGTCTTGTTCTGCGTAACCATGATTGCCCCTACAGCTTGATCTCGATGTTGACGTCCGCCGGCAGGTCGAGACGCATCAGCGAATCAACGGCCTTGGGGGTCGGGTCGACAATGTCAATCAGACGCTTGTGGGTGCGCATTTCAAAGTGCTCCCGGCTGTCCTTGTACTTGTGGGGAGAACGGATTACACAAACCACGTTCTTCTCGGTCGGCAGCGGCACGGGGCCAACTACGGTTGCGCCGGCACGGGTGACCGTGTCAACGATCTTGCGTGCCGAGGAGTCGATGACCTCGTGGTCATACGACTTAAGTCGAATGCGGATCTTCTGTCCCGCCATTAGTGACTCTCATTCTGTCTTGCGTCTTACGGTCTCCCGCATTGGACGCGCTTCATCACGGCTAGAGCTTTGCAGCTCCCCCGTGGGGTACTCCTAGGTGTCGCACCACTATTTCGCTATCAACGTGACCTACCGCGCGGCTTCGGTTTCCCGGTTCCGACGATGGGTTCCCCACCCCTGATTTTCGGCCGGCACCGAGGTGCCACCTGTTCGAGGAGTGGAGATTATGTTGTGTCTACCCGGACGTGGCCCGCGGCGTATGATTACTCACAATCCACAGACACGATCGGCCGGTTATTTCCCCGGACACAGCTGTGCCCCAAGAAAAAGTCGAACCTCTCGATTCTGGCAGAGACGGGCACTTTATGCAACCCGCGCGTGTCGGATTGTCTGCCTTGATTTCATGCGGCAAAACGGGGCGCCCGCCCTGACAACACGCCCGGGATGCAAATACCCCCTCCGTGGCCTCTCCCGAACACAAAAATTCGGGGCCCGATGCCTTCGCATCGAACCCCGAATTCGGTGGTTTGGGCGGTAACGCTACTCGTTACCGATCGCCTTATCCGCGGCGTCGCGGGCCGACTGCACCTGGTCGGCAAACTTGCCGCCGGTGACCTTATTGGCCAGATCCGAGGCACCATCCAGCACCTTGTCACTGATCTCCTCGGCCTTTTCGCTGTGGATCGCATCGTTAATCGCCGCCGCGTTGTCGCCAACGAGGCCCTTGGCCTTGTTCACCAGATCATCCAGTCCCATTGCACTTCCCCTTTTATTCGCGAGCAGCCGCGAAAGTGGCGGCGTGCGATTATTCTCGCGCGCACCCGAAACCCGCACAACCTTCCCCGTGGCCCCCGTTCGGGGCGAGAATCACAAAACCCCCGCAGACCGAAGTCTGCGGGGGTTTTGTTTAGCTAGTCGCTAGATCAGAAAGTAACCGAAATTACTTGGTGATCGAGGTGACGGTACCAGCACCAACGGTGCGGCCACCCTCACGGATTGCGAAGCCGAGGCCCTCTTCCATGGCGATGGGCTGGATCAGCTCAACGGTCATGTCCACGGTGTCACCGGGGAGAACCAGCTCGACACCCTCGGGGAGGGTGATGACGCCGGTCACGTCGGTGGTGCGGAAGTAGAACTGCGGGCGGTAGTTCGCGTAGAACGGGTTGTGACGGCCACCCTCATCCTTGGACAGGATGTAGGCGGTGCCCTCGAAGTTGGTGTGCGGGGTAACCGAACCCGGCTTCACGATAACCTGACCGCGCTCTACGTCTTCGCGCTTGGTACCGCGGAGCAGCAGACCACAGTTCTCGCCGGCCCATGCCTCGTCGAGCTGCTTGTGGAACATCTCGATACCAGTCACGGTGGTCTTGACGGTCGGACGCAGTCCAACGATCTCAACCTCGGAGTTGATGGCGAGGGTTCCACGCTCGGCGCGGCCGGTCACAACGGTTCCACGACCGGTGATGGTGAAGACGTCCTCAACGGGCATCAGGAAGGGCTTGTCGCGGTCACGAACCGGGTCCGGAATGTTCTCGTCAACAGCCTTCATGAGCTCGAGGATCTGGCCGACCCACTTCTCGTCGCCCTCGAGGGCCTTCAGAGCCGAAACGCGCACGACCGGAGCGTCGTCGCCATCGAAGCTCTGGCTGGAGAGCAGCTCGCGAACCTCGAGCTCAACGAGCTCCAGGATCTCCTCGTCCTCAACCATGTCGGACTTGTTCAGTGCGACGAGCAGGTAGGGAACACCAACCTGCTTGGCGAGCAGAACGTGCTCACGGGTCTGAGCCATCGGACCGTCGGTAGCGGCAACCACGAGGATTGCGCCATCCATCTGAGCGGCACCGGTGATCATGTTCTTGATGTAGTCGGCGTGACCCGGGGCGTCAACGTGTGCGTAGTGACGCTTCTCGGTCTCGTACTCCACGTGGGAGATGTTGATCGTGATACCACGCTGACGCTCCTCGGGAGCGGAGTCGATGGTAGCGAAGTCGCGCTGAACGTTGGTTGCCGACGGGTAGGTGTCAGCCAGAACCTTCGAGATGGCCGCGGTAAGGGTGGTCTTACCGTGGTCAACGTGACCGATGGTTCCGATGTTTACGTGCGGCTTGGTCCGCTCGAACTTGGCCTTAGCCACTGGGTCCTCCTCAGGACTTGTGCAATGTGTTCACGCGCTGGATTGCACGCGGCACACCACAGGGATTGTCAATATATGTTACTAGGTTTCGCCGGTGTCCCGGCGCGTCGTCGCAAATGTAGCGTAGGTCAGCGACGACGCGCCAGGCAGCGCAGGGGCTATTCGCCCTGGTTCTTCTGAATGATCTCCTCGGCAACAGCCTTGGGGACCTCAGCATAGCTTTCGAAAGTCATCGAGTAGACGGCGCGACCCGAGGTCTTCGAGCGCAGGTCACCGACGTATCCGAACATCTCCGAAAGCGGAACAGCGGCGCGAATAACCTTCACACCGGAGGCGTCCTCCATCGAAGAAATCTGTCCACGACGAGAGTTCAGGTCACCAATAACGTCACCCATGTACTCTTCGGGGGTACGGACCTCAACGGCCATGAGCGGCTCGAGCAGGACGGGGTTCGCCTTGCGCAGAGCCTCCTTCATACCCATCGAGCCCGCAATCTTGAACGCCATCTCCGAGGAGTCGACGTCGTGCGCAGCACCGTCAAGCAGGTTCGCCTTGACACCCACGACGGGGTAGCCGGCGAGCACACCAACCTGAAGCGCATCCTTGAATCCGGCGTCAACCGAGGGGATGTACTCACGCGGAATACGGCCACCGGTGACCTTGTTGTCGAACTCGTAGATGGTGTCCTCGGTGACCTCGATCGGCTCGATGCCGAACTGGATCTTCGCGAACTGACCGGATCCACCGGTCTGCTTCTTGTGGGTGTAGTCGTGCTTGTCAACCGTGCGACGGATGGTCTCACGGAAGGCAACCTGGGGCTTACCCACGTTGGCCTCAACCTTGAACTCGCGCTTCATACGGTCAACGAGGATGTCCAGGTGAAGCTCACCCATACCCTTGATGACGGTCTGACCGGTCTCCTGGTTGAGCTCAACCCGGAAGGTCGGGTCCTCTTCAGCCAGTTTCTGGATAGCGGTACCGAGCTTCTCCTGGTCGGCCTTGGTCTTGGGCTCAATAGCAACCTCAATGACGGGCTCGGGGAAGGTCATCGACTCCAGAACAACCTGGTTGTTCGGGTCGGTCAGGGTGTCACCGGTGGTGGTGTCCTTCAGACCGATCACGGCGTAGATGTGACCGGCGGTAACGCGGTCAACGGGGAGCTCCTTGTTGGCCTGCATCTGGAAGATCTTTCCGATGCGCTCCTTCTTGCCCTTGGTGGCGTTGTAGATGCCCTCACCGGATTCAGCCGAACCCGAGTAGACACGTACGTAGGTCAGACGACCGAAGAAGGGGTGCACGGCAACCTTGAAGGCCAGAGCCGCGAAGGGCTCCGAAGCGTCGGGCTTGCGCTCGATGATGACCTCTTCGTCGCGCACGTCGCGAGCCTCGATGGCTCCAACGTCCAGCGGCGAGGGGAGGTAGTCAACAACGGCGTCCAGCATCGGCTGCACACCACGGTTCTTGAAGGCCGAGCCACACAGAACCGGGTAGATCTCCGAGTTAACGGTGAGCTTACGGATCGCGCCCTTGATCTCGGCGATGGTCAGCTCTTCGCCGCCGAAGTACTTCTCCATGAGGGCGTCGTCGGTCTCGGCGACGGTCTCCAGCAGAGCGGTGCGGTATTCCGCAGCCTTCTCCTTGAGGTCCTCGGGGATCTCCTCGGTGGCGTACTTGGCGCCCATCTGAACGTCACCCTTTGCGTCTCCGCGCCAGGTCTTAGCGTTCATCTCGACGAGGTCAACAACACCCTCGAACTCGCTCTCGGAGCCGATGGGCAGCTGGATAACCAGCGGCTTGGCACCCAGGCGGTTGACGATGGTGTCTACGGTGAAGTAGAAGTCAGCACCCAGCTTGTCCATCTTGTTGACGAAGCAGATACGCGGAACGTTGTACTTGTCAGCCTGACGCCACACGGTCTCGGACTGGGGCTCAACGCCCTCCTTGCCGTCGAACACGGCGACGGCGCCGTCGAGGACGCGGAGCGAACGCTCTACCTCAACGGTGAAGTCAACGTGACCGGGGGTGTCGATGATGTTGATCTGGTTCTTGTTCCAGAAACAGGTCACGGCGGCAGACGTGATCGTGATGCCGCGCTCCTGCTCCTGCTCCATCCAGTCGGTGGTGGCACCGCCGTCGTGGGTCTCACCGATCTTGTGGTTCACACCGGTGTAGAAAAGGATGCGCTCGGTCGTAGTGGTCTTACCGGCATCGATGTGCGCCATGATGCCAATGTTGCGGACCTTGTTCAGGTCGGTGAGCACGTCAAGTGCCACGGGTTCCTCCGATATTTAGTAGGTCGGGAAGCCGAACTCGGGCCCATCCACGGGCGGACAGGAAAAAATCCTGCCCGCCCGCGAATGGAACTCTCGCTACCAGCGGTAGTGAGCGAATGCCCGGTTCGACTCGGCCATCTTGTGGGTGTCTTCACGACGCTTCACAGCGGCGCCCAGACCATTCGATGCATCCAGAATCTCGTTGGTGAGACGCTCGATGATCGTCTTCTCGCGGCGGCCCTTGGCGTAGGACACGAGCCAGCGCAGTGCGAGAGTGTTGGCACGGTGAGGCTTAACCTCAACCGGCACCTGGTAGGTCGAACCACCAACACGACGGCTGCGAACCTCAAGAGTCGGGCGCACGTTGTCGAGCGCCTTCTTCAGGGTCACAACGGCGTCCTGGCCGTTCTTGGCGGAAACGGCAGCCAGTGCGTCGTACACGATGCGCTCGGCGAGGGACTTCTTACCATCGACGAGGATCTTGTTTACGAGCTGGCTGACGATCGGAGCGCCGTATACCGGATCGGCAACGACGGGGCGCTTCGGAGCGGGTCCCTTACGAGGCATTACTTCTTCTCCTTCTTGGCGCCGTAGCGGCTACGAGCCTGCTTGCGGTTCTTCACTGCCTGAGTGTCGAGAGCGCCGCGAACGATCTTGTAACGCACACCGGGGAGGTCCTTCACACGACCGCCGCGCACGAGCACCATCGAGTGCTCCTGCAGGTTGTGGCCCTCGCCGGGAATGTAGGCGGTGACCTCGGTGCCGTTGGAGAGCTTCACACGAGCGACCTTACGCATCGCCGAGTTCGGCTTCTTCGGGGTGGTGGTGTACACACGGGTGCAAACACCACGCTGCTGGGGATTGGCCTTCAGAGCGGGAGCCTTGGTCTTGGTGACCTTCGGCGTACGCCCCTTCCGGACCAACTGCTGAATAGTTGGCACTACTTCTCCTTGTTTGTGCTGCACGGTGACAGCAATGACATGTTTTTAGCATTGACCACTCCGAGACGAGTCCCGAGGCGGTATCTACATGTTCGTCCGTTCCGATTGCTCGGCCCGGTCTCATATGACCCACCAGTCCGCCAAGATGGCCGGACCGAAAACCGTGGGTATGCCGTGGGGGTCATCTATCGAAACAGATGCACCCGGGTGTGTGACATGACGACGTAAATTCCCTCAAAATCCGGGGATTTTTTCGAGCAGGCACGCCAAAACGCACACCCACCAATCTTATGCCCTCCGAAGGCTGCGGTCAAACGGGGTTTCGCGCGTAATTCCGCCCGAACACCCGCCACCATGCGACAGGGGACACGCCCGAGTTGTCCGGACCGCCTCCGCGGATACGGTCAGCCCGAGAGCGGAGGGAAATCAAGCTCACGCTGAAGGTCCGCCAGGAGCGCCTGGATCTGAGGCTCTACATAACGGGCAAGCACCCCACGGATCTCCTGGCGATGACCCTCGAGAACACGGGAGATCAGCGCGGTTGCGTGCTGCCCGCACTCATCGGCCAGGCGGATCTCGGTGCGCAGGGCGGCCTTAGCCTCCTCGCTCAACGGAGGAGGCGCGGGCATGTCGCGGGCACTCTGGCGGGCGAGGCCCTCGATCGTGAAGAGAAAGGGTGCGCCCGGTTCGGGCTCGGGATCCAGCGGCAGACCTTCAAACTCGGGATCCAGGCCCTCCTGCGGCCGATAGGCAACCCGGGCGCGATCCTCGGCGTGGCTCAGCTCGGCGGAGAGGGTGGGCAGGTTGCGATCCGTATACGATGCCACCTCGGCATCGGTGATGCGTTTCAACCGCGTGGCGAGCGCATGTCCCACCGCGTGGGGCACGTCGGCATCGAGCCCGGCCTGCCGCAGCAGCGGGGAGCCGAGGCACAGGCGACACGGCCGGGTGCGCGCACGCGAATCCCCGGGCTGCCAGCGCGGAACCCAGCGACCCCAGGAGCGCACGGCGGCGGCCACCCGGTCCTCCAGCGTCCGATCCATACGGCGAGCGTAACCCGCGTTCGCTCGCGACACCAGGGGGTTCGAACATCCGATTCACCGCCCCTACACCAGCCGACCTGATTACTTTCCGGAAAATTGGCTCGTCGCTCCCCCGATTCCGCCATCCCGCCACCGTTTTAGCGACAGCATCCACGCGCCGCACACCCGGTCAATCCGGACTTCGGGAAAACCCTGATCAATTGCCCATTTGTTATCTACGAACGGCCGTCATACAATCCGCGCCAACCCCTATTTCGGGGGACGGAAAATTGTTATTTTTTCCCGCATGACCAACCCCATAAATCTCCACACTGATGACCCCTCGCCGGGTTTGCGTAAACGCACACCCCGCCTCCTCGCCGCAACACTCTCGACCCTCCTCGCGGTCGGCAGCATTATCGCCCTCGACGCCGGGGCCGCCCAGGCTGCAGGCACGCCGGCCGGCACCTTTACCGATGCCGCGCTCACGATCGATGACGATGGCACCTCTCCCGTCCCCGGGGACGACGCGATCGACGATGGCAAGGTCGCACTGCGCAATGGCGTCTCGCTGACGTGGCGGGTAAACCTGCACGAGCTTGAGAACGGCACCATGACGCAGACCCTCCCGCCGAACTGGGCCTGGGACGCCACGTCATTCAAATCCGCCGGGCTGGACAACCCCACCGGCGTCGGAGGATACACCTCCACCTACGAACTTTCCGAGGCCAACCGCACGCTGACCCTGAACCTCAGCGGCGGCAACGGGGCCAACGGTGCACTGAACGTGGTATTCCCGCGACTGCGTGCGATCGTGACCGATCGCGCCGAGCAGCCCGAGAGCAAGCGCTATACCCCGGAGCTGAGCATTACCGATGCCACCGGAACCCGGGTTGCCCCCACCACCAGCAAGGTCAAGACCCTCGACGTGGTCGCCCAGTCCCGCGCCTACATCGTGATGGACTACAACGGTGCCGTGAGCGGTGCCGGTGGTTCGGACGCCGAATTTGATTTCGGTAACGGTCCCGAAAAGGCGCTGCGTAACCACCTGGCATTCCGCGTCGTCGGAGCGACCGGGCTGGGCGATCGCCCGCTTCAGATGGGTGACAACCTCAACATCACCACCCCGCTCACCCTCTCGATTGACGGTCAGCCCTGGAACGGACCGTTCGGATTCGATAAGTATCTGGACGAGAACGGCACCTCAACCACCACGGTGTCCGGCAGCAATCCGCGCACCATGAACATTCGCCTCGATGCCGCCGGGAAAAGCATCAACCGCTTCGATATCCACACCTACGTGTATATCCCGCGCCGCCTGGCCCCGAACCTCAACGACAAGGATCAGAAGCCGCTGCTCCTCACCGTGGCGCCCACCGCAACGGGCACCTGGAAAGACGCGGCCGGCAACACCATCACCGACATCACCGGTGTGGGTTCCACCAAGCGATCGGTGCAGTTCTTCCACACCGACGGACGTCCCGGTGGGGACGAGAGTGTCGCCCAGGACTGGGCTCACGACCTGTTCTCCCCCGATGGCAGCCAGGCTCTGAACGACCTGCGCACGCTGCCGGGCCTGGACTATAAGTCCCGGACCTCCTACCGCCCACGTGCATCGCGTCCCGCGGGGAGCACCGACAAGTGGCAGGCCTCGGCCGATAGCGCGATCAACCTCTATACGCTCTGGAATCCCGCGGACACCGAGTTCCGCGATCCCGCAAAAATCCAGGTGAACACCGCCCTCGGCGACCTGGTGGAGGGCACCGACTACCGGCTCTCGTACACCACCGATGTGGTGGCCGATCCCAACCGCCCGGGAAACCCGGCGGGGCTGAGCTGGACCGAGCGTTCTGCCTATCAGGGCAAGCTCAGTGACGTGGCCGGTGTCCGGTTCGAATGGATCGGGAACAACGGCGTCTATGCCCCCGCCCAGACCGACAACTACAAGAACTTCACGATTCAGATGTTTGTGCCGTTGAAGCTCACCCGGGCGCTGGCCGAGCTGGGCAGCACCCTGGACGATGCCACCGTACGTCATGCGGGTGTGGTCAACGTGTCGACCCGCAACGCCGATGGCAGCGACAGCGTGTACTACGGCCGCAACGTCGTCCGTCAGCTCTATGTTCGCCTCGCCGACGCGTACATCACCCTGGGTGCCACCGGGTTTAACCTCGATGGGAAGCCCGCAAGCCCCGACCGACGCAACATCGTCGCCGGCGAAACCGTGCGCTATACCATCGCGCCGGCGAACCGCTACCTGGCTCAGGGCCTGAACGACACCAACGCGATCATCAAGAACGCCAAGATTGAGGTCTGTTTCCCCGAGAACACCGTGGGATACTCGGCCAAGGAGATCGATACCAAGCTCTGGAACGTTACCTACTTCCCCGAGAATAAGTGCGAGACCGTGCCCGGGATGACCTCCAATAAGGGTGGTCTGATTGTCACCCCGAAGTTTGACATGCGTGCCGATCAGCCCATCCCCGCCTTCACCGTGGATATCGAAACCTCGATCATTCCCACCAAGAACGGCGGCGGCGCGTTCCGTCTACACACCGGTTTCTGGGGTGACGGCCTGGGCCAGAATGCCAGCTACGGTTACACCGCGGCCATCGCCTACCTCGACATGTGGGGCAACGCTCCGGCGATCGCCCAGTATGAAGTGAGCAACAGCGCCCCGGTCATCGCGCCCGGGGATGAGGCGGAGTTCCGTCTCTCGTGGCTCAACTATCAGCCCGGCCCCGCGGGCGCCGCGAGCTTCATCGCCGTGCTCCCCACCAACGGCGATCAGAGTGGAACCCGGGTCAATGGACCGCTCTCGCTGTCCGATGCAACCCTCAACGCGCATGCGGGAACCGGGTCGGTACTGGAACTCACCACCGATGCAAGCATCCGTGGGACCAATCAGTCCGACGCCCCCGCCGACAAGGTCGCCTGGACACCCTATGACCAGGCAACCTCGGAACAGATCACCCAGGCCACCGCGCTGCGCGTATCGGTGGACACCCTGACCGTGGGCACCGACGGCACCGGAAGCCTCGATGTACGCCTCGATGCCCCGCAGTCTCGTGCCGGTGACAGCATTCGCCTCGGCGCAAACGGGGTCACCAACCTCGGCAATGCGGCGTTTGAGACCAAGCTCGCCGGAGGTACCCCGAGCGAGGTAAAGGTCGCCGACACCGGCATCACCGGAAGCGTCTGGAACGACCAGAACGGCGACGGAACGCGCACCGCCGGAGAGCCCGGCCTCGCCGATGTCCGGGTAAACCTGCTGGATGCCACGGGTGCCCCGATCCTCGGTGCCGACGGAACGCCACGCACGGTGCAGACCGATGCCAACGGTTCCTACCGGGTCACCGGCCTGGCAACCGCCAGCTACCGGATGGGCGTAGACACCTCGACGCTTCCCGCGGGCGAGGACTGGGCCTTCACCAGCGGCATCGGTGAGCCCATCTCCGACCCGATCCCGGTGATCATCGGAAACACCGTGGCGGATGCCGATTTCGGCTTCCAGTCGCAGACTCCGACGCTCTCCTTCACCAAGTCGGGTGCGGCTCCGGCCACCATCGCCGCGGGGAACCCGATCGAGTACACCTTCACCCTGACCAACACCGGCTCGGTCGACGTTTCTCAGGTGACCATCGATGATGCGCTCCCGGGTGTCAGCGCCCCGCGCGTCGAGGCCTGGCCGGATCCGGCCAGACCGGGAACCATCCCGGTGGGAGCCTCCCTCTCGGCGAGTGCCACCTACCCGATCACCCAGGCCGATATCGATGCCGGATCGGTGCTCAACACCGCCGTCGCCTCGGGCACCAGCCCCGGGGGAAAGAACGTCACCGAGAAGGCCTCGGCCACGGTTCTGCTCTCGGGTACCTCGGCGCTGGGGATGACCCTGCGCGGTTCGGTTGCCGCGGGCGATCAGAAGCCCGGAGACGCGGTCTCGTATGGCTACGCGGTCACCAACAACGGCAATCAGACGCTGACGGATCTCGACATCGCCTCGGAGCTGCCCGGAATCTCGGCCATCACGCCGGGAACCTGGCCCGGTAAGACGGGCGTGCTGGCCCCGGGAGAAACGGTCACCGCGACCGCGACCCTGGCGCTGACTCAGCAGCAGATCGATGCGGGTATCGTGACCAACGCCAGCTCGGCAACGGCCAAGAACCCGGCCGGAACCACGGTTCGGGCCGCCGCCTCGGTGGATGTGGCCCTGTCCTCAACCGGTGCCCTCGACATCACCGCCGCCGGCAGCGTTCCCTCGGGAGTCGCCGCCGCAGGTGAGGATGTGGAGTACAAGGTTGCGTTCACCAACACCGGTGGCAACACGCTGACCGGCGTGGTTCTGGACCCGGCATCGTCCTGGGCTTCGGTTCCGCACACCATCACCTGGCCCACCCCGGCCAGCCCCGGTGTGCTGAAGCCCGGCGAGCAGGCCACGGTCACCTTCGTCACACAGCTGACGCAGAAGCAGGTGGATGCGGGCTCGCTGACCTCCGATCCGTTCACCGTGACCGGTACCGACCCGCGCGGCACCGAGCGGACCGCAACCACCACGGCCACCATCGTGCTCACCCCGGTGACCACGGTTGATCTGGCCGCAACCGGCACCCTTGAGGGTGACCCGGCGGAGGGCAGCACCGCGGCCTATGACACCGTCATCACCAACACCGGTGCCACCACGCTCACCGAAACCGAGCTGACCTCGGATCTCACCGGTCTCGGTGACTTCGAGTTCGACAACACGGCGGACCCGGCCTCGGCCGGAGTCCTGGCCCCGGGTGCCTCGGTGAATGCGCGGGCAAGGATCGCGCTGACCCAGGATCACGTGGATGCGGGCAAGATCGTCAACACCATCACGGCTCGCTCGAAAACCGCGGGCAAGGCCACGGCGGAGTCCTCCGCCAGCGTGACCCTGCTGCTTCCCGCACAGCGGACCGTGGTCTTTGCCAAGACCGCGACGCTCTCGTCCGATGGGTCGAAGATCAACTACGCGTTCACGCTGAAGAACACCGGAAACGTGACGCTGAAGAAGGTCACCGTGAGTGACCCGATGACCGCGCTGGGTACGCTCAGCTACGTCTGGCCGGGAACCGCGGGCACGCTGCTGCCGGGTCAGACCGTCACCGCCACCGCCGCCTATTCGATCACCGATGCCAACCGTGGCACCACCGTGGTCAATGTGGCGACGGCATCGGGGACCGACCCGACCGGGACCGCGCTCTCGGCCAAGGCCACGGCCACGCTCGCGGTAGCGAAGCTCCCCAAGGACCCGGGCGGCATCCTGTCGCTCACCGGTGCCGGCGGAGTCCCGCTGTTCTCGGCGGTGCTGAGTGTGTTCCTATTGGCGGGTGCCGGACTCCTGTTCTGGAATAGGCGTCGTCGCACCGGAACCACCCTCGGCTAGTCCGAACGGTTCGCGGTAACCACCACGCGGGGTGTGTCCTGAGGACACACCCCGCGTGTGTTTTCCCGGTCGTGACGGGGCGCACGCCTAATCGGTCTCGGCCATCTCCTCGGCGCTCCAGCGCACGGCGGTCACCGCGGGTGTACGGATTACCTCGGCGATGGCCTCCTCGATTTCGCGGTCGTTGCGCTCATCCGAGCGGATCATCGCGGTGATGCGCACCCCCTTGTCATCGGGCAGGTCCAGCGCGTCGATCGAGAGCACGGTGAACTCCGGACGGTGAACCGCATCGAACACGAGCGAGCGCACCGCGCCCTCGGCATCCACCGGGCAGTACACCTCGAACCGGTACTCGGCGGCCGGGTGCTCGCGGCCCTCCTCGCCGCGGCGACGATCGAGGGCACGCCCGAGCGGACGCAGCAGGGTGTTGGCCAGCATGATCGCCGCCGCTCCCCCGAGCGCCACCAGGTAGAGCCCGCCCCCGGCGAGCGCGCCCACCGCCGCCGAGGCCCAGAGGGTCGCCGCGGTGTTGAGCCCGGAGATCGTGGCCCCCTGCTTCATGATCACGCCGGCACCGAGGAAACCGATGCCCGAGACGATCTGGGCGGCCACCCGGGTGGGATCGGCATCGGGGCCGTTGAAGCTAAACGCCCCCATCACCACAAACAGGGCGGCTCCGAGGCTCACCAGGGCGTTGGTGCGCACCCCGGCGGTGCGGGCACGCCACTGCCGTTCGAAGCCGATGGCCGCACCGAGGAACGCGCCGATCCCCACGCGCAGGGCCAGATCGACCGGCGAACCGGACACGATGCCAAAGAATTCTGGGGTCAGGGTGGTGATGGTCATGAGGGTCTCCGATCGAGGCGGACGCGGGGTGACCGCGCCAGGAAGCATAGGTGCGGCCGGTGTCGCGTGGGTAAACACGCGGCACCGGCCGACAGGGGTTTTAGGAAGGAATCTGCCGGTTAGATCCAGGAGTTGAAGCGAGCGATGAAGCGGCGCTTGGCCAGCTGTACCACCACGCAGTAGGCGGCCAGGGTGGCGATCAGCCAGGGGAAGTAGGTCCAGGGCAGCGGCACCAGGCCGAGGCTCTGGCCCCATCCGATGAAGGGCAAGACCAGACCAAAGGCACACACGGCGCCGGTGGCCAGCAGCACCGAGAGGCTGGCCCGCGACTGGATGAAGGGGAGCTTCCGGGTACGCAGCAGGTGCACGATCAGGGTCTGCGAGATGATCGACTCGATGAACCAGCCGGACTGGAACAGGGCGGCGTGCTCGGGGGTGTTCGCGGCGAAGACAAACCACATCAGGGCGAACGTGGTGATGTCAAAGATCGAGGACAGCGGTCCGATCCGAATCATGAACCGGCTGAGGCTCTTGCTCTCCCAGGCGCGGGGCTTCTTCAGGTCCTCGGGGTCCACCTTGTCCCAGGGCAGGGTGAGCATCGAGAGGTCGTAGGTGAGGTTCTGCACCAGCACCACGATCGGGATCATCGGGATAAACGGCAGCAGGGCGCTGGCCACCAGGACCGAGAACATGTTGCCGAAGTTGGAGGAGGCGGTCATCGAGATGTACTTCATCGTGTTGATGAAGGTGCGGCGGCCCTCGATCATGCCCTGCTCAAGCACGGTGAGGTCCTTTTCCAGCAGGATGATGTCGGCCGATTCCTTGGCGATGTCCACCGCGGTGTCCACCGAGATACCCACATCCGCGGTGCGCAGGGCGGGGGCATCGTTGATGCCGTCGCCCAGGAAGCCCACCGTGTGTCCGTGGGTGCGCATCGCCTCGACGATGCGGGCCTTCTGGGTCGGGGTGATCTTGGCAAAGATGGTGGTGGTTTCGGCGAGCTCACCCAACTCCACCAGGGTCAGGTTCTCGATCTCGGGTCCGGTCACGATGGTGCCCACATCCAGCCCCACCTCACGGCCCACGGTTGCGGCCACCAGTGCGTTGTCGCCGGTGATGACCTTGACCGTGGTGCCGTGAGCCTGGATCTGACGGATCGCCTCGGCCGCGCTGGCCTTGGGCGGGTCGAGGAACGCGAGGAACCCAACCAGGGTCATGTTCTGCTCATCGGCCAGGGTGTACTCGGTCTCATCACCCTCGGGACCCACCTCGTCGATGGTCTTGATCGCGACGGCGAGCACCCGCAGCCCCAGCGCGTTCTGCTCGGCGACCAGGTCCTCGAGCTCCATCAGCCGCATGGCCGACAGCGGACGCTGCTCCATGCCGTGCAGCTCGGTGGTGCAGAGGCCCATGACCTCCTCGACCGCACCCTTGGTGATGATGGTGTGGGTGAACCCGTCCCCGACCACCACGGACATCCGGCGGCGCACAAAGTCGAAGGGCATCTCGTCGACGTAGGTGTACTCGGCGGTGATCCGGTCCAGCTCGTCCTCGCCGGCGGCGGTCAGTACCGCGCCGTCCAGGAGGTTGCGCAGACCGGTCTGGAAGTGGGCGTTGATCGCGCCGTAGCCGAGGGTCGACTCGCTGCTGCGGCCGTCCACGTCCAGGTGACGCTCAAGCACGATCCGGTCCTCGGTCAGGGTGCCGGTCTTGTCGGTGGCCAGGATGTCCATCGCCCCGAGGTTCTGGATCGAGTTCAGACGCTTGACGATCACCTTGTGCTTCGCCATGTGCTGGGCACCCTTGGCGAGGTTGGCGGTTACGATCAGCGGGAGCATCTCGGGGGTGAGGCCCACGGCGGTGGTCACACCAAAGAGCAGTGCGGTGGTCCAGTCCTTGGTCAGACCGTTGATGATGAACACCACCGGGACCATGATCAGCATGAAGCGGATCAGGGTGAAGGATACCCGGCGGATACCCACATCAAACGCGGTCTCCGGTCGGGCTCCCACCAGGGTGCGGGCCATCGTGCCGAAGTAGGAGTTGTCGCCGGTTCCGATGACGATTGCGGTACCCGAGCCGGATACCACCGAGGTACCCATGAACCCCAGGTTCGGGGCATCCAGGATGTCCGCGATCTGCACCTTCCGGGCGGCCTCGATGGTCTTCTCGGCGGGCAGCGCCTCACCGGTCAGCATGGCCTGGTTGAGCTGCAGGTCCTTGGTGCGCAGGAAGCGCACATCGGCGGGCAGCATGTCGCCGGCGGCGAACTGCAGCACGTCACCGGGAACCACGTCGGTGATCGGCAGCTCGCGGGTCACCGCGGTCCCGTCCACCAGGCGGGTCACCGCGGTGGTGGTGCGCACCATGGCGGAGAGCTTCTGTGCGGACTTGGCCGAGCGGTACTCCTGCCAGAAGCGCAGCACCGCCGAGACCAGCACCATGATGCTCACGGTGATCATGCCGGTGTAGTCGGGACCGTCGGCCGGGTCGGCCATCCACACATCGGTCACCCACATCACGCCCACCAGGAACAGCAGGATCAGGATGAACGGGTTGAGGAAGGTCTTCAGGAACTGGACGATCGCGGGGGCCGGCTTGTCCCGACCGATCTCGTTGGCACCGAAGCGGTCGGTACGCTCGCGCACCTGATCCGGGGTCAGGCCGTTGAGGGTGCTCTGCTGGGCGAGGATGGTGGCCTCGGCCTCGCGGTGGGTGGCCAGCAGGAGCAGTTCCTGCTGCGCGGCGCTCAGACCCTTGCCGGCGGTCTCGGTGAACCGGCGAGGGTTGCGGGTGGGACGGGTGGGCGGCGGGGTTGCCGCCTCGAAGCTCGTGGTGGCCTCATCGAAGCCGCTGGTGGGGAAACGCATGATGAATCTCTTCTCAAACCGGCGAGATCGAATCCGGGCGCGACAATTACCGCCTCAATTGGGGAGACGAATCATCAACAAACACCGGTTACGAGGGCTCGCAACGGGACATAAACTCGCCCCGATCTCGCTGAGGATCGGGACATGCGGCTACAGGGCCGGAGTATTCTCCAGGCGGCCGCGTACTGGGGTAGTCAGGTACGAACGACTATGGTCCGCGCTCATCGCGGTCACCTCCTTCACATATGCACACACTCCCACGCGCGTGAAGGCATGAAGCTTTAGGGGGCTTCGGTGCGCTACCTCCACGTAAGAGCTTTGGCACTGCACGACGTATCCCTCGCGGGAAGCCACTTGGGGTTAACCCTTAATCCGGGAGAACCTGTCCTAATCTTGGGCGTCTCTCGACGTCGTCAGATCAGTGGCCTATATTCGTGCAGGAGCCTCGCCTAACGAAGTGCTGCGGGAAAAACATAGCACGACTTTGCCGACCGCGCACAACCGTTTGTGTTCCGCGCTCAGGAACTACTCGGATTCGTCGTCTTCCCAGTACCAGCGACGCGGGGTGTGGCCGCGTAGAGCCGCCGCCGAAAGGGGCAGCAGGGCCAGGATGATCGCGCTGGCGATCGCCGCCGCGGTCCACGGGTAGGGCCTGAGGAGGGTGTGGACAAGGGCCGAAGTAAACTCATCCAGACCGTTCCACACCAGGGCGATCACCAGGCTCGCGGTATACCCGGCCAGCACCGCCAGTCCGATCCAGAACGCGCTGAGGATTCGGGTCGCCCAACTCTGTGCGTGAGCGTCCCGGCGGCCCGCACGGTCGAGAGCCCGGAGGGCACCGAGTGCAAACAGCACCCCGGTCACCACAATCGCGATCGGTCCCGGAAGGGTGCCGAGCGCGGGTTCGTCGACAACCTCGGTGTCGGTGAACAGGCTCACCATCCCAAACCCCGCGATCACCCCGGCCAGGTACACCAGCGTGGCCGCGGCCGCATAACCGAGAGCGCGAGCGAGGGAGGGGCGAGGGGTGGTCATCCGGACCGGCTAGCTAGCCAGCTGTGGGCCCGCGTCGATCTGGCGCTCGTACTCGGCCAGTTCCTCCTGGTTCCGCAGGGTCAGGCGACGGCCACGAGCCGACACCCACAGGCCGAACCACACCGGAACCTCACGTCCGACGATAAACGCGATCAGGGTCGGGACGCTGAAGGTGCGCTCGATCAGCGCGGCACCCAGGTCCTCGGGGAAGATCGTGTAGGCGTCGGCGAGCAGCAGCCCGCCCACGGTCCCCGCGGCCGCGAACAAGCCCACCAGCAGGCCCCCGAGGACGTGCGTCCACCAGGGACCGCGATTGATAATCGCCGCCATCAAGACCGTACCGAGGAAGAAGAATGCGGTCGCGCCCCAGAACCAGGCGGCCGAGATGAGCGGCAGCGGCTCGGTGGGCTCGTTGGAAAGCACACGCACACCATAGTTTGCGCCGAAGAATGCGGCGGCAAATACGACCGTCGCCAGGATCCCGATCAGGATGCCCGCCAGGCGGTTTCCGGCACGGCGGGGACGCTCGGGGGCCTCGACGTAGACGGCCGGGGTGGTGAGGACCGGGGCGGGGACGCTATCCGGTTCGGGCTGCGGCTCGGGCGGCAGAATGGTCGGCGCGGGTTCGGCCGCCTGCGCGGCGGATGCGGCACCCGGAAGTTCGGAGGCGTCCAGAGCCACGGTCTCGGTGCCCACCCACTCCTCATCGGCTACCGATGCGGGTGCCGTGAGGGGGACCGCACGAGACTGGCCGGCCAGTCCACGATCGGGCTGGGGTGCGGGATCGGGGACCACCCCCGAATGGCGCACCGGGGGTGCGGGATCCACCGGAGGTGCCGGGTCTACCAGCGGCAGACCCGAGGCGGCGACGGCGGGGCCAGCAGGCTCGGCCGGGGTAGCGGGCTCGGCGGGCGGGGCAGGCTCGACGGGGGCAGCTGTCTCGGGCAGAGCAACGGTCTCGGCGGTGGCGGCAGCGTCGGCAGAAGCAGTCGGCTCGGCAGGTTCAACAGGAGCAGCAACTTCGACGGGGACGGCAGCCTCGGCGGTGGCGGCCGACTCGACCGGTGCGGACTCTTCGGCAGCCAGGCTCTCGGCAGCCGCACTCTCGGCAGCTGCGCGGGCGTCGACCACGCTCTCGGGGAGCGCGGGTTCACCGGCAACGCTCTCGGCCGCAGGCAGATCGATGGCGCCCGAGGCATCCACCACGAAGGGCTCGGCGGGCTCGCCGGCAGCGTCCACGGGTCCGGCAGTGTCCACAGTTCCGGTAACAGCCACGGGTCCCGCGGCAGGCTCGCCATCGGCGGCCTCCCCCAGCGGACTCCACGCGGCCGACGGAATCGGTGCGGGTTCGGTGGGTGGTCCCGCGGTGACCGCATCCGCGGTCGTTCCGGTGATCTCCTCACCCAGGTCACGTACGGTCGCGGTCACGGTGGTGTCCTCGGCCGAGGTAGCCGTGGCGGGATCGGCGGGCTTGGTCAATGGCGGCGTCGGCTGCCCATTCGCGGGGGTCGAAAGCGGCGGTGTTACCGGCGTGGTTGCGTCAGAATCCGGCTGCTCGGCACCGGTGGTGTTCTCGGGCATGTCGATACTCCTCACTCACTGCGGGTCGTGATTTCGCGCTCGCTTGGGCATACTTTATCGCCACAACGACCACTTTGGTGGGAGCGGGGCCGGTCAGGACGCAAAATCTGGCGACCGTGACCCCCGTGCCGAAGCTATCGACCGGCGGGGAAAACGTGCTTGGCAAGCTCCGCGGTGTAGCCATCGGGGCTCAGGGCCGTCCAGTAGGTGGAGATCCAGATGCCGTTGCGCAGCAGGTGCGATTCGCCGCGGGGGCCGCCGCCGGTTCCGGTCATGCTGCGCACGCAGCGGGTCCCGGAGAACTCCGCGTAGCACTTGGCCCCGAGGCTTTCCAGCCGGGTAACCACATTGGCGGCCGAGGTTTTCCCAATCGAGGCGATCGTGGTGAGCAGTCCCCGGGAGGTGGGGTCGCCCCAACTGCATCGCAGCGACCCCGGGGTCGCCAGCAGCGGTTCCAGCAGCGAATCGGTGGTGGGCCTGTAGGCCAGACCCGCCGCGGTATTGGGGGCACCATCGGCGGCGAGCGCCGCCTTGAAGGCATCCGAGTAGAGCGCATCACAGTCGGCGGGCAGCCCCTCGGCGACCGGCGAGGTGGAGGGGGTGGCCGAGGGCACATCCGAGGGTGCGGGGGTGACCACGGGGACCGGTCCGGGAACCACCTCGGGACGGGGGCGCTCGTTCGCGCTGCCGCTGGTCGAACTGGGTGCCGACAGATTGAGCGCACCGTTATCGATCGCGATGACTCCGGCGATCATCGCGATCAGGACCAGAATCGAGGCAATGATCCCCAGCACCCAGCGCGGGCCACGAGCGCGTCGGGGCGCGGGGGTTGGCGGGACCGTGAGCGGCAGCGCGGGAATTCCGCCGGTCACCAGCGGGTCGGGGGTCTCCCCGATCGGTTCCGGGGTGATTCCGGCGCTATCGGGTCCCTGGGGTCGGGGAGGGTAAGGGGGAAGATCGCTCACGCTCGCCCTTTCAGTCGCGAAGTGGTGCCGATCGGATCGGCAGCACGGTGTACACCCAGTCTGCCATGTTCGCCTCGCTGTCGTGCTCGGGGCGCGGGGTACCGCGGCTCATATCGAGGCGGTACACAGGAAGCCGGTCCGGCCGCTAGGGCCACAGGGTGTGCACGATGTCCGGGGTGTACCCGTTCATCTCGACGGTGCTCCAGTGGGTGGCGATCCAGGCGTTATCCCGGAAGAAGTGGTTCTCGCCGGCCTGCGGGTCGCCCTCGGCCCAGTCCTCGATGCCCGGGCCCACGTGCACCAGGGTGCACAGCGTACCGTCGTCCTTTTCTTCGCAGGTTGCCCCGCGAGCAACCAGCGTGGCCTCGATGTTCTGGGCGGCGGCGGGGTCAATCAGCGTGACGTTGGTGTTGATACCCAGCTCGCTGGGCAGCCCCCAGGAGCAGTGCAAACCGGGGTTGGCGCGCAGCAGGGTATCGAGTTCGGGGATTGCGGTGCCGGTCTCGTCGGCCAGCGAGGGATCGTTCAGCGGCAGTTGAAGAGCCCGCAGCGAGGCGAACATCGGCCCCGAATAGATGGCCGAGCAGTCGGTGGGCAGCTCGAGCGTGGGAACCGTGGGGCTCGGACTCGATGAGACGACCGGAGAGGGGGACGCGCTCGGGGTTTCCGAGGCCGTGGGCGAGGATGAGGAGGGAGGAGAGGCCGAGGCCGTGGCGGATGCGGACGCATCGGCATGGCCCGCGGGTGCGGCCCGAACCACCAGGGCCCACACGACCAACGCGATAACCACCAGGGCACCCACCGCGGCCACGATGATCCAGGTGGTGCGCTTCGAGTCTCGGGTGGGCTCGACGACCTGCCCGGCATCCTCGGGGGTTAACGGGTCGGTTCCCGGACCGGGTTCGGTCATCCTGGTTCCTCCCATGGCACAGTCATCCGGCGCAAATACGCCCGTTCTAGAATAAGCGCATTGCGCGAGCTCCCCGTGTGATTTGGGTGGGGAATCACCACTTTGTTACCGAGTTGCGATCGACCCTGGCTCCACGCCAAACACCGCCGGGGTGGATCATCACGATCCACCCCGGCGGTGTTCAGTACGGCGTCTCGCTAGGCGTTACGCTCGCGCTTACGGTTCCAGAGGATGAGCGCGGCACCGGCCAGGAGCAGCAGCAGAACCAGCGTGGCAAACAGCCCCGCGCCCTCGGCACCGGTAAGCGAGAGGATCCCGGGGGGATCTGCCAGCTTCGGAACATCCGTCTGGGCGGTGGCCGAGGCCTCCACCGGGTCGCCGGCGGGATCAACACCGGTCACCGAGGCAAGGTTGGTCACGGTGGTCCCGTGATCCGCCTCGGTGGTGGCGTAGGCTGCGGTCGCGGTCGCAACCTCACCCGGGGCCAGCACACCCTCGACCCCCGGCCATACGACGGTGATCGCGCCCAGGCCCGGCATCCGATCGGCGAGGACGATCTCGGAAACGGTCACGGTTCCGATGTTGGTGATCGTGAACGCATAGTCGATTCCGGCACCGTCGCGCACCAGCTCGGCGGTCTTGACCAGGGCCAGACCCGAGGTGCCCGGCAGTGCCAGCACAACCTCGTCGGTGTCCACCGCGGTCTTACCCAGCGCGCTGGTTCCGGTGACGTTCACCGGGTTCACGATCTGGCCCGCGTCCACATGGGCCTGGGTCAGATCGATCGATGCGTGCGCGGTTACCGAGGCACCCGGAGCAAGCTCACTCGGAACGATGCCGCGGGCGGCCTTGTTCCCAAACGAGATGTCGCCCAGACCCTTGAGATCGGACAGCAGTTCGGTCTCGGTGAGTGTGGCCGCACCGGTGTTGGTGATGACCATCTCGTAGTCGGCCCGGCTGCCGGCGATGGGCTCGCCCACAATCTCACCGGTTGCGGTCAGGCTAATCGCAACCACCGGGTCCAGCAGAATCTCTACCGGTGCGGAGGCGGTCACGGTCGCGGACGACGGGTCGGTACCCACCACCACGAAGTCATCGGCGATGACCTTACCCGCATCCACCTGCGCCTGAGTCAGCGCGTCGGTGAAGGCAACCGAGGCCTTCTGGCCGGGCTCCAGCACGCCGGGGGCGGCGGGGTTCGGCCAGACGATGGTGTGCGGCTTGGCCGCCCACGGCGAGGCCGGGTCCAGCTTCACATCGGTGAGCGTGGTGCCGCCACCGTTGGTGAAGGTCGCCGAGTATTCGACGCCCTCCCCCGCGGCGGAGACCCCGGAGGGAACCGTGCCGCTGGCCACAATCTGGATGCCGCTGGTTGCTCCCAGCGGAATATCCAGGCTCTGTGCCGCGGTCACATCCGCCTTGGCGGGGTTCTGCGCGGTCACCGCACTCGGGTTCGTGATGACTCCCGCGTTGATGTGTGCCTGGGTCAGCTTGGTGCTCGCGGTAGCGGTCACCGACTCACCCGGTGCCAGGGTGCCCGCGGTCTTCGGCCAGGTCCCGAAGGTGATGGTCGAGAGACCCTTGAGCTCCGAGGTCAGGGTGACACCGGTCAGGGTCTGCGAGCCGGTGTTGGTCACCGTGTACTCGTAGTTCACCGGGTCGCCGCTGGCGTTGTTGGCCGGGTCCGCGGAGTCCACGGTTCCGGTCAGAACCAGGGCGATCGCCGAGGTTCCGGGCAGCTGCACCACGGCCTGAGCCTTCTCGGTGACCGACTTACCCTCGGCGCTCTTACCGGTCACGGTGGCGTCGTTGGTGACACTGCCGCGGTCGATATCCGCCTGGGTCAGCGGGTAGAGTGCGGTCGCGGATACGCTCGCACCCACCGGCAGCACACCGGGGCGTGCGGCGTCGGGCCAGGCACCAAACTCGACGGCACCCAGGCCGGCGAGCTTATCGGTGATGGCCACACCCTGGAGCTCGGTTCCCCCCGAGTTGGTCACCGTGAAGGTGAAGGTGACGGGCTCACCGGCGGCGATCTTGGCGGGAGCCGTTCCCGACTTGATGAAGGTGATCCCCACCGGCAGCGCCTGGAAACCAAAGTCGATATCCGCAACCTCGCCGTTCAGCACGGCCGAGATCGAGGCGGAGATCGGCTCCCCGGTACCCGAGGTGTACTTCCACTGCTCGCTTGTGGGCAGGGTCTTGACGTCTACGGCTACGCGGTAGGACCCGGCCGTGAGGCTGCCAAACGCATAGGCTCCTGCGGCATCGGTCGTGGCCAGACGCGGCTTACCCGCGCCATCCAGCACCGGGTTGCCGGCGGCGTCCACCAGGGTGAGGGTGACCGCACGCAGTCCGTCCTCACCCGCGGCACGAATGCCGTTGCCGTCGGCGTCGTTCCAGATCACGCCGGAGATGACGCTGTCCACAACACTCACCGTGCTCGGCTGTCCCTTACCCAGGGTGGCCTCGAAACCGGGGTCACCGATGTTGGTAATGCCGGTGGCGTTGAGCTTAATCTCATCGCCGGCCTGGGACTGCGGGGCGGCCATGTTAATGGTCACCGATCCCACGCCGTCCGGGCCGACGGTCAGCGTCTCGATCGAGACCCGGATCGCGGTGGCCGCGGCAATCTGCTCCGGGGTGGCATCGGCGTAGTTGATCCACTCCACTTCGCCGGCCGGAGCATCGCCGGTCTTCCCGTTACGCACGGCGGGATCCACCGAGATTTGCAGGGTCGAGCCGGTCTCGGGCTTCATGTCGAGCACGGCGCTCTCCAGGGTCAGCGGACCCGTGAGCTTGGTGCCGGCGGCATCTCCGTTATAGGGCAAAACCGCAACGAAGCTGGCCTGGCCCGAGGGACCGGGCTGGTAGTTCATCCAGTTCAGGGTGAAGGAAACGGAGTCTCCGCCACCCACCTCGGGTGCCTCATTGGTCAGCTCATAGCGGGCGATAGCCGGTGCGGTCGCAAAGCCACGCACCCAGTTCGCCACGGTGACAAAGTTCCACTCGGTGCCGTTGCGGGCAAAGCCGTCACCCCAGAAGAAGGCCATCGCGTCAAACGAGCCCTCCTGGTTCCGCGGCGGAATCATCGAGGTCTCGATGTCCACGGCGAACGAGGGCACGGGCTTGTCCACACGCAGGTCAAACTTCGGGGTCACCACGAGCTTGCCCAGACCGCTAAAGGGCTTGTTCCAGGCACCGTTCGGGGTGACACACGCCTCCGGGGAGATCGTGACGTTCCACAGGGTCTTGTCGATCGGAGCCAGATCAATCGCGTTGGCGTTGGGCGGCAGGCAGACCTCAAAACGAGCGTTCTTGACCACCTTATCGGCCTCGGTCAGGCCCACGGCGGGCCCGGAGAACTGCGGCTGCACCGTATAGCGCACCGACTCTCCGGCCAGGATTCGCTGACGGGCGGGAACCACCGGGTTCTTGTTGCCATCGATCGCGTTCACCGCTATCGGCAGGGTCGCCTCGGCGATGCGGACAAACACGTTCTGGGCACCCGAGGCGATAGCGAGCGGACCCACGGCCTCGCCCACCGGAGCGATATGGGTGTAGTTCAGTCCCTGGGACGGTGCGGCACCGGCGTTTGCCTCATCGGTGCCCTTGGGCAGTTCCTTGATGACGGTCAGCGGCACATTGAAGCGCAGAGCAAAGCGGTCACGGTCAACGTTCCCCTCGGGAGCGTACACACCACCGTTCTTGATGTACTCGACCTTGACACCGGAAACGGTATCGAGCGCGCCGGTGAAGTCCGAGCGCAGGGTCCACGTGGCGGCGTTCATGTCCTGACGCTGCATCAGCGGCCCCCAGGTCTGGGTGGTGTAGTACAGGCGGTAATCGGTGCCCTCAACAAACGTGTTGAAGGTTTCCTCGGGGAGGGCTGCCGTACGCACCTGGAATCGAATGCCAGAGGGGTCCTTAAGCGTCATCTGATCGGCGTTCCACAGGTTGTACATCGTGGTGTCGGCGAGGGGCTGGGGATAGAAGGTGGCGTCGCCCTCCTTCTGAGTGGACAGCGGCACATAGTACGACTGTGTCCTGATATCGGTACCCGGCATCACACGGGCATTGTTGTAGAGCGTCTTGAGGGTGCTGTCCCACACGTTGTAGCTGTACTGCGCACCGGCACCGCCGCCACCACCGGTGCTCTCCGAGCGGTAGTAGAACTCACCCCAGGAAGAGACACCCTGCGGGGTGGCGTCCACGATCGGGGCACCGTCCTGGGTCTTCCAGTCGCCATCCTTCACGAAGGAGTAGCGCGCCTGGATGATGTTGTCCAGGCTAGTGGTGGAGATATCCGGGGCGTTCTTCTTAGGAATACGCACCTGGTAGAGGAGGGAGAACTGCTGGGTCTGCACCTCGCTGCGATCAAACTTTACGGTGATTTTTCCGGTGGCCTGGTCGTACTTATAGTCCAGGAGACCGTAGGTGCCGCGGTCATCGGGCTGCATCGTGAAGGACACCGGACCGGTGTACGGCTTGCCGTCACGGGTCTTGAGCTCAATGGTGCCCACATACTTGTGGTTGTTCCCCAGTTCAAAGGTTGCGTCTCCGGCCTGACCCGGGTTCTGGGTCCAGATTCCACCGTTGATGCGCAGGGCATCCTCGGGTCCGGCACCAAAGTCGAAGGTCTCGTTGGCACCACCGGAATTGTTTTTCACGTTGATGACGGTCTGGACGCGGTTGCGCCAGACGACATCCAGCGATTTCACGTCGCCGCGAACCTCCGCGGTGCGCGACCCGTCCTTATCGGTCACGATCACCTCGGGGGCATACTTGATGCTCTCACCCGAGGTGGCGTTGGCCCCCACGACCGCGCGCAGCCGCGGGAACACCACGCTCATCGCGCCGGTCGAAGTACCCGTGCCCGAAACGGTGGCGGTCAGGGTACGGTTGTCATTGCTCAGCGCATAGGTGGAGGTATACCCACTCACACCCTCGGGGTTGTGCATGCCCGAGGCATTGATCGAGGCCACATCCCAGCTCCAGAGCGGGGGCAGCGTCTGGGTGATCGTGCCGTCCTTGAGCTCGTTGAGGCTCATCCGCCAGCTGAAATATGCGCTGTTGCGCACGGCCACGAGGCCGTCGGTCTTGGATTCGTCTCCGGGAACACCGGAGATACCGTCGTCGTCAATCGAGACGGAAGACTGCAGGAAGGAGCCCTCGGCCGCGTGGGCGTTGGTGGTGTCGAGCACCACCAGGCCACCGATGGCGAGGGCCGATGCGACGATCCCGGCGAGAAGCCGTGACTGCCGCCAACGAGGGCGTGTTACTTGGGCAGCGTTCGGCCCGGGCGTAAATATCGTCATAATAGTGAACGCTAATCGCGGTAATTCGATGCCGGTATATCAGTGTCGCATATTGACCGTTCAACGTTCGGTTTCGAGAGAAAAACCAGGTTAATCCGCGAATTAGCCAACGACTGTTGCAAAAATACCCGCATTTTCCGGGAACACCTGGGCCCATTCCCACACCCACACAGCACAACGCTCCCCGTGCCCAAACGGCACGGGGAGCGTTGCGATATCGGGTACTACTCGGTGACCTCACGGTCCCGGTCGCGACGACGCTTCCAGATCAGAAGCCCCGCGCCCGCCAGGATCAGCAGAATCAGCGCGATCAGGATCGGCCACACCAGGCCCGCACCGGTGAGTGCGAGTCCGCCCGGGTCGGTGATGCCGGGTGCCGCGGGCACGTCCACACTCACCGTATCGGTCGCGGTCACCGGGTCACCGTTGGGTGCCGTGGCGGTGACACTGGCCTGGTTGATCACCGCGGTGCCTCGCAGCGCATCGGTCACGGTCAGCGTGGCCTGAGCGGTCGCGGTGGCACCGGGTGCCAGCACTCCCGCCTCGGCGGGCCACACGTAGGTGATGGCTCCAAGACCCGGCAGGGCGTCGGTGATCGCCGCCCCGGCGAGGGTGACCGCGCCGGTGTTGGTGATCGTAAACGCATAGCGGATCTGGTCACCCTCGAGGGTCGCGGTCTTGGTGAGCGTGATCCCCGGGGCACCGACGAGTTCAAGCACAACCTCGTCAGTATCCGTGGCGGTTGCGCCCGAGGGGGCGGTTCCGGTGACACTCAGCGGGTTCACGATCTTGCCCGCATCCACGTGCGCCTGGGTGAGGTCGATACCGGCCCGTGCCGTCACGCTGGCACCGGGTGCCAGCGCTCCGGGCACCGCGGCGCGGGTCAGGATGGGCCCGAAGGTTATCTCTCCCAGTCCCGCCAGCGATGAGGTCAGCTCGGTGCCGGACAGCGTGGTGGCACCGGTGTTGGTGATCAGCATGCTGTACTCGGCTCGGCTGCCCGCGACCGGTTCCCCGATGATCTCGCCGGTTGCGGTGAGGCTCACCGCAACGGCGGGGCTCAGCACCAGCGAGGCCGTTCCGGTTCCGATCACCGTGGTGGCACTCGGATCGGTTCCCTCGACAACCAGGTCGTCCGCGGAGACCAGCCCCGCGTCAACCTGAGCCTGGGTCAGCGTATCGGTGATCACGATTTTGGCCGATTCCCCCACACCCAGCACGCCGGGCTTGGTGGGATCGGGCCAGACGACGGTGAAGTCCTTACCCGCCCACGGTCCGTTGGGGTCCAGCCGCACGTTCTCCAGCTGGGCGCTACCCGAGTTGGTAACGGTGAGCGTGTACTCCACGCTCTCCCCGGCCGCGGCAACCCCCGACGGGATCGCCGCACTCGCCTGCACGTCAAGCGCGGAGGCGGCAACCAGCGGAACCGTCACCGTGGCATCCGCGTTGACCGGAGTCCCGGCGGGATCGGTGGCGGCCCCGGTACCCGGGTTGACCACCTTGCCCGCGTCAAGCATGGCCTGGGTGACTACGATCGTCGTGGTGAAGCTGACGGTCTGCCCCGGTGCCAGCGTGCCCGCGGCGCTCGGCCAGAGGCCGGGCACGAAGTCCGACTGTCCGGTGAGCTTGGATGCGGGAGCCACATCGGTCAGCGTGGTGTTACCGGTGTTGGCCAGCAGGTAGGTGAAGGTTACGGTGTCCCCCACCGCCACCGGCTCGCTCGCCACGGTCCCGGTCAGGGTGAGACCCAGTCCGGCCACGCCCGAGAGCGGAACGGTGGTGCTGGCCTCGGCACGCACCACGTTACCCGTGGGGCTCGTGCCGTTTACCAGCGCATTATTGGTGACGCCACCGGCGTCCACATCGGCCTGGGTCAGCGCATAGTTGGCGGTTGCGGTGATGCTGGTCCCGGCCGGCAGAACACCGGGGGTTGCCGGGTTCGGCCAGGTTGCCACGGTAATCGCACCGACCCCCGGGAGGGCATCGGTAATCGCGACGCCGGTCAGCGCGGTTTCACCGGTGTTGGTGACCACAAACGTGAACGGGAGGTTCTCGCCGGCGGCCACGGTCGCCGGTGCCACACCGGATTTGGTGAGGGTCAGCGACGCGGGCAGCGCACGGAAACCGAAGTCGGTACCCACGCTGTCATCCCCCTTGGCGAGCGTCACCGGGTCGGAGACCGGGTCCCCGGTGCCCGAGGTGTAGGTCCAGGTCTGGTCCGCGCTCAGGGTCGAGGTGTCCACCGCAACCCGGTAGTTCCCCTCGGCGATCGAACCGAAGTAGTAGCTTCCGTCCTCGTCGGTCGCCACGGTAACCGGCGTTCCGTCCTCGGCGAGCACCGGCGACTTGTCCTCATGCAGCAGCGCAACACTCACACCGCCGAGACCAGGCTCGTCCCCAAATGATCCGTTGCCGTCGAGGTCGTGCCAGATGGTTCCCCGAATCGAGGTGTCGATCACATCGACGCGGGCGGCCTTACCGGCGGCCAGGATGACCTGGGAACCGGTGACCCCCTCGTTGACAATGCCCGAGGCGGAAGCCAGCACGGTGTCACCGTTCTTGGATTCCGGAGCGTTCAGGGTGAAGGTCATGCTCCCCACACCGCTGGCCCCCACGGGGAGCTTATCCGCGGTGAAACGCAGGCCGGTAGCCGCGGCCAGCTGTTCCGGTGTTGCGCTGGCATAGTCGATCCAGGTCACCGAATCGGCCGGCGCCGCTCCGTTATTGCCTTCTCGAATGGCCGGATCGATCGTGAGCTGGAGCTTAGATCCGGTATTCGCCGGGGCCTTCAACGAGGCCGAGGCCAGGGTCAGCGGTCCGCTGATCGAGGTGCTCGCGGCATCGCCGTTATAGGGCAGGACCGAGACAAACGCGGCCTTCCCATCGGGCCCCGGCTGGTAGTTACCCCAGGTCAGGGTGAACTCGGGGTTCACGCCCGGTGCGACTTCGGGTGCCTTTCGGTTGACGCTATACAGCGCGACCGTGGGAGCCGCGGCAAAGGCAACGGCACTTGCCGCGTTGGTCACTCCGCCCCAACCCCACTGGCTGGTGACGGTTCCGACTCCATCGGAGTGAACCGAGGCGAATCCCTCGAAGCTTCCGTTGTTGGTCGCCGGCGGGAAGACGTCGGTGACCACATCCACCTGGAAGGCGGGAATCGGCTTATCCACCCGCACATCAAACTTCGGGGTCAGGATCAGCTTGCCCGTTGAATACTTCGGGGCGGCTCCACACGGCTCGGCGGAGTACTCCACGTTCCAGAGTTCCTGGTCAAGCGGGGTCAGCGAATAGTCCACGGCGTTGGCCGGGAAACACATCTCAAACTCGACGTTTTTCAGAATCTTCTGATCCTCGGTCGCATTCGCCGGCAGTACCCGGGTCGAGGCCGTAACCGTATAACGGACTGTCTCACCGGCAAGAATATTGTTTCGGGCCGGATCCGCCGGGACACCGGCGGCATCCAGCGCGTTGACTCGTGTCACCAGATCCAGGATGGCCTGTCGTACAATCAGCCAGTGTCGCTCGCTCAGGGCGAGAGGCTCGGTGTTCGCTCCGGTTACCCAGCCCTGCATGTAGGCCATTCCACGGTCGGTGAGGTCGGTACGTACGGGCAGAGGTCGAGTGACCTTCACCGGGATACGGAGCACCATGTTGAGATCAACCACGTTCTTTTCAGGCGCAGGATCCCAGGTCCCTCCGTTAGCGAGATACTCAGCACGAACTCCGGTGACATCTTTCAGATCTCCGGTGTATTCCGAGCGCTCGATCCAGTTCATTGTCTCGGGGTTTTGCCCGGGCACCACCGACGTGTCCACGGCATCCGTGGTGTAGTAGATCCGATAGTCGGTTCCCTCGGTGAACCACTTTCCGCCGCGCCCCTGCCCCAGCTGGATCGAGCTATTATCGAGATCCAGCTCGTACTCGCCCGTCTTGGTATAGGCGTAGAGGTTCGTGTTCGTGGTGGGAACAGCCGTCCACGGCTCGGTGGTGTTCCGCGGGTGGGTGGCCTTGGGTCGGAACGTGACGCCTAGGTCTCCGCCGGCGAAACCGGGGAGCACGCTGGTGTTCCAGTCGGCAATGGTGGAGCCGATGTTGTTCCGATACGCGACCCGGCCCAGGACCGACGCAGGCTGAGTTTCGATGCCACGCACGTAGGCGAAGTCCACGGCAAGAGGCTCACCGTTGGGCTTGACGTTGATCAGGGTGTTGCCCTCGACGGTGGTCGGAGGCGTCACATAGGACACGGTGCCCTTCAGATGGATCTGCTCACCACCGGCGATCTCCAGGTCATCGGCCAGCCGAAGCGGCACAAAGTAGTCCACGACGGTGAGGTAATACCCGATATCGCGCCCATCGGAATAGTAGTTGAGCTCAAAGCTGCGATTATCCGACGAAGCGTTCTCCAGCGTCGCCTTACCCTGAGCGGCATTTGTGGCATTTGACTGCTTCAGACCCAGCGGCCCGGTATAGGGCTCACCATGGTGCATAAGGTTCACATCTACCCGCACGCGCACGTTGTCGGCCCACAGATACGGACGATCCCCGGCCGCGTTCGGCTGCGTCAGCCGAACCTCGGAGTAACGGCGAATCGCCGGCTCGAGTCCATCACCGAAGTCAAAGGTGGTCTCCTGCCCGTTCGGGCCGAGCTGCCACTGCACGGTCAGTAGGTCTGCACGCTGCTGCGAGACAACCGTGAGTTCGGTGACCGGACCGGCGATATCCGCCGTCCGCTCGCCGGCCCCATCGGTCACGGTGAGGGTGGGAACATAGGTGTTGCTACCGGGAACGTCGGCGGTCTCGGGGACCACCGCGATCAGGTTCGGGAACGAAACGGATACGGTTCCCCCCGCGTCCTCGGTGGCGGAGACGGTGGCGGTCACCGTGCGACCGTCTTCGCTGAGCACGTAGGACGAACGGTACCCGCCGGTCACGCCGGTGGAGTTCAGCCCGGATTTGTCGAGGCTTGCCGCATCCCACTTCCAGAGCGGAGGCAGGGTCTGCGTCATCACGCCGTCGGTCAGACTGGTGAACTCGGTACGCCAGCTAAACACAACGGAGTTGCGAATCGCGACGATGCCATCGGTGCGGGAGGTGTCTCCCGGGACCGCCGAGACCCCGTCGTTGTCGACGGTGATGCTGGCGGCGTCAAAGGACCCGGTCGCGGCCTGCGCGGGGGTGGCCCCGAGCACGGTAAACCCGGTGACCAGGAGGATGAGTGTGAGCAAACTCGCGAGAAGGCGCGAAAAGCCCCGGCGTTGTGTCGTGGGGTGTTCGCCGTCTATGACCCCCGTTGATGCGTACATGGCTCCAGGCTACGTTCTGACCAATAGGTTAATCATCCCCGTGAATGGGGCAAGTAGTCGGCATCGGGATCTCGACTCCGAATCAGTCGGCCACCTCGATATTTTCGGCCGTTTCGACTTGAAAAACCCGATCAGATTTGCGTTGTTCCACACCGTGTGTCCGGCGGATTATCCAATCAAAAACATTCGCTATGTTTTGCGGCGGAATGACGGCGATAACCGCATGTGGCTGGCCGACTAGACCCGGGACGACGTCAGAGCTCGACGTCATGTTCCACGGTCGAGCCGCCGCCAATACTCCCGCGGGATGGCGCAAAATGATGCCACACCTGTCGCAAGAAGAAACACGCAAAATTCGCTCGTTATATGCGTCATCATGACATCCCCTGCGCGACACCTTAAACGCCCGCGTCCCGCCACTCTCGGGAGAGAGCGACGGGACGCGGGATACCGTGACCGGGTTTAGGACCCGAAAACGGTGTGCACGATGTCGGTGATGAAGTCGCGCTTGTCCAGGAACTGCACCTGCTCGGCCTGAATCCACAGTCCGTCGCGGAAGTAGCTGGTCTCCCACGCGCGATCGATTCCCTCATAGTGCAGGGTCAGAACCTGGCACAGGGTGCCGTCCAGCTCGGCGTCGCAGGTGGCACCGCGCTCGGCCAGCAGGGCGAGCACTGCCGCCTGCTGCTCGGGAGTGACCTGAGAGACGAAGGTCGATGCCCCGCTCTCTCCGGCACCACCCAGGGTGCAACGCAGCTGCTTATCCGAAACCGCCTTGATCAGCGCGATTGTTTTATCATCCGAGGAGCCGTCAAGCTGGTTCGTGGGATCATTCAACGGGTTGCGCTCGGCATATTCGGCCAGGAACCCCGGCGAATAGACCGCGGTGCAGTCCGCAGGCAGCGCAGCGGGTACCGGCGCGCTTGCCGAGGGCTCGGGCGTTGCGGAGGGTGACTCCGAGGCCGTCGCCGAAGGCGAGGCGGATGCCGACGCCGAGGGGCTGGAGGATGCGCCACTTCCACCGCCGAAGGCGCCGGAGACGGCCGCGATGATCAGGCCCGCGATCACCACGACAACCAGGGCAATGGCGACCCAGAGGCCGGTGCGGCGGGGGCGGACTACGTCTTGTTCCGACGAGTGTTCAGTCATTCGTGTTTTTACTTTCCGTGTAACAGCTCGGTTTAGGAGCCGAAAATCGCGTTAATGGAGTCCTGAAGGTAGTCTTCAGCGCGGAAGTTCACCTGTTGAGTGCTGATCCACAGCCCGTCCCGGGTGAACGAGCTCTCCGCTACGCCCGCGTACATTCCATACTGCTCAATGGTCTCGGGGGCAACCCGGCTGAGGACGCAGCGGGTTCCGCCGTCAACCTCGGTGCAGGTCGCACCAATGGCCTTCATTCTGGCGTTCACGGTCGCGGCCTGGGATTCGGTGACCGCGGCCACGGTGGTGTTCGCGCCGCTATCGCTGGGTGCACCCCAGCTGCAGAAGATGCGCGGCTCCAGGGTCTTGGTCAGGGCGATGATCTGGTCGTCACGACTGCTGTCCTGGCCCACATCGGGGTTGTTCAGCGGGTAGTTCGGATCACCGTCAATCTTCTGCAAGAATGCCGGGGTGAACACGGCCTGACAGTCGGTGGGAACGGACACTCGGGTCGGGGCGGTCGGGGCCTCCGACGCGGTCGGCGTTTCCGACGGCGCCACCGACGGGCTGGCCGAAGCGGAGGCCGAAACCTCGGCACTCGGACTCGGGGACTCCGCCGTTTTCCCGCCACCAAACGCACCCGAAACCGCGGCTATCACCACCGCAATCACCACCAGAACCGCAATGCCGATACCGATCCACAGACCAGTATGTGATTTTTTTGACTCGGTGGATGAGGCCTCCGCCGGAAATTCTTCCGGAACGTTGGGGCCCTCGGGTGTGGTCATGATGGTTCCTTTCCTCGCGTCTTGGCGCGCCAATTAATGGGTCGTTTGACCCGTGCCGTACCGGGAGAGGCAGAGCCTCGATCAACCTGGATGCACCCCGGTCAGAAATCCCCGTGCCGGCCACACCCCGATCAACCACGTTCCCAGCGTGATGAATTGTTCCCAGTTTATGTCCCACCGCCGTCTGCGCCAGTGCAAACTACACCCACAAACTATTTCGTTATCCAGTCGCGATAATTCCCGGTGAAAACGCAAAACCCCGCCCGCCTCCGAGGAGGCGGACGGGGTCTTATCTGGCTATCTACTAGTTGTAGGTACCCGGGGTGAAGTCGTCACCGGTGAAGGAGTCGAAGTCCACAAACGAGAGGTCGTTCTCGTCGAACACACCGTCGGATGCGAAGATCCGGTTCGGGTAGCGCTCGGCCTTCGCCTCGTCGGTGGCGTCGACAGCCACGTTACGGTAGCGAGCCAGACCGGTACCGGCCGGGATCAGCTTACCGATGATGACGTTCTCCTTGAGGCCCACCAGCGGGTCGGACTTGCCCTCCATGGCCGCCTGGGTCAGAACCCGGGTGGTCTCCTGGAAGGACGCGGCCGACAGCCACGACTCGGTGGCCAGCGAAGCCTTGGTGATACCCATGACTTCCTGACGCGCCGAGGCGGTGCGCTTGCCCTCTGCCAGTGCGGCACGGTTCAGCTCGTTGTACCGCGAACGGTCAACCAGCTCACCCGGCAGCAGCTCGGTGTCGGCGTGGTCAACCACGGTCACCTTGCGCAGCATCTGACGAACGATAACCTCGATGTGCTTGTCGTGAATCGGCACACCCTGCGAGCGGTACACGCCCTGCACGCCGCCCACGAGGTGCTTCTGCACCTCGCGCACGCCCTGCACACGCAGCACCTCCTTGGGGTCCACGGCACCAACGTGCAGCGGAGCACCCAGCTCAACGTGCTGGCCGTCCTCAACGAGGAGGGTCGCACGCTTCAGCACGGGGTAGACAACCGGCTCATCGCCGTTATCCGGGGTCAGGATCACCTTACGAGCCTTGTCGGTCTCGTCGATGGTGATGCGACCTGCGGCCTCGGCGATCGGGGTTGCACCCTTGGGGGTACGAGCCTCGAAGAGCTCCTGGACGCGGGGCAGACCCTGGGTGATGTCATCGGCCGAAGCCGAACCACCGGTGTGGAAGGTACGCATGGTCAGCTGAGTACCGGGCTCACCAATCGACTGGGCCGCGATGATACCCACGGCCTCACCGATGTCCACGAGCTTTCCGGTAGCGAGCGAGCGGCCGTAGCAGGCAGCACACACACCGACGGCGGACTCACAGGTCAGCACCGAACGCACCTTGATGGTGTGAACACCGGCGGCAACCAGCTCGTCGATCAGCACGTCACCCACGTCGGCACCGGCGTCGGCCACCAGGGTGCCGTTGTCGGCTACCGCGGCGGTTGCCAGCGAACGAGCGAACACCGAGTTTTCCACGTTGGGGTCACGAACCAGAACACCGGTGGAGTCCACGGCGGCGATCGGGAGCGAGAGGCCCTTGGTGGTGCCACAGTCGTCCTCGCGGATGATGACGTCCTGCGAGACGTCCACCAGACGACGGGTCAGGTAACCCGAGTCGGCGGTACGCAGAGCGGTGTCGGCCAGACCCTTACGAGCACCGTGGGTTGCGATGAAGTACTCCGCAACCGACAGGCCCTCACGGTAGGACGAGATGATCGGGCGAGGGATGATCTCACCCTTCGGGTTGTTCACCAGGCCTCGCATACCCGCGATGTTACGGATCTGCAGCCAGTTACCACGTGCACCCGAGGACACCATGCGGTTGATGGTGTTGTCCTTGGGGAAGTTCGCACGCATGGCCTCGGCGACCTTGTCGGTAGCCTCGGTCCAAATGGCGATCAGCTCGGCACGACGCTCGGCGTCGGTGGTCAGACCCTTGTCGAACTGGCTCTGAACCTTGGCGGCCTTCTTCTCGTAGCCGGCCACGATCTCGCGCTTGTTCGGCGGGGTGAGAACGTCGGACAGTGCCACGGTGACACCCGAGCGGGTAGCCCAGTGGAAACCGGCGTCCTTGATGTTGTCCAGGGTCGCGGCAACCACGTTCTTCGGGTAGCGCTCGGCGAGGTCGTTGACCAGGGCCGACAGGCGGCCCTTGTCTGCGACGTCCTGAACGTACGGGTAGTCCGCGGGCAGCAGCTCGTTGAACAGTGCCTGACCCAGGGTGGTGTCGACCACGATGGGTCCACCCTCGTAGCCCTCGGGCTTGACGGCCGGGTAGAAGTGCACGTCGTTCAGACGGATCTTCACCATGGCGTTCAGGTCCAGGCTGCCCTGGTCCTTGGCCATGATCGCCTCGGAGACGGTCGCAAACGCGCGGCCCTCACCGGTGGCACCCTCGGTCACGGTGGTCAGGTGGTGCAGACCGATGATCATGTCCTGCGAGGGCAGGGTCACCGGACGACCGTCCGACGGCTTCAGGATGTTGTTCGAGGCGAGCATCAGGATGCGAGCCTCGGCCTGAGCCTCAACCGACAGCGGCAGGTGAACAGCCATCTGGTCACCATCGAAGTCGGCGTTGAACGCGGCACAAACCAGCGGGTGCAGCTGAATAGCCTTACCCTCAACGAGCTGAGGCTCGAAGGCCTGGATACCCAGGCGGTGCAGGGTAGGTGCACGGTTCAGCAGCACCGGACGCTCACGGATGATCTCCTCGAGCACGTCCCAGACCTCGGGACGGGCGCGCTCAACCATGCGCTTGGCGGCCTTGATGTTCTGAGCGTGGCTCAGGTCGATCAGGCGCTTAATCACGAACGGCTTGAAGAGCTCCAGAGCCATCTGCTTGGGCAGACCACACTGGTGCAGCTTCAGCTGCGGGCCCACCACGATGACCGAACGGCCCGAGTAGTCCACGCGCTTACCCAGCAGGTTCTGACGGAATCGACCCTGCTTACCCTTGAGCATGTCGCTCAGGGACTTGAGGGCACGGTTACCGGTACCGGTGACCGGACGTCCACGACGACCGTTGTCGAAAAGGGCGTCGACGGCTTCCTGGAGCATGCGCTTTTCGTTGTTCACGATGATCTCGGGGGCACCGAGATCCAGCAGACGGCCCAGACGGTTGTTGCGGTTGATCACACGACGGTACAGGTCGTTGAGGTCGGAGGTCGCGAAGCGGCCACCGTCCAGCTGAACCATCGGACGCAGCTCCGGCGGGATCACCGGAACAACGTCGAGCACCATGGCGGCCGGCGAGTTGCCGGTCTGAATGAAGGAGTTGACAACCTTCAGACGCTTGATGGCGCGGATCTTCTTCTGACCCTTGCCCTCGGCGATCTGGAGGTGCAGCAGCTCGGCCTCGGCGGGCAGGTCGAAGGTCTCGAGGCGCTTCTTGATTGCCTCGGCACCCATGAATGCCTCGAAGTACATGCCGTAGCGGTCCTGCAGCTCGTGGAACACGGTGTCCTCGGGCTTCAGCTCGCCAACCTTCAGGTTGCGGAAGTCTTCCCACACGCGCTCGAGCTGAGCGATCTGCTCGTCGAAGGACTTGCGGGTCTGAGTCATTTCCTTCTCAGCCGCATCCTTCGCACGACGCTTCTGGTCGGACTTGGCACCCTCGGCCTCAAGGGCTGCGAGGTCGTCCTCGAGCTTCTTCAGGCGGTCGGCGATGCGAGCGTCACGCTGGTCACCCAGGGTCTTGAGCTCGAGACGCAGCTCGTTCTCCAGACCCGGCATGTCCTGGTGACGGCCCTCTTCGTCCACCGAGATGACCATGTAGGCGGCGAAGTAGATGACCTTTTCGAGGTCCTTCGGTGCCATGTCCAGCAGGTAACCCAGACGGCTGGGCACACCCTTGAAGTACCAGATGTGGGTGACGGGGGCGGCGAGCTCAATGTGGCCCATGCGCTCACGACGAACGCTGGACTTGGTGACCTCTACTCCACAGCGCTCACAAACGATGCCCTTGAAGCGGACACGCTTGTACTTGCCACAGGAGCACTCCCAGTCGCGGCTCGGGCCGAAGATCTGCTCACCGAACAGACCGTCCTTCTCGGGCTTCAGGGTGCGGTAGTTGATGGTTTCCGGCTTCTTGACCTCACCGTGCGACCAACGACGAATGTCGTCAGCGGTAGCCAGGCCAATGCGAAGCTCGTCAAAAGTTGTTACGTCGAGCAATTTCTCTCCTCAGGAAATTCTCTGGAAAATCTCTGCGTGGGCCTGGTTAGATCTCGTCCACGGACGAGGACTCAAACCGGGAAGAAATGTTGATACCGAGTTCTTCGGCGGCGCGGAAGGCGTCGTCATCGGTGTCGCGCAGGCTCACAACCTGGCCATCGGCGGAGAGAACCTCCACGTTCAGGCAGAGCGACTGCATTTCCTTGATCAGAACCTTGAAGGACTCGGGGATACCCGGCTCCTGGATGTTCTCACCCTTCACGATCGCCTCGTACACCTTGACGCGGCCAAGGATGTCGTCGGACTTGATCGTGAGCAGCTCCTGCAGTGCGTAGGCGGCGCCATAGGCCTCGAGGGCCCACACCTCCATCTCACCGAAACGCTGTCCACCGAACTGTGCCTTACCACCCAGCGGCTGCTGCGTGATCATGGAGTACGGACCGGTCGAACGCGCGTGGATCTTGTCATCCACCAGGTGGTGCAGCTTCAGGATGTACATGTAACCGACCGAAATGGGCATCGGGTACGGCTCGCCGGAGCGGCCATCGAACAGCTGTGCCTTACCGGAGTGGTCGATCAGGCGGTCGCCGTCACGGGTGAGGATCGTGGAGTCCAGCAGACCCGCGATCTCCTCCTCGGACGCACCGTCGAACACCGGGGTCGCAACCTTGGTGCCCGGGGCGGCTTCACGAGCCTGCTCGGGCAGGTTCTTGGCCCAGCTGGGCTTGCCCTCTACCTTCCAGCCCTGGGTCGCGATCCAGCCGAGGTGCGTTTCCAGCACCTGACCGAAGTTCATTCGACCCGGGATACCCATCGGGTTCAGCACGATGTCCACCGGGGTTCCATCGGCGAGGAACGGCATGTCCTCAACCGGCAGAATCTTGGCAATGACACCCTTGTTACCGTGACGACCGGCGAGCTTGTCACCCTCGGTGATCTTACGCTTCTGGGCGATGTAGACCACGACGCGGCGGTTGACGCCCGAGCCCAGCTCGTCGTCGCCGTCCTCGGCGTTGAACTCCTTGACGGCGATGATGGTACCGCGCTCACCGTGGGGCACCTTCAGCGAGGTGTCGCGAACCTCACGGCTCTTCTCGTTGAAGATGGCACGGAGCAGGCGCTCCTCGGCGGAGAGCTCGGTCTCACCCTTCGGGGTGACCTTACCGACCAGGATGTCGCCGGGGCGAACCTCGGCACCGATGCGGATGATGCCGCGCTCGTCCAGGTCCTTCAGCAGGTCCGGGGAGACGTTGGGCAGGTCGCGGGTGATCTCTTCCTTACCCAGCTTGGTGTCGCGAGCGTCAACCTCGTACTCCTCGATGTGAATCGAGGAGAGGGTGTCGTCCTTCACCAGGTTCTGGGAGAGGATCATCGCGTCCTCGAAGTTGTAACCTTCCCAGGTCATGAACGCCACGAGGAGGTTCTTACCCAGTGCCAGCTCACCGTTTTCGGTGGCGGGACCGTCGGCGATAACCTCGCCGGCCTCGATCCGGTCACCCTCGGTCACAACCACGCGGTTGTTGTAGCTGGTGCCCTGGTTCGAGCGGTCGAACTTGCGCAGGTAGTAGGTCTCCGAGCCGCCCTCGTCGAGCTGAACGGTCACGGCGTCTGCCGAAACCTCAGCCACAACACCCGAGCGGTTTGCGGTCACAACGTCACCGGCGTCGATGGCCGCGAAGCCCTCCATACCGGTTCCCACGATGGGCGAGGTGCTCTGCAGCAGCGGCACAGCCTGACGCTGCATGTTGGCACCCATGAGCGCGCGGTTTGCATCGTCGTGCTCGAGGAACGGAATCAGCGAGGTTGCTACCGACACCATCTGGCGCGGGGAGACGTCCATGTAGCCGATCTCGTCGGGTGCGAAGAGGTCAACCTCTCCACCCTTCTTACGAGCCAGCACGCGGTCCTCGGAGAACGAACCGTCCTCGTTCAGCGGTGCGTTTGCCTGGGCGACGATGAAGTCGTCCTCTTCCATGGCGGTCAGGTAATCGATGTTCTCGGTCACCACACCGTCGACAACGCGACGGTAGGGGGTCTCGATGAAACCGAAGGCGTTGATGCGTGCGAACGATGCCAGCGAACCGATCAGACCAATGTTGGGGCCTTCAGGGGTCTCAATCGGGCACATGCGGCCGTAGTGGGACGGGTGAACGTCTCGCACCTCGACACCGGCGCGCTCACGGCTCAGACCACCGGGGCCCAGGGCCGACAGACGACGCTTGTGGGTCAGACCCGCGAGCGGGTTGTTCTGGTCCATGAACTGCGACAGCTGCGAGGTTCCGAAGAACTCCTTGATCGCGGCGACGACGGGGCGCACGTTGATCAGGGTCTGCGGGGTGATCGCCTCGATGTCCTGAGTGGTCATGCGCTCGCGAACCACGCGCTCCATACGGCTGAGGCCGGTACGGACCTGGTTCTGGATGAGCTCACCCACGGCACGGATACGACGGTTACCGAAGTTGTCGATGTCGTCGGTGTCGATGCGGATCTCCGCCGGAGCGCCCTTACGGACACCGGTGAAGTGGGTCTCGCCGGCGTGCAGACGCACCAGGTACTTGATGGTCGAGACGATGTCTTCGACGGTCAGGACCGAGTCGGTCAGCGGTGCCTCAAGACCAAGCTTCTTGTTGATCTTGTAGCGACCAACCTTGGCGAGGTCGTAACGCTTGGAGTTGAAGTAGAAGTTGTCCAGCAGGGCGCGGGCAGCCTCGGCGGCCACCTGCTCGCCCGGACGCAGCTTGCGGTAGATGTCGCGCAGGGCGTCGTCCTTGGAGACGATCGAGTCCTTCTCCAGGGTCAGGGCGATCGACTCGTAGCCGGCGAACTCGCTGGCGATGTCTTCGCTGGTCAGACCCAGGGCCTTGAGGAAGACGGTGACCGACTGCTTACGCTTACGGTCGATACGCACACCAACCTGGTCGCGCTTGTCAATCTCGAACTCGAGCCATGCACCACGGCTCGGGATGACGCGTGCCGAGTAGAGGTCCTTGTCGGAGTTCTTCTCGGGGGTGCGCTCGAAGTAGACACCGGGGCTACGAACCAGCTGGGACACAACCACACGCTCGGTACCGTTGATGATGAAGGTACCGCGCTCGGTCATCAGCGGGAAGTCGCCCATGAAGACCGTCTGGGTCTTGATTTCGCCGGTGAGGTGGTTCATGAACTCAGCCTCGACGTACAGCGGAGCAGCGTAGGTCTTGCCACGCTCCTTGCACTCCTCGATGGAGTACTTCTCCGGCTCCAGGAACGGAGCGGTGAAGCTGAGCTGCATGGTCTCGCCCAGGTCCTCGATGGGGGAGATCTCCTCGAAGATCTCATCGAGGCCCGAGTTCGTCGGCAGGTCGTTGCGTCCCTCGGCCTCAGCCTCGGCGACGCGGGTCTTCCACGCCTCCGAGCCAACCAGCCAGTCGAAGCTCTCGGTCTGGAGAGCCAGCAGGTCGGGGACCGTTAGGGTGTCAGTGATCTTTGCGAACGACAGGCGGGAGTGCCCGCGGCCGTTCTTGGGTGAAGTGGTGGATGCGTTGCGCGCAGCAGCCAAGGAAATTACCTCCGTGGGCCCCGTCGGGCCTAGTTACCGTGAGTAAGGTGGAGTACTCGCCGGACGAACAGTGCGGACACTTCATAACCCCGTTATCTGGGTAGTGAAGCACCGAGGCCGACCGCAATATGAAGGCGTGGTGAAACGTCTGGGAGCGCAAAGGTCAAGCATATGCGACAATTCACGCAAAGTCCAGTACGCGAGTTGAAAAGTTTGAAGCGGTCCGGTATAAGCGCGCGAGTGATCCACTCCCGCGGCCGTAAGCTACGCTCTATCTGTGGCTCAACAGCAGGAAAACCCCGGCGTCCAACTCGGCTTTAGCGGCTATCACGCGGTGATCGAGCCCGACCAGTTTGTGCCCGGCACGTTCCAGTTGGTGGTGGATGGGACCCCGCAATCCCACGTCGACCTTGACCGGCCCGACAACCTGTTTTTCGAGTACGTGCAGCGCATCGGTCACGTGATCGACCTGCTGGATACCCCCGGAAAGCCGATCACCGCCCTGCACCTGGGCGCCGGTGCGCTGACTCTGCCCCGCTACGTGGAGGCCACCCGTCCCGGCAGTCGGCAGCAGGTGTTGGAGCTCGAGCGCGAGCTGATCGACCTGGTGCGCGAGCACCTGCCGTGGCCCAAGCGTGCGGCCATCCGGGTCCGCTACGGCGACGCCCGCGAAACCCTGGGCAAGCTGCCCGCAGGGATGCACGGGGCCTGCGACCTGATCGTGGTCGACATCTTCTCCGGCGGCCAGACCCCCGCCCACGTGACCAGCGTCGAGTTCTACCGCGAGGTCGCAAAGTTCCTCTCCCCCACCGGGATCATCGCGGTCAACGTGGCCGACGGCCCGGGTCTCGCATTTGCGCGCAGCCAGGCGGCGACCCTCGGCGCGGTCACCGAGAACGTGGCGGCGCTGGCCGAAACCCAGATCCTCAAGGGGCGCCGATTCGGCAACGTGGTGTTGATCGGGTCGTTCGCGCCGCTGCCGATGGACTTCATCCCGCGCCTGCTCGCCGGCGGGCCGCACCCCGCTAAGGCCGTGCAGGGAACCGAACTGCGCGCCTTCATCGGCGGCGCACGACCCGCGACCGACGCCGACGCGGTGGGGTCCCCGCTGCCCGACCGGGGTGTGTTCACCTTCAACCGGCAGGGAAGCTAACCCCACTTCGGGACCCAGTTTCAGCATTCCGGGCACCAAAGTCACCGGGAGGGGTTACCGTAGTCTCATGGCCGATCTTGAGCGCGTCCGAATCTGGGCGCAGGCACTCATCACGCTGCACCTCCCCAACCAGGGATGGAGTTTCCGCTTCGACAACGCTAAGCGGCGAGCCGGGCTGTGTAATTACACCGCCAAGGAAATCTCGGTGTCCCGCTATCTCGCCGCCCGCTATGAGGACGACGAGATCCATCAGATCCTGCTGCACGAGGTTGCCCACGCCCTCGCCGGATCCCAGGCCGCACACGGTCCCAAGTGGCGACGCGTGGCCGAGGGGCTGGGCTATGAGGGTTCCCGACTACACCACGGCGAGACCGCCGATGAGCTGGCCCCCTGGGTGGGAACCTGCCCGCAGGGTCACACAATCTTTCGGTACCGCAAGCCCGTGCGTCGCAGCTCCTGCGCCGAATGCTCGGCGAGCTTTGATCCGCAGTATGAGCTGCGCTGGATTCGCCGGGAGATCACCGCGGCCACCCGTGCCGCGGCGATGGTGAGTCGATGAGCGCAGAGCCTTTGAACACGCACCCGTGCATCCGGGCGGAGTCGAACCGATGAGCGCCACGCGGGTTGCGCTGCTGCGCGGGATCAACGTCGGCGGGGTGCGCATCACCTCGGCCGAGCTGGCCGCGGTCTTCACCGACCTGGGGCTGAGATCGGTGAGCACGGTTCTGGCCACGGGCAACGTGTGCTTTTCCGGGGCGATCGAGCCCGCAACCATCGAGCGTGCCCTCTCCGAACGCTTCGGATACTCGGCCCGGGTCATCCTGGTTGAGGTGTCCGAGCTGGCCTCGCTGCTGACCCGGACACCGTTTGCCGAGGATCCCGAGCGTCACCGCTACGTGGTGTTTGCCGATCCCACCCCGGACCAGACCGAAACCTGGGCCGGGCTCGTCGCCTGGGACGCGGAGGGTGAGGACCGGGTCGTGGGCGACCCCGATCGCCACGTGCTCTGGTGGTCTGTCCCGCGCGGTTCCAGCACCACCACCCCGTTTGCCAAGGCCACCGCCCGCGCGGGCACCCGCGGCCTGAACATCACCACCCGCAATATCGGGACGCTGCAGAAGATCCTGGCGCGCGCCAGCTAGCGCGCGCATCACGCACGTGATTTCACGTTCGGGCCCCGGATTCAATACCCTTGGGTTCGTGATTGATCAGAATGGTGAAACCGTTGCGACGGGCCAAGAGTTCCGCTCCCGAGAGGGCGTGACCTGGCTGTTTGACAGCGGCAGCACCGCGCTTGACTTCTGCTACACCGGTGCCTGGGGTGCGGCCGATGGACACCTGGACGAGGCCGTGGAGCTGCTGGGCGACCCGCTCGCACTGGGCACCTGGCTGAGCACCCGCATCCCCTGCTCCCCCGCAACCGACCGTGACCTCCAGGATGCCCAGGCCCTGCGATCCACCATCGCGCGGATCGCCCGGGCCCTGGCAGATGAGTACCCGCCCGCGGGCACCGACATCGACATGCTGAACCTGTATGCGGCCACCCCGGATGTCCCGGCACGCCTGGCCGGCGGTGCCCGTCAGGCCGGACGCACCGAACCGCGCGCAGCGCAGGTGCTCGCGAGCATCGCCCGCGATGCGGTGGCCCTGTTCTCGGGTCGCCTGGCCGGACGCCTGCGTCACTGCGCGGCGGACGACTGCGATCTGATCTACTTCGATTCCTCCCGCGCCGGAACCCGCCGCTGGTGCTCGATGCAGCGCTGCGGCAACCGCGACAAGGTCCGCCGCCACCGTGCCCGCCTGGCCGAGCGCACCCAGTTGGCGCTGGCCGGCAACCGTCTGCCCACGCTGTAGCGCGGGAGACTCCGCACTCGACGACCCTCTCCGGAAACCCGAGGATGGGGCCCACAGACGAACAGGCCAAGTCGAGGCATGTGCCCGGAACGGACAAGCCCGCACCGGCACCCCTGGGCGGCGTTACTCGGCGTGTGCCTCTACCGGTACCGGCGACTCGCGCAGCACCACAACCTCGGTCTGGCTATCGATCTGGGCCGCGGCCTTGACCGGCTCCAGGCTCAGCTTGCGGCGCACGTTCTGGCCAACCACCGAGGCGGTAAACAGGTGTCCGCTGGCCTGACGCAGTCCCGCATAGGCGGCACCGGCCACGGCGGCCTCGGGGGAGGTGAAGTCGATGCCGCGGTCGGCGAGCGCCTCGATGATGGCACCGGCGGCCAGCAGATCGTGGCTCGCAAACCCATCCTCGAATCCGGCGGCAACCAGCGCAATGCTGACCCGCTTTCCCAGATCTACCTGGCGGCGCAGGATCCAGTCGGCCACGGCCGAACGGGTGGTGAGGGCACCGAGGATGATCGCGCTGGTCGGAGCGACCTCTTCCAGGCTCGGCAGCGAGCCAGCCTCGGGTAGGGCATCCACCCAGACGATGATGTCGGCGTCGGCGAGGCGACGCAGCCCGGCCGATCCGAAGTCGAAGCGCACCTGGTAGCGAGCCTGGGCGGGGGCGAAGGTTTCGGGGAGGCTGGAATCGGTCACGGTGCCAGTGTAATCCGCACGGAGGCCTCGATCGTGTCGGGTGACATAATTCCCGTCATACAACCTATTCGGATTCCGCGACCCACAGCGGCAGTGCCGCCCCCGGGGTCTGCTCGGACTGCTCCTCGCGCCAGCGCAGCAACCCGGCACCGGGCGCAATGTTCGGGTCCCCTCCGGGCCCGGCGGCGGCGATGCCGTGTGGACGATCCTCGGGCAGCGGCGGGCCCATCTCCTCACGCAGGATGCGGAAGTCACGCGCCGAGATCTCGATGAGTCCGCGTCGCAGGGGCTTTGCCCAGTCCCATCCGGCAGACAGGTCGAGGACATCGCGCAGCAGGCGCAGGGGGATCACATCGGCATCGGGCTCCCAGAGCACAGCCCGCTGCCAGGGACGCAGGCGCTCACCCGGCGGGGTAGGCATCTCCACGCGACGCACGTCGCTTGCGGTCAGCCTCCCGATTGCGGTGAAGGAGCGCAGGGGGTCCTCATCGGTCGGGCGGGTACGCGGGCTATAGAGCACAAGCCCGTCGGCCTCACCCAGTTCGGCAAGCTCTCGACGTAATCCCGGCGACACCGCAAACACCCCGTGGCGCTTACACCACGCGGCCTGCTGCCCGGAAACTACTCCGAGCCAGTAACGGATCGCCATAGATTCTTTTTACCGCATTCCGTGAAAACGCTCGTGGCGGCACAGCGGATTCATCCGGTCTGCGCTATCCGCCAACAACGAGGGCTCGCCAGACATCAAACTGACGATCGTTTCCGTTCAGCCGACGCTGCGCGAGCGGGGCCGCCTGTTCGATTTCCTCCGCATTCCGCAACGGTCGAAAGAATCCGGGACCGATAAGGGCTGCCCCACGTCCCGGAGATTGAATAAGAATCATGTGTATGTCCTCCTCTTGCGGGGGCTGAACCCCTGCGCTACTGATCAAATCGATGTGGGTGAGCGGGTCCACCGCGGTCCCATATCCGGGACGAGAAGCGCCCCGATTGTGCACCTCAAAGTGCAGGTGGACCCCGGTGCTGACCCCAAATCTTGGGCCGATATATCCGATCGTCTGCCCCTCGGACACCCGGCTCCCCACCCCCGGACCGGCCGCCGATCCAAGCATGTGATAGCGCGTGCTCCACCCGCCCCCGTGGTCCACCTCCTTCCAGAAGTTGATCGCGGCAGTCTGACCCGCACGGCTCACAGTGCCCGCGGCGGCAACCGGAACCGCGAGTCCGGCCCACACTCCGGAGCCGAAATCGACCCCTCGGTGCAACGGATCCCGTGCAAAGTTGCGTGGCCCAAAAACCTGGGTGATCTGGTTCCGGGCAAACGGAAGTCTTGCCACCGCCCCTCCTCATTCCTGATTACATATCAAATGACGTGAATGTCTACGATATTACTAAATCTTTGACATCCATGGGGCAATTAACGGGATGACGCGGGATTCATGACAACGATCCCGGAGCGCGATCCCCCAGCGAACACTCCACCCCGTCACCGCCCTCACAAGAAATGATTTGTGCGCAGGGATACACGCTGGCGCTCGCGATCACGATCACCCAGACTGGTGGGATGTACGTTCAGCTGAAGTTCCCGATGGACACTCCATCCGATGCGGCCTGGCGCGCGCTCCGCTCGGTCGCCGTGGTGCGTGAGCTCTACTCCCCCCTGGTGGACGTCCGCCCGCTTGGGGACTTCATCCCGGAGAACGGCAGCGCATCGGTCGAGTTGGAAAACCTCGAAGCCGTTGCCACGATGTGGGAGCCGGGATCGGTGGAGTGCCGGGCACGCCTGTTTGGGATCATCCCACTGGGCCGACAGATCATTCGGGTGAGCTTCGAACAGGCCGAGGATGGCCGCACCAACCTCTTTGTTGATACCGGTGGCGCCACCTCGGGGCCGCTGGCACTGCTCACCGGCTGGCGGCACCGGATGGCCGTCTCTCCACTGCCAGGGGATCCCGGCCGCTCGCTCTGGCGCGACCGGGTCGAGTTCCACGGGCCGATGGCACCGCTGTACTGGCCCGTGCTGTGGGCACTGTGGCAGTGGCGGGGACAAAAAATTCGCGCGCTCGCACCCGGGTGGGCACAGCGCGCGAATGAGGCAGGCTAAACCGATCGGTCAGGCCTCGATGCAGGGGCGCTCGCGATCGGGCTAGTCCAGGTCGAGCTTCTTATCGCAGCTCACCGGGTCGTTATCGTCCTCGTCATGGTGGGATTTACGCTCCCCATCCACGTAGATCTCGCACCGCACCTCACCGACGTTTCCCGGGATGTTCTGAGCCCAGACGATGACCTTTTGATAGTCACCGTTCGCGTCCAGGGTCAGGTCGAATTCGGTGCTCCAGGGAAGGGTCTGCTCGGTAGCGGCGGCGGCGTTCTCACGATCACTCACATCGTCATCCAGGTGTCGCCGATTCTGGCTCTCGGGCACCGTAAAGTCACGGATGAGCGCGCGAGGGGCGTCGCCGCTCACTCGGATCTCGACGTGGCGAATCGGGGAACCCTGGTCCCGGTCCCGATCGCCGCGGTGCGCCTGATCCGGATGGTCACCACCCTCGCCAGCCGGGGTGAGCACGGCGGATGCGCTGGGCGCCGCCCCAGGCACTGCGGACCCGGATGCGCATCCGGTGAGTGCAATACCGGCCACCAGAAGAAGAGGGGCCGTGCGAAATACACGCGCCCACAGTGGGTTCCGAGAGGCCATACCGCTAGTTTTCTGCATGCCTCCAGCGTGCGCCCCCGAGGACAAATATGGGGCTCGTGTGTCCGGCAGCGCCCCCTGCAACGACGCAAACGGCGGCCGGAGCCCCCCGAAGGGAACCCCGACCGCCTGACGCCGAGGGGCTGATCGTCACCAACACCGAGGCGATGTCACCTAGCGTGCAGCCTTGACCGCGGCAGCCACGTCGGCGACCAGCTGCGAGTAGCGGTTACGCGACTCGCGCAGCACGGTGGACAGCTCATCCTCGGTCGAGAGGGTCACCTCGCCGTAGGCCTTGGTGTTGGCACCGATGCTAAAACCCTGCCCACCGCTCATGCTGGTGTACACGGTCTGACCGAGCTCGGAAATCAGGGCAATGGTGCCGTTGGGCACCTTGAGGATCTTGGGCATGTCTTCTCCAATTCGGGGTGTGGTCGGACCGGTCGGTCCGGGGATGTTGTTGATGTTTGTCAGCGGATCTACGGCGGTGCCGTAGTTCGGCCGGGACTGGTTCTTGTTGTGAACCTCGAAGTGCAGGTGCACCCCGGTGCTCACACCAGACTTGGGGCCGATAAAACCGATGGTCTGGCCCTCGGTAACCCGAGCTCCCACGGCGGGACCGGCGGACGACCCCAGCATGTGATAGCGCGTGGTCCAGCCACCACCGTGGTCAACCTCTTTCCAAAAGTTGATCGCAGCGCTCTGGCCCGAGCCGATGACGGTTCCAGCCGCCGCGACCGGAACTGCCAGCCCGACGCTGACACCGGAACCAAAATCGATCCCCTTGTGGAAGGGGTCCTGCGGAAAATCACGCGGCCCAAAAACCTGGGTCACCTGACTCCGCGCAAACGGAAGTCTTGCCATCACTCCTCCTTTCGTTATGTGTTTCTTGTGAATCTCGGAACGCGAGATGCGCTCCAAGGCATTAGGTTCCGGGCGGGAAGTCTCGGAACTGATCGAGGTGTGCATCCTCAACCTGCGGGGTGCTAATCGATGTCAGGATCGAGATGATCCCGGCCAACAGTGAGGCCGAGAGCACCCCCCACCACTGCACCTCCAGCAGCCCCAGGCTGCCGGTGCCGATCAGGGCAACGGCGGCCTGCGCCATGGTTTTGATGGCCCGTTCTCCGGCATAGGACCAGAATTTTCGGGTGAAAATACTCATCCCTCCTCCTTCATGAACCGACCACGCGCATCGCGCGGTTGCACCGCTTCGAGAACCGCAATCCGGGTGTTGTCCCGGGTCAGCGTGTCCTCCAGGTCGGCGAGCTTTTGCTCGACTGCGCCGAGCCTGACGGCGAGCTCGGCCGAGGCCCGCTCACCGCGATCCACCGCGTCACGCATGCTGCCCCCATGGTTGGGCAGCACCTGGTCTTTCACCGCGGTCAGAACCGCGGTGGTTTCCCGAGCATGGCGGCGAGTGTCGGTGAGAAACCGGGGCAGATCCCCCAGCGCACTCACCAGCGCCACAAACCCCTTAAGCCAGGGCCAGACGCGCCAGCAGAGGGTCGCGACCGCGATGATCGCCCCCGCTACCAGCACGGCCTGCGCGATGGTGGCCTCACCCGCCCAGGCGGTGAGTTCACCGGTGTTCACTCGGCGCTCACCCACCTTCGCCACACCGATCGTCGCGCGGGAAGGCCGGCACCGTTTGACGCATCTTTCGAGGGGAATCCCGGCTTCCTGCCGGCTAAGTGGTGTGTGGTCGTCATCTGTGCTCCTCCCATGCGCGAAAATCGTTGGTCCGTGTTTCCTAGCTACCAAGGACGCCTCTACGCCCCGTGGCATCCGTGTAGCACCGCGACCCACCCGCCAGCGCAGGCAATGAGGAAGTCGCGGCCCCGTGACAGGAACCGTCGTGTGAAATGAGGCATGCACCCCATCTGAACCGGCGATCGTCTTGGCGACTGTTACCGTGTTCATGTCAACGACTCTACGCTTTCGTTTTCATTTGCTCAAGTTAATTTGACAAATAAGTGCCATTTGGGCGACATGGAAGACAAACTCTCGGAGGAGTCTTCCGCACGAAGTCAACGATCCGACCCCAAGGGCGGGACGAGGGACGATTTTTCGATCCGGCCCTCCCGATGTGCTTTCCCCGTGAGTATTGGGCGTGAGCGAGCGGTCGCGCTAGACTGGAGGCACTCGTGATCTCGTTCGGGGCACCGCCCCACGCTCACGTGCGTCGTAGAACGCTCCCTCTCTCGTCGGCCACGCCGATTCGATGACACTTCATACGGCGAACGGATGCGCACACCTGCGCCTTCGCCACCCCTGCCCCGAAGCTCGGCCGTGCCGCTGCCCGCGGGGACGTGATGCCCGAAAGGCACCAGCATGTCAGAAACCACTTTCGCCTCACTCGGCGTTCCCGCTCCGCTCGTTAAGGTCCTCGCGGCCGATGGCAAGGAGAACGCCTTCCCCATCCAGGTAGACACCCTGGCCGACACCCTCGGCGGACGCGACGTCCTCGGCCGCGGAAAGACCGGCTCGGGTAAGACCCTTGCCTTCTCGATCCCCCTGGTTGCACGCCTGGCCACCGAGCTGGCCGGCGGCAACCGTCGTCCCGGCCGCCCGCTGGGTCTGGTCCTGGCGCCGACCCGCGAGCTGGCCACCCAGATCGCCGCGGTCATCAACCCGCTGGCCGAGGCCTACGGCCTGAAGACCACCACCATCTTCGGTGGCATCAACCAGACCCGTCAGGTCAACGCGCTGAACGCCGGTGTCGACATTGTCGTGGCCTGCCCCGGCCGCCTGGAAGACCTCATGAAGCAGGGCCACGTGCGCCTGGACGCCGTGGAGATCACCGTCATTGACGAGGCCGACCACATGGCAGACCTCGGCTTCCTCCCGGTTGTCACCCGTCTGCTCTCGGCCACCCCCGAGAACGGTCAGCGACTGCTGTTCTCGGCCACCCTGGACAACGGTGTGGACAAGCTCGTGCGCCGCTTCCTGCACAACGAGGTCCTGCACTCGGTGGACGAGGCTACCTCGCACGTGGCCGCCATGACCCACCATGTCTTCTCGATCTCCTCGCTCGAGGGCAAGAAGGACCTGATCACCACCCTGGCCAGCGGCCAGAGTAAGCGGATCCTCTTCACCCGCACCAAGCACCAGGCCAAGAAGCTGGCCAAGCAGCTCACCTCGCAGGGCATCCCCGCGGTGGACCTGCACGGAAACCTCTCGCAGCCCCAGCGTGACCGCAACCTGGCCGCATTCGGCTCGACCGGTCCCGAGGGCGTGCGCGTCCTGGTGGCCACCGACGTCGCCGCCCGTGGTGTGCACGTAGATGGCGTCGAGCTGGTTGTCCACGTCGACCCGCCCATGGAACACAAGGCGTACCTGCACCGCTCGGGCCGTACCGCTCGTGCGGGCACCGAGGGTGACGTGGTGACCATCTGCCTGCCCAGCCAGACCGATGACCTCAAGAAGATCATGAAGAAGGCCGCGATCACCGTGGACTTCCAGCAGGTGGATGCCGACTCGGCCGCCGTAACCGAGCTCGTCGGCCCGGTTGCCGCCTTTGTGAAGCCCGCGCCGCTGGCCCCGGTCCAGCAGCAGGGTGGCGGCGGCAAGAGCCAGGGTGCCAACGCGCTGCGTAAGCGTGCGATCCGCGAGGGTCGCGCCGACCGTCCCGGTGGCGGACAGCGCAAGGCTCAGCAGGGCGGTGGCCAGGGCGGTCAGCGTTCCGAGGGTGGACGCGGCCAGGGCGGCCAGCGCACCGAGGGCGGTCGCGGCGGACAGCGCACCGAAGGCGGACGCGGCCAGGGCGCTCAGCGTTCGGGTCAGGGTGCCGGTCAGGGTGGACGCGGTCAGGGCGGTCGCGGCCAGGGTGCCGGTGCCGGTCAGGCTCGTCGTGGCGAGTCCGGCGGCGGTCGCGGTGGCAACACCCGCGGCGGCTCCTCGGCCATGTACTCGACCAGCTCCGACGGCGGCAACTCGCGCGGTCGCGGCAACGGTCCGCGTCGCGCCTCCGCTCCCAGCGGTTACTAGTCACTAGCGGCTCCGGCCGCACGGGGTTTCGGCCCCACAGACAAAGGTGGGCCCCATCCGATCAATTCGGATGGGGCCCACCTTTATTCACTCGGGAACGGCGTGCTCCCGGCTTCGAGGGCGATTAGCGCAGCGCGCCGACCGAGGCCAGTGCCGCACGCAGCAGGGTGCCGCGGCCGCCCTCCATCTCGGCGGCGAGCGCATCACTCGATGCCTCCTCGGGGGTGAGCCAGGTGATTTCCAGGGCATCCTGGCGCGGCTCGCAGGTTCCGGTCACCGGCACCACATAGGCCAGAGAGACCGCGTGCTGGCGCTCATCGGTGAAAGCCGAGACACCGGGCAGCGGGAAGTATTCGGCCACGTGGAACGGGACCGGAGAGGCGGGCAGCAGTGGGAACGCCATCGGCCCCAGATCCTTCTCCAGGTGCCGGAACAGCGACTCGCGCAGGGTCTCGCCGTACAGCACCCGACCCGAGACGATGGTGCGGGTGATCGCGCCCAGCGCGGTGCCCCGGAGCAGGATGCCCACCTCGGTGACCTGACCCAGGCCGTCCTGACGCACGGGGATCGCCTCCACATACAGCAGGGGCAGGCGGTGCCGGATCTCCTCCAGCTCCACATCACTCAGCCAGCCCGGGTTCACCGGACGGCTCGGCTCATCGGGCAGCGGTTCGGGATCCGGGGTACGTACGCTCATGCTTCATTCTTACAAGATTCGCCGGGGGAAGCGAGCCAATCGATTTCGCTTCGAGCGAGCGCGGCCGGAGGCGGCGGCTGGTGCGGATGTCGGTGGAAGAGCCTAACCTGGGAGGTGACCCGTTTAGCCACAAGCCCCGAGCCGAAGGATCCGCCGATGTCCCTCCCCGCGATCACCCCCGATGCCGTTCTCTGGTCGGTTCCCGAGGAGGAGCGCGCCGGGCGTCCCCTGCTGCTCCTGCTGCACGGCTACGGGTCCAATGAGGCCGACCTGTTTGGCCTGGTCCCGCACCTTCCCGACGCCCCGGTGATCGCCTCGCTGCGCGCTCCGCTGCAGGCCCCCTGGCCGATCGATGGCTGGTCCTGGTTCCCGCTCGCGGTCCCCGGTGCCCCCGATCCCGCGGGCCTCGACGCCTCGGTGGATGCCATCATCGCCTGGATCGATGCCCTCCCCTTCACCCCGACCAGCGTCGCCGCCGCCGGGTTCTCCCAGGGCGGGGCCATGTCCGTCCACCTGCTGCGTCGTGCCCCCGAACGCTTCGCCTTCGCCGGAAACCTCGCGGGGTTCGTGGTGGCCGGCGAGCAGCCCGGAGACGCGATCCTGCAGGAAACCCGTCCCCCGGTGTTCTGGGGTCGCGGAAGCGCCGATACCGTGATCAGCGACGAGGCCGTGGCCCGCACCACCGACTGGCTGCCCGATCACTCGACCCTCTCCGGTCGCATCTACGAGGGCCTGGACCACTCGATCTCCGGTCCCGAGCTGGCGGATCTGCGCGCCTTCCTCGATCGGCAGTACTAGGGCCGTGGCCCGCGCGGCACTGACCGGGTTTGGCCCGGCGACTCGGACCTGGTTCACCGAGTCCTTTGCCGCGCCCACGGCCGCCCAGGCCGGTGCCTGGAAGGCCATCTCCGGCGGCGATAACACCCTGGTCATCGCCCCCACCGGTTCGGGGAAAACCCTCTCGGCGTTCCTCTGGGCCCTGGACCGATTGGCCACCACCGAGCCGCCGGAAACCACCACCCGGGTGCTCTACATCTCCCCGCTCAAGGCCCTCGGCGTCGACGTGGAACGCAACCTCCGCGCCCCGCTCAGCGGCATCCGTCGCACAGCCGAGCGCGAGGGCATCGCGGTTCGGGATCTGCGGGTGGGGGTCCGCTCGGGGGACACCCCGGCGGCCGAGCGGCGAGCGCTGATCAAGAATCCGCCGGACATCCTGATCACGACCCCCGAGTCGCTCTTTTTGATGCTCACCAGCTCGGCCCGGGAAACCCTGCGCGGGGTGGATACCGTCATCATCGACGAGATCCACGCGGTCGCCGCAACCAAGCGCGGGGCCCATCTGGCCCTCAGCCTGGAACGCCTGGATGCGCTGGTTCCCGAACCCGTGCAGCGGATCGGGCTCTCCGCCACCGTGCGCCCCGAGGCCGAGGTCGCGCGCTTTCTGGGTGGCACGGCCCCGGTCACCATCGTGAAGCCCGTCTCGCAGAAGAAGTTTGACCTGCGGGTCATCGTGCCGGTCCCGGATATGACCGACCTGCCGCGGTACGCGGTGTCCGAGGGCCCCACCGAACACGGGCCGCTGCACACCGAGGACGACGGCTTTATCGATCTGACGGCCGAACCCGATGCCCGAGCCGCGCCCCCCGAGGTGGATCGGCCCGGATCGATCTGGCCCTTTATTGAGGAGTCGGTGATCGAGCGGATCCTCGAACACCGCTCGACGATCGTGTTTGTAAACTCGCGTCGCCTGGCCGAGCGCCTGACCGCGCAGCTCAACGAGCAGTATGCGGCCCGGCTGGGCTCGGCCGTCCCGGACCGCGATACCCTGCTCCCGCCCGCGCAGCTGGTGGGTGGCAGCGGGCAGACCAACGGCATCGATCCCGAGGCCCCGATCCTCGCCCGCGCCCACCACGGTTCGGTGGCCAAGGCGCAGCGGGCGGAGATCGAGGACGACCTAAAAACCGGCCGTCTGCGCTGTGTGGTGGCTACCTCAAGCCTTGAGCTGGGCATCGACATGGGCGAGGTGGATCTGGTCATTCAGATCGAGTCCCCGCCCTCGGTGGCCGCCGGACTCCAGCGCATCGGACGTGCCGGACACCAGGTGGGCGAGGTCTCGCGCGGGTTCCTCTATCCCAAGCACCGCTCCGACCTGCTCTCCAGCGCGGTGTCGGCCGAGCGGATGCTCGCCGGGGAGATCGAACAGCTTCGGGTGCCCAGCAATCCGCTGGACATCCTGGCCCAGCAGACCGTCGCCGTGTGTGCGCTGGAACCCATCGCCGTGGAGGACTGGTTTGAGTCCGTCCGGCGCAGCGCCCCCTTCTCGGCCCTCCCGCGGGCGGCGTTTGACGCGGTGCTGGACCTGGTGTCCGGCCGCTATCCGAGCGACGAGTTCGCCGAGCTGCGCCCACGCGTGGTCTGGGACCGCGAGGACGGCACCCTGACCGGACGCCCGGGCGCACAGCGTCTCGCGGTCATCGCCGGAGGCACGATCCCCGATCGCGGTCTGTTCGGGGTGTACCTCATCGGCGACGGCGAGGGTGGCACCGGTTCGCGGGTCGGCGAGCTGGATGAGGAGATGGTGTACGAGTCGCGGGTGGGCGACGTGTTTGCGCTGGGAACCACGAGCTGGAAGATCCGCGAGATCACCCACGACCGGGTGATCGTCACCCCCGCGCCCGGACAACCCGGACGGCTGCCGTTCTGGCGCGGCGACGGCCTGGGCCGTCCCGCGGCGCTGGGCAAGGCGCTGGGGGCATTCGCCCGGGAGATCGCGGCGCTGGATCCCGAACCTGCGGCCACCCGGCTGAGCGCCGCCGGACTCGACCCCTTTGCCATCGACAATCTGCGTGCCTACCTCGCCGCCCAGAAGGAGGCGACCGGCACGCTGCCCACCGATCGCACCCTCGTGGTCGAGCGCACCCGGGATGAGCTGGGCGACTGGCGGATCGTGTTGCATTCCCCCTACGGCATGCAGGTGCACGCGCCCTGGGCACTCGCGGTGGGCGCGCGGTTGCAGGAGCGTCTGGGCATCAACGGCACCCCGGTGGCCAGCGACGACGGAATCGTGCTGCGCCTGCCGGACGCCGAGGCCGAGCCGCCCGGGGCCGACCTGTTCCTGTTTGATCCGGCCGAGCTCGAGGAGATCGTGACCGCCGAGGTGGGATCCTCGGCCCTGTTTGCCTCCCGATTCCGGGAGAGCGCCGCCCGGGCGCTGCTCCTGCCCAACTACAACCCCGGCAAGCGTGCGCCGCTGTGGCAGCAGCGTCAGCGTTCGGCGCAGCTGCTGGATGTGGCCCGCAACTATCCCACCTTCCCGATCCTGCTGGAGGCCGTGCGTGAGTGCCTGCAGGATGTGTATGACGTCCCCGCGCTGATCGACCTGGCGAAGCGGCTGGAATCGCGTTCGGTGCGCATCGCCGAGACGGAGACCGAATCGGCGAGCCCCTACGCGGCCGCGCTGTTGTTTGGCTATGTGGGCGCGTTTATGTACGAGGGGGATGCGCCGATCGCCGAGCGGCGGGCCGCCGCGCTGAGCCTCGATCCGCAGCTGCTGGCCGAACTGCTGGGCCGCGTAGAAATGCGCGAGCTGCTGGATCCCGATGTTTTGGCCCAGACCGAGGCCGAGCTCCAGCGTCTCGACCCCGAACGCCGCCTGCGCGGGATCGAGGGCACCGCCGACCTGCTGCGCCTGCTGGGACCGCTGCGAGCCGATGAGGTGGCCGAGCGGTTGCGCCCGGCCGAGGCACGCCAGGTCGCTCCCGGGGCGACCGTGCCGGGGCGGGCGGCGACAGGCGAAGCCGGGGCTGGGGCCGCTGTCGAAGCCGAGGCCGGTTCCGGCACCGCTCCGGCGTCCGGAGCCGATTCCGAGGGCGAGCCGACCGATCCCGAAACTCCGATCGTCCCCCCGGTGTCCCTCACCGAAGCCGAGGGCTACCTGAGCGAACTCGAACGCACCCGTCGGGCGCTGCCGGTCCCGGTGCGTGGCATTGTTCACTGGATCGCCATCGAGGATGCCTCCCGCGTGCGCGACGCCCTGGGCGTCCCCCTGCCCCCGGGGGTACCCACCGCGTTCACCGAGGCGGTGCCCGATCCGCTGGGCGACCTGATCGGCCGCTACGCGCGCAGCCACGGTCCGTTCCGGGCGGGGGCGGTGGCCGACCGATTCGGGCTGGGGATCGCCGTGGTCACCCATACGCTGGGACGTCTGGCCGATGCGCGCCGCCTGGTGCGGGGCGAGTTCCTGCCCGAGGTGTCGATCGAGCTCGAAGATCCAGCCCGCGCCGCCGAGTGGTGTGATGCCGAGGTCCTGCGCCGTCTACGGCTGCGCTCGCTGGCCGCGCTCCGCCAGGAGGTTGAACCAGTCTCCCCGGATACCTTCGCCCGCTTCCTCGACGACTGGCACGGTCTCGGCGGCGACCTCCACGGGATCGACGGCGTGCTGAGCGTCGTGGACCAACTGGCCGGTCTCTACCTGCCCGCCTCCGCCTGGGAAACCCTGATCCTGCCGCTGCGGGTGCGCGACTACACTCCGGCGCTGCTGGATCGGCTCACCGCGAGCGGCGAGGTCATCTGGTCGGGCATGGGCGGCCTCGGGGCGCGCGACGGCTGGATCGCGCTGCATCCGGCAGACCTGGCCCCCTACACGCTCGCCGCACCCCCGGCCGAGCCGGATCACGGTCCCGAACACGCGGCGGTCCTCGACGTCCTCGCCGGCGGCGGCGCATTCTTCTTTGCTCAGCTCCAGCAGGCGCTGCCCGAAATCTCCGCGGCGCGCCTGGACGAGGTGCTGTGGGAACTGGTCTGGGCCGGCCTGGTCGCCGGAGACACTCTCGCCCCGTTGCGTGGTTTCACCGCCGGACGCGGTGCCCACAAGGCGGCGGCTCCGGCGCCTCGGGCCCGGCTGAACCGGTCGCGCCTGTCGCGGGCGCGCTCGCTCGGCGGCGCGGTCCCGATGAACGGGGCCGGTGCCTACGGGGTACCCGGCGGCGGTGCACGAGCGCTGGGTCCGGGCGGGGCCGTGTCCTTCCGGGATGAGGCGCTGGCGGACGACGATACGGGGAACGAGAGCATCGGTCCCCGCGAATCCGGATTCTCTGACGTCGCATCCGACGCCGAGCCCGAGGGCACCGGCCTCGGCGAGCGCTCCTCCGCGGCCGGCGTCTCCGCTCGCCGCCCGGTACTCCCCCGGCGCAGCACGTACGGCGTGCCTCGCGAGGGTGCACCGCCGCACCTGTCGGGGCGCTGGTCACTGCTCCCCGCACCGATTGTGGATCCCACCGTGCGCGGGGCCGCCGATGCCGAACTGCTGCTCGAACGCTACGGCGTGCTGACCCGCGGCTCGGTCATGGCCGAGGGTGCGGCGGGCGGTTTTGCGCTGGCCTATCGGGTGCTCGCCGAGATGGAATCCGCGGGGCGGGTCCGTCGCGGCTACTTCATCGAGGGCCTGGGCGGTGCGCAGTTCGCGCAGGCATCGAGTGTGGACCGTCTGCGTCGCGCGATCCTGCCCGACCCCAACCCCGCACCCCCGCGGGTTCGCACGCTCGCGGCCACCGACCCGGCCAACCCGTTTGGCGCGGCGCTCCCCTGGCCCGCGGCGGGTGCCGAGAGCCCCTGGCCTACCCCGGATGCGGTGCCCACCGGCCATCGTCCGGGCCGCAAGGCCGGCGGCCTGGTGACCCTGGTGGACGGCGACCTGGTGCTGTACCTCGAACGCGGCGGAAAGTCGCTGCTGACCTTTACCGCGGATCCCGACCGGGTGGCGCTGGCCGCCGCCTCGCTCGTGGCGCTGGTGCGCGCGGGACACGTGGACAAGCTGGCGATCGAGAAGTTCAACGGCGGCGCGGTGCATGCCAGCCCCGCGGCGCTGGTGCTGCGAGCGGCCGGCTTCTCCGATACCCCCAAGGGTCTGCGCATCCGCCGGGGGATCGCGTGAACGCGCGCACTGTCGTGTCGATCCGGCTCATGCCCTCACCGGGCATAAGCACCGGCACAATCGAGGACGAGGGAGGCCGATATGCCTGAGGGCGATACGCTGTTTCGCGCCGCACGAAACCTTGATGCGGCGCTGGCCGGGCAGATCGTGACCGGCTGGGACCTGCGCGTCCCGGACCTGGCCACCAGCGATTTGACCGGATCGCGGATCGAATCCGTGGCCGCCCGCGGCAAGCACCTGCTCATGCGGGTGGGAGACTTCACCCTGCACACCCACCTGCGGATGGAGGGGTCCTGGCACCTGTACCGGCCGGGGTCGGTGTGGCGGCGACCGGCCTATCAGGCGCGCGCGGTCATCACGACCGAGCAGTATCAGGCCGTGGGCTTCGAGCTGGGGTTTGTGAAGCTGTACCCGCGTAGCCGCGAGGAGAGCGAACTGGCCTTCCTCGGCCCGGACCCGTTGACCGCCCAGTGGGACGCCCCCGAGGCGGTTGCTCGGCTCGGTGCCGAGCCCGAGCGGGCCATCCATGTGGCGCTGATGGATCAGCGCAACATCGCGGGCCTCGGCAACGAGTATGTCAATGAGATCTGTTTCCTACGTGGGGTCCTGCCCACTCGACGCGTCGCCGATGTGGAGCTGGTGCCACTGGTTGACCTCTCGGCTCGACTGATCCGTGCCAACCGGGACCGGCCCAAGCGGGTGACCACCGGGATCGATCGCCCGGGCCAAACCGACTGGGTATTCGGACGCGAGCATAAGCCGTGCCGCCGCTGCGGAACACGTATCCTAAAAGGCCGGCTCGGTGCCGATCCGACGCGCGAACGGGACACCTACTGGTGTCCGTCCTGCCAGACCTAGGGGTAGGGATAGAACTCGAACGGGAGGCGCTGGTAGTCCCCGCCGAAGGTGCGCAGGTGATCCGACTGGTCGATGTGATCCCACGGGGTATCCGTCATCATGACGATCCCCACCAGAATTCCGAGTGCCGCACACACCAGCAGGGTGACATCCACCACGGCGCGCTTGCGCTCCCGAAAGCTCTCGGGCTGTACCGACGGGCGCGCACTCATCTACGTACTGTGGCAAAGCTGAACCTGGGAAGTACACCCCGTTGTCCGAAATTGCATGCATCGGTTGCGGGTGTGGGCCGCGCGCTACCCGGTTAGGGCGCGGTCGGCACCGCTCCCCGGCGACGTGCAGTGACGTACAGACGAAATCTTCGTTCCTTGATCTGGTTGCGGGTAAGCTCCCGAAAGTCAATAAAGCAGTGACCCGGAGCCTGGATCTCACCGGTTTTTCGCACCTTGCTATCGTCTATCGCGCGGAGGTCATGGTGTAAAGCTTCGCCAACGGATACGGCCCACACCTCTCGGGATCGGCTTCGCGCATGCGCGTTGTGCCAATTCTTCGCACCCTGGGCTGTCACTATCGACGAACGCGAGTACGACGGTTTCCCCTGGTCATGAGGCGACGGCCCAAACACGGCGGAGAGGACCACGCCATCCACCACCATCCACTCGACGATCTGGCGGAACAGCAGTTCGGCGTCGTCGTGGATCTCGAATTCTCCCGCATCTGTGCCCGTCTGGTCCCTCCGGTTCATGGTCGCCCAATCAAGAATCGGGCCGCAGCTGCGCCGTCCTGCGTCTTGAGGTGCGTGCCTCCCGCATCATCAACGCGCATGTGGAAGAGCTCGATTTCCCCCGAGGAGAGGATCTCCGCCGAGCGTATTTGGGCCCCATCGAAAATCTCAATCAGGATCCCTCCCTCTTCGGTCGGCCCAATCGTGGGCAACGGGTCAACTTCGAGGGCGACGACCTCCAATATCCGCGCCGCACCGGCGAGCGCCGCAGGCGCGATACGCGAACTGTTCACCCCATTCCACCCGGGTTCCAGTGAGGCTAGAAGGTGCAGCCGCTGGTGCCATGCCGTTCCCGCTCCGTCAGATATGACGACCGGGTTGGCCGGTTCAGCTGGACCTCTGCGCCGCAGGTCCTGGGCCTGCCCGCCACCGCCGCCTCCGCCTCCGCTGCCGATGCCGCCGATGCCGAATGAGCCTCCGGGCTGTCGACCATGCCCTCCTTTTCGCCCATGTTGTATGCCGTTTTGATCATCGTGAGTTCCCCGCTTCTCGTTCATAGTGCGGTAACCCTACGTCAGATTCGGCACCGCCGCCATGGCTCGGAAGCGTCGAGGACAAGGCGGTCGATGCCCGGTGGAGACCGGGCCGGCCGTGGCGCTCTCGAGCCACGGCCGGTCCGGTTTTAGGCGGCGACGTCGATTACCCAGGTGACGCCAAAGCGGTCGGTCAGCATCCCGAAGCCCGCGCTCCAGGCGGAGGCCGCCAGTGGTTCCACGATGGTGGCGCCGGCGGAGAGTGCCTCCCAGTAGCCGGTGACCTCGGCGAGCGATTCGCCACGGACCGAGACAAAGAACGGCGACGTGGTGATCGTGGTGCCGTTTTCGCGATGGGTGGTGCCGCCCTGCGCCGCCGATCCCCCGGTTGATCCGGGAATGTCGTAGGCCATGACCCGGAAGCCCCGATCGGATTCGACTCGGCCGAACACGACGTCTTGTGCGCCGGGCAGCTCAGCGGGCATCCCGAAGTCCGCGTAGGTGGCAATGGTCGACTGTCCGCCGAATACCGCGGCGTAGAACTCCAGTGCCTGCCGGGCGTCGCCGTGGAAGTTGAGGTGGGTGGTGGTCTGGATGGTCATGTTCGCTCCTAAATCTCGGGCCGGGAATCCCCCGGTATTCCCATGCTCCCGCCCATATAGGACAGTTTTGGTCCTCGACTGTGCATAGGATCGGGACATGACCACCACCTCGCGACTGCTCACCCTGCTGTCCCTGCTGCAAACTCGGCGGGACTGGCCGGGGGCGGTGCTGGCCGAGCGTCTGGAGATCAGTCACCGAACCGTGCGCCGGGATATCGACCGGCTGCGCGAGATGGGTTACCGGATCGACGCGACGATGGGGCCCGACGGCGGTTACCGCCTGGATGCGGGCAACGAGCTGCCGCCGCTCCTCTTTGACGACGACCAGGTGGTGGCGCTCACCCTCGCCCTCCAGGCGGCGAGCGTGACCGGCGCGGGCATCGAGGAGGCGGCTCTGCGAGCGCTGACCACCGTGCGCCAGGTGATGCCGTCCCGACTGCGACACCGGCTGAATGCCCTGGAGTTCACGGCGTTGCCCGCGGGTCCGGGACAGGCGGAGCCCTCCCCCGCGACGCCCGAGGTACTGCTCACGCTCTCGGCCGCGGTGCGCGCACGCGCGGTGGTGCGCTTCGACTACGCGAGGGGCGCGATCCCGAGCGTCGCAGACGCCCCGGTGGCGCCTGTCGCGTCGAATGCCCCGGGTACCGACGTTGCTCCGGTTGCCCCGGTTGCATCGGTTGCCCCGGGCACCCCGGTTGCCTCGGTTGCCTCGGATCAGACGGGATCGGCGCGGGATTCCCTCGTCCCCGAATTAACGCGCAGTGCCCTCGATGGGGCCACCCCCGAGCCTGCGCGCCGGGTCGAACCACACCACCTGGTGACCGTGGCCGGGCGATGGTACCTGGTGGCCTGGGACCTCGATCGTGACGGCTGGCGGCTCTTCCGCGTAGACCGGATCACCCCGCGCACCCCGAGTGGCCCCCGCTTCACCCCGCGCGAGGTTCCCGGAGGCGACGTCTCGGCCTTTGTGTCGGCACGCTTCAAGGGGTCCGAACGGGAAAACGTCTGGCCGTGCACCGGAACGGTGATCCTCGCCCTTCCCGCGCGCGACGTGCGGCCGTTTGTGGGCGACGGAACCCTCACGGACCTCGGGCCGGGTCGCTGCCGGTTGGAGGCGGGCTCCTGGTCCTGGGTATCCCTCGCCGCGGCGCTGTGCCGCTTTGACTGCGCCATCGAGGTGGTGGGTCCGCCCGAGCTGCGCGATGCGTTTGCGACACTGGCGACGCGCACGGCGGCCGCCGCGCGCTAGCCGGGCAGCCCGGCCGAGATTCTCCGCTTCGAAAGAACGTAGTTCGAGGTGAGCTCGCTGTGTCCGATTTCCGCCAGCGTCGCATGCGGATGTCCTCGACCATGAGGATATGACTTTAGCTTTTGATGGATCGGCGTCCTCGCGTCGCACGCTGCTTCACTACGTGATGCTCGCCGTGGTGTGGGGGTCGAGCTTTTTCCTCGTCGATATTGGATTGCGTGGCCTCTCACCGACGCAGGTGGTGTTGGGCCGTCTGGTGATCGGCGCGGTGGTTCTGGCGATCGTCTGCCTCGTCGGCCGCCAACGGCTCCCCCGCGGCGGGAGCATCTGGGCTCACCTCTTTGTGGTCGCCATGCTGCTCTGTGTGGTGCCGTTCCTGCTGTTCGCCTGGGCGCAGCAGCACGTTCCGTCGAGTGTGGCGAGCATCATCAACGCGACAACGCCGTTGATGACCATGGCTGTCGCACTGCTGGCGCTTCCGTCCGAGCGACCGGATCGCTGGAAGGCGGGTGGGCTCGGCGTGGGGTTCATCGGCATCCTGTTGGTCCTCGATCCGCTCACCGGATTCCACGGCGAAACCGGCCCGCTCGGCTATCTCGCCTGTCTGGGAGCGACACTGAGTTACGGGATTGCGTTCGTGTATATGCGCCGGTTCGTCTCTCCTCGGGGCCTCGACGCGATCCCCGTCGCGACCGCCCAGGTGGGTATGGCCGCGGTCGTGATGCTGATTCTCAGCCCCGCGATAGCCACCCAGGTGTTTGTCATCTCGCCGGCGGTGGTCGCGTCAATGGTTGTTCTGGGAGCGTTCGGCACCGGGCTGGCCTATGTCTGGAACGCCAGCATCGTTGCCCACTGGGGCGCGACCACCGCCTCCACGGTCACCTACATTGCGCCCGTTGTGGGGATCGGCCTCGGGGTCCTCGTGCTGGGCGAGAAGCTCGCGTGGTATCAGCCCGTGGGTGCCGTTGTGGTGGTGATCGGCATCCTTGTGAGCCAGCAACGCATGCCCCGACGTCGCCGCCCGGCAGCGATGGTCGCGAGCGCCGACGACTACCAAATCTAGGCGGCTCGGCGATGTGAGCCCAAAGCAAAAGACCCTCTCCGAGGAGCGGGGCTTTAGTGGCGCTGACTTCGAGCATGACCGTGGCGAACCCAAAGCAAAACCCCCTCCGCAAAACGGAGGGGGTTTTAGTGGCGGTGACGGCGGGATTTGAACCCGCGGTAGGGGTGAACCTACACAACATTTCGAGTGTTGCACCTTCGGCCGCTCGGACACGTCACCGAGAAAGAGTCTACGATATCCGCATCTCGGGCGCGAATCGAGGCCACTTTTGCGCGTGTTCGGCGTGTCGAGCGGCTGTGGATGAATCGTTTTTGTCCACAGAACAGGCATCAACCGCGGCGCGGTCGGGGGTCCCGGGTACGCTGAGGGTATGGCCAAGATCACCTCCGCATATGTCTGCACCGAGTGTGGCTGGCACGCCGCCAAATGGGTGGGCCGCTGCGGGGAATGTCAGCAGTGGGGCACGGTCCAGGAGGTGGGTGCGCAGCCCGGTTCCTCGCGGGTGCAGGCGGCCAATGTGTCGGCCGAGCGTAGCGCCCGGCCCATCACCACGATCACCGAAAACGCGCTCACCCACTGGCCCAGCGGCATCGGCGAGCTGGATCGTGTGCTTGGCGGCGGCATCGTCCCCGGGGCGGCCATTCTGCTCTCGGGTGAGCCCGGCGTGGGTAAGTCCACGCTGCTGCTGGAGGTTGCGGCGCGGGTCGCCCGCTCGGGAGCCCGGGTCCTCTATGTGAGCGCCGAGGAGTCGGTGGGCCAGGTGTCGCTGCGAGCACGGCGCACCGGAGCCCTGGTCGACACCCTGTACATCGCCAGCGAAACCGACCTCGGCGTGCTGCTGGGGCAGGTGGAATCGATTGATCCGCAGCTGCTGATCGTGGACTCCGTCCAGACCGTCTCAAGCGATCAGTCCGACGGACTGGCCGGCCAGCCCTCGCAGGTGCGTGAGGTCGCCCAGACGCTGGTTCGTGTGGCCAAGGAACGCAACCTGCCGGTGCTGATCGTTGGTCACGTCACCAAGGACGGCACCATCGCCGGTCCCCGACTGCTGGAACACCTGGTCGACGTCGTCTGCCACTTCGAGGGCGACCGTCAAACCGCGCTGCGCTTCGTGCGTGCGCTCAAGAACCGCTTCGGCCCCACCGATGAGGTGGGCTGCTTCGAGATGGCCGGAGACGGCATCGCCGAGGTTCCCGATCCCAGCGCCCTGTTCATCAGCCGCGGCACCCCGGTGTCGGGCACCTGCGTGACCGTCGCGATGGAGGGCCGCCGCCCGCTTCCGGTGGAGGTGCAGGCGCTGGTCGCGTCCTCCTCGGCCCCCAACCCGCGCCGGGTCACCAACGGGGTCGACACCTCACGAGTCTCGATGTTGCTCGCCGTCCTGGAACGCCGAGCGGGCCTCAAGCTCTCCGATAAGGACGTCTATGTGTCCACCGTGGGCGGGGTGCGCCTTACCGAACCCGGGGCAGACCTCGCGATCGCCATCGCGATTGCCTCGGCGGTCAAGGACTTCGCCGTTCCGCACTCGTTTGCGGCGATCGGGGAAATCTCGCTGGCCGGGGAAATCCGGCCCGTGGTCTCCGCCCGGCAGCGCCGCACCGAGGCCGAGCGCCTCGGCTACTCACGCATCGTTGACCACGAGTCCGAGGGGATCCAGGAGGCCCTCCGGCAGGCGCGTAAGGCAGCCGCGACCACCCGGGAAAAGGAACTCGACGCGGCGTTCTAGCCGACCCCGGAATCCAAGCTCGCCGGGACTCGGCCACACCAGGTCTCGACCACACCGAGTCTCGACCACAAAGGTGCGCACCCACGCCACAACCTGGCCGGCGGCAACCTAGATATCCAGGACCCGCATGATCTCCGCGGCCGGTGCCTGCAGCGGGTGCGGTCCGGCAATATCAAAGAACACGGTGTCGATCTCGGATCCGTGGGTGCGCAGGAAATCATGCAGCCACAGGCCCTTATGCAGCGCCACAAACGGCGGCAGGGCCTCGGGCTTATTCTTGGCATCCGAGAACAGCAGCAGCGCCACCTTCCCGGTATCGGGGGCGCGGTACAGCCAAACATCGGCCGACTGCTCGGCCGTGGGCTTATCGCTTGTGCGCGGCTTCATCAGCGGCACCACAAAACTGTCATTGCGCAGCGCAAACGCCACCTTGGCCATATCCTGCTCGGCCAGCGCCTCGGCCAGCGGTTCGGAACGGAACGACGGCTGCTTCTTTTTTGCCATGCCCCTATTCTCCCAGGGTTCCTACTCGAGAACGAATCGCTTGGCGTTGGTGCTCTTGATCCCGTCGATGCTCACCGACAGCTGATAGGAGGCACCATCGGCGGGAACCGGGTCCCGGTTGCCCTCGCAGGTGTCCGCCGTGGACTTGGTACGGTCCCACACGATTGCCTCGGCCGACTGCACGGTCTGCCCCGACTCAATCACCGAATTCTGATCGCTGGGCTCAACCTGGCAGTCCGTCGAGGTCCACACCTTGTTGTCGCCGTTCAGGATCGTAAACGACTGCTTGCTGGTGCCCGCGTTGATCGTGCACGCCTCGCTGCCGGTATTGGTGATCGACATTCGTAGCTGAGGCTTCTCCCCCGCCGCGTAGTCGCCCTTATCGGTGATCGCACTCACCACGATGACCTTCGAGGAGCACTTCGGGGCCGATGCGCCATCCGTGGGTGCCCCCGAGGGGTTCGCCGACGGGGCACCGGAGGCTCCCGGGGCGGGCGTCTCGGTGGGTGTCACCACCGGCACCGACGCCTTGGGCACATCCGAGGTGGATCCCGGCTGCACAATCAACAGCACGATGACCGCAATGACCGCGACCAGCCCCAGCAACACAAACAGCCGCCGCCGTGCATAAACCTGCTTGGATGGGCGACCGGAATCGGGTGCTGAAGAGCTCATAAAACCAGGATATCTGCGCGATTCTCCCGGCTCGGCAGGAGCGCCGAACCCGGGGGAGATTATCGGGGATACTCGGTGAAGAAACCCCGTCTAGGCGAGGTGCTTGAGCATTCGGGTGTTCCCCAGGGTATTGGGTTTCACCCGTGCCAGATCCAGGAACTCCGCCACACCCTCATCGGGTGAGCGCACCAGCTCCGCATACACATCGGCATCCACGATGCTCTCCTCGATCGCCGAGTAGCCGTGTCGGGAGAAGAAGGCGGTTTCAAAGGTCAGGCAAAACAGCCGGCTCAGACCCAGCGTGAGTGCACGTTCCTCAAGCGCGCTCATGATCAGGTGCCCCACCCCCGCGCCACGCAGGGTTTCGTCCACGGCAAGGGTGCGGATCTCGCCCAGATCCTCCCACATCACGTGCAGCGCCCCGGCACCCACCAGGTGCCCCTCGGCATTCTCGGCGACCACAAACTCCTGCACCGCCTCATAAAACACCACCCGTTCCTTCCCCAGCAGGATGCGACGCTCCACGAACGGCTGCATCAGGCTCATGATTCCCGGGATATCGCGTGTGGTGGCCGGGCGAACCCGATACGAGGTGGGATTGGTACTCATACAGCCAGGCTATACCCGGATCCCGGCAGAATCCCGCAGCGGATTGGATGCAGCATCCGCTATCCCCGGAGGCGCGAACGTTGCTCACCGATCAGCGCCACGGTGTGCCGCAGGATACGCTCGCTTGCGTGTCCGTCTCCGAAGGGTGATGCCCGGCCGGCAAGCCGTGCCGCCCCATCCACATCGGCGAGGGCCAGGGCGACCTCCAGCCGGAGATCCATCCCCGGGGTGACCAGGACGGCAAATCCGGTGGTGATTGCCTCCGGATAGCGGGTGTTTCGACGCAGAACCAGCACCGGTTTGCCCAGCACCGTGGCCTCCTCCTGCACCCCATCGGAGTCGGTGATCAGCAGCCGGGCGCGGGCGGCGAGCTCCAGGAAGGCCCGATAGCCCAGATTCCGGCGCACCTGCAACGGGGTCAGCAGGTCCTCCAACCCAAACCGGGTAACGGCCTCGGCGGTGCGCGGGTGCAGCGCCAGCACCGCGGGCAACGCTCCCTGCCCGAGCACCCGGAGAATGCGGGTGAGGGTGTCAGCATCGCCGATGTTTTCCGGATGGGCGATGGTGGCAAGGACATAACCGCTGGGGGCGTCCGGGATCAGACGGTCCCGGACCACCGTGGACAGGGCCAGCCGGGTCGACTCCACGCCGGTGCTCCCGGTCAGCCGGATCCGTGCCGGATCGACCCCGGCGATCCGTAGGTTTTCGGCGTTCTCCGGGGTGGCGACACAGTGCAGATCGGCGAGGGCCCTCACCACGAGACGAGTGGTTTCGTCGGGCTGGTCCCGACCCTGCGCCGCCATCCCGGCCCCCACCTGCACCACCGGAACTCCCGCGTAGCGTGCGGCCTGCGCCCCCATCGATGCGCTCGGAGTCTGACCAAACACGATCACCGCGGCCGGGGGACTCTCCAAAAACTGGGCACCCAGATCGATCAGGCCGGCACCGATCTGATCCGACGGAGAGCGCCCGGGGGCACCGTTGAGTACCACATCCGGTGTGCCCAGTCCCAGCGCCGCAAAGAATCGGCCCGAGAGACCGGATTCGGCGAGGGTCCCGGTGTGGAACACCCTGGCCCGCCCGTGCAGTCGTCGAATGATCGGGGCCAGCCGAATGGTTTCGGCGCGGGTACCCGTGACCACCGCAATGGGAGCTTCACTCTGTCGGCCGGTCATTGTGCCCTCCCGATCGCCCCGGGTTACGATCCCCGCGACTCGTCGGAAGGGGATACGGGTCGCGGGGCCGAAACATTGGCACCGTGGTGGGGACAGCACGGGCCAACACTTCCACGCTAACCCCGAGGCCTCACCCGTGCGTCAGACACCGATGCCCGCCCCACCTGATTCCCCGCGATTCCGGGCGACCCGGCCAACCAATCTGGCGCAACCGAGGCGGACACGGAGGACTCGCGCCCCGGCTCGGATGGCCGCACACACATCCCTGACACGCAAAACCGGCCCACCCCCAGAGGGATGGGCCGGTTCTATCTGTCGTGGACTACTCGCCCGAGGAGAGCAGGTCCGGGGTGGCCGGGCCGGTGCCGATGGCCGGGGCGACGTTGGTCAGCGAAGCGTCCAGCGCGTTGGCCTGGCGGGAGGTGGTGAACACAAACTTGTTGTCCGCCACGTCCACGTGAATGTGGTCACCCGCGCCCAGCTCACCGTGCAGGATGCGCTCGGAGAGCTGGTCCTCGATGTGCTGCTGCATCGCACGACGCAGCGGCCGGGCACCCAGGCTCGGGTCGAAGCCGATGTCGATCAACTTCTCCTTCGCGGCCTGGGTCAGCTCGATGGTCATGTCGCGGTCCATCAGGCGGTCGCGCAGGCGGCCGATGAAGAGGTCCACGATCTGGAGCAGTTCGGGCTTGTTCAGCTGCGGGAACACGATCACGTCATCCACGCGGTTCAGGAACTCGGGCTTGAAGTGGTTCTTCAGCTCCTCGCTCACCTTGCCCTTCATGATGTCGTAGGTCGCGGCGGAGTCGCCCGAGGCCTGGAAACCAACCGGACCACCGGCGATGCCCTTCGAACCGAGGTTCGTGGTCATGATGATGACGGTGTTCTTGAAGTCGATCTCGCGACCCTGACCATCGGTCAACCGGCCCTCTTCCAGAATCTGGAGCAGGGAGTTGAAGATGTCCGGGTGAGCCTTCTCGATCTCATCGAACAGCACCACGCTGAACGGCTTGCGGCGCACCTTCTCGGTCAGCTGGCCACCCTCTTCGAATCCAACGAATCCGGGGGGAGCACCAAACAGACGCGAGACGGTGTGCTTCTCGCCGTACTCGGACATGTCGAGCGAGATCATCGCGTTCTCGTCGTCAAACAGGAACTCGGCGAGGGCCTTGGCCAGCTCGGTCTTACCGACACCGGTGGGGCCGGCGAAGATGAACGAACCGGAGGGACGCTTGGGGTCCTTCAGGCCGGCACGGGTACGACGGATCGTCCGCGAGAGCGCACTGATCGCCTCGTTCTGGCCAATCACCCGCTCGTGCAGGGCCTTCTCCATGAAGATCAGACGTGCCGACTCCTCCTCCGTGAGCTTGAACACCGGGATACCGGTGGCCTGGGCGAGCACCTCGGCGATCAGACCCTCGTCGACCGTAGCCTCGGTGGTCACCTCGCCCGAACGCCACTTCTTCTCCAGGCGCAGACGCTCGCCGAGAAGGTTCTTCTCCTCATCGCGCAGCGACGCGGCCTTCTCGAAGTCCTGACCCTCGATGGCGTCTTCCTTGCGGGTACGCACATCGTTGATCTTCTCGTCGAACTCAAGCAGCTCGGGCGGGCTGGACAGCAGCGAGAGGCGCAGGCGTGCGCCGGCCTCGTCGAGCAGGTCGATGGCCTTGTCCGGCAGGAAGCGGTCGGAGATGTAGCGGTCGGCCAGGTTGGCAGCGGCGACGATGGCACCATCGGTGATGGACACCTTGTGGTGGGCCTCGTAGCGGTCGCGCAGACCCTTCAGGATGTTGATGGTGTGAGCCAGCGAGGGCTCCCCCACCTGAATCTGCTGGAAGCGGCGCTCCAGGGCGGCGTCCTTCTCGAAGTGCTTGCGGTACTCGTCCAGGGTGGTCGCACCGATGGTCTGCAGCTCACCACGCGCGAGCAGCGGCTTGAGGATGTTCGCGGCGTCGATTGCGCCCTCGGCGGCACCGGCACCCACCAGGGTGTGGATCTCATCGATGAAGATGATGATGTCTCCGCGGTTGCGGATCTCCTTGGTGACCTTCTTCAGGCGCTCCTCAAAGTCACCGCGGTAGCGGCTACCGGCGATCAGCGAACCGAGGTCCAGCGAGTAGACCTGCTTGTCCTTCAGGGTCTCGGGCACGTTGCCGGCCACGATGGCCTGGGCCAGGCCCTCAACCACGGCGGTCTTACCCACACCGGGCTCACCGATCAGGACGGGGTTGTTCTTGGAACGACGCGAGAGGATCTGCATGACCCGCTCGATCTCCTTTTCCCGGCCGATGACCGGGTCCAGCTTGTTGTCGCGCGCGGCCTGGGTCAGGTTGCGGCCGAACTGGTCGAGGATGGCCGAGCCACCCTGCGGCGCAGCCTGCTCGGGGGCACCGGCACCGACCGAGGCGGTCTCCTTGCCCTGGTAACCCGAGAGCAGCTGGATGACCTGCTGGCGCACGCGGTTGAGGTCGGCACCCAGCTTCACCAGAACCTGGGCGGCAACACCCTCACCCTCGCGGATCAGGCCGAGCAGGATGTGCTCGGTCCCGATGTAGTTGTGTCCCAGCTGCAGGGCCTCGCGAAGGCTGAGCTCAAGCACCTTCTTGGCGCGCGGGGTGAACGGGATGTGACCGGTGGGCTGCTGCTGGCCCTGACCGATGATGTCCTGCACCTGCTCGCGCACGGCGTCAAGCGAAATCCCGAGGGATTCGAGTGCCTTGGCGGCAACCCCCTCACCCTCGTGGATGAGGCCGAGCAGGATGTGCTCGGTCCCGATGTAGTTGTGGTTGAGCATCTTGGCCTCTTCCTGGGCCAAAACGACAACGCGACGGGCACGATCCGTGAATCTCTCGAACATTTCACTCCTTAAACGCCGCGGCGTGGGTCGGCGTCGTTACATCGAGAATAACGCGCCGAAGCGCTCAATAGTCCCCTGTTCGCCGTGGGCGTGACATCGGGGGAAACGCGCGGAGTTTCCGCGTCTAGGACTGGGGAGAGCCGTCTCCGGCCGCGCGCTCGGCGGCCGCGGCACGGCGTGCGGCACTCACCTTGCGACGCTCGGCGGCCACCTGAATTCCGATCACCACACCGGCACCCACCAGGGCCACAAACGAAATCCCCAGCGCGATGGCCTTGATCGTCACATCTCCCGAGAGGGTCGAGACGATCCCGGCGGCGAGGCTGGCCACCACCAGAATGATTCCGATAATGGTGGCGCGGGTCATCGGCGGGCGCGGGGGCGTAGTCATATCTCTACGGTAGCAGCCGCCCGGTGCGGCAACGGCGCGCTACTGCAGCGCCGAGGTGAGCCGGGCGAGGTTGTCCAGCACGGTGGAGCGCAGCGGCTGCCGTTCCCACTCCTCGAGGGTCAGTTCGCGGCTCATCGCCCGGTACTGGTCTTCGATCCCGCGCATCTCCTCCACGAAGGACGCCCCGCGCACCAGCAGCGAGACCTCGAGGTTCAGGCCGAACGAGCGCATGTCCATATTCGAGGAGCCGATCACGGCCACGTCATCGTCGATGGTGAAGTGCTTGGAGTGCAGGATGTAGGGGGCCGGATACATGAAGATGCGCACGCCCGCCTTCAGCAGCTCCTCATAGTAGGAGCGCTGGGCGTGGAAGACGACCGCCTGGTCGCCCTCCTCGGAGACAAACAGGTCCACCGGAACCCCGCGCTGCACCGCGGTGGTCACCGCGTACATGATCGATTCGTCGGGCACAAAGTACGGGCTGGTAATCACGATGCGCTTCTGCGCCGCATAGAGCAGGCCGAGGAAGAGACGCAGGTTGTTCTCCCCGTCGAATCCGGGGCCGCTGGGCACCACCTGACAGTCCAGCACATTGGGGGTTTCCTCGGGCACGGCCTCGGCCATGTCCAGGCGCAGCGCGATAATCTCGCCGGATTCGGCGTACCAGTCGGAGAGGAAGATCACGTTCAGGGCGTCCACCGTGGGGCCCACTACGCGGACCATCAGGTCCTTCCACTTCAGGCCGCGGCGCAGGTTGCCACGCTTGAGGTAGGTCCGATCCACCAGGTTTTGCGAACCCATATAGCCGACTCGACCGTCCACGATCATCAGCTTGCGGTGATTGCGCAGGTCCGGGCGCTGGTACTTTCCGCGCAGCGGCTGCACCGGGAGCATCATGTGCCACTCGGCACCCACCTGGACCAGGCGACGCTTGGTCTGTCGGTAGCGCGGCGAGCGCAGCGTGGCGATGTGGTCAAAGAGCACCCGCACCTTGACCCCGCGTGCCACGGCGCGACCGATCGCGTTGAAAAACTCCTCGGTCTTATCGCTGTAGGAGAGGATGTAGAACTCGATGTGGACATAGTCCACGGCCGTATCGATTTCGCGCGCCATCTCGGCGATCGACCCGTCGTAGTCGGGGATCAGTCGCGCGGTGTTACCGCCCAGCAGCGGCAGCGCGCCGAGGTTGGAGTTGAGTTCAACCAGCGAGTTAAACCAGGTGGGCGCACCGGGCTGATGTTCCTGGTTGGGGAGAGCCTCGACGCCGGCCTTGACCGCATCATTGATCTCCTCCTGGATCTTGCGCCGCTTACGCGGGAGCTTCGGATTTCCGATCAGCAGGAAGATCAGCATGCCCACGGCCGGCTGAATGAAGATCAGCATCAGCCAGGCGGTGCCCGCGGTGGGCTTGCGGTTGCGCGGAACCACGATCACCGCGATCACGCGGATGGTGATGTCGAGGACCAGGTAGAGCGCACTCCACAGACCGAATCCACCCAGGAATAGGTCGAGGCCCACGGCTCTCCTCTCGATCGGGCGGAGACGCCGTTGCTGCGCGGTTCCGCCGGGTCAGGCCAGCTTAGCGAACCGACGCGGACAAACAGGTGTGATGCGCGCGAGTTTCTGCCGTGTCCGGATCGGGATCCGCCGCTACGTGGCCCGATTGGGAGCCCGGCGCGTCGATGAGGAGGCCACACCCCGGCATCAATCGGTCCGCGGTTCGATCACGGTGCGGTGCGCCGCGTTCGCCGGGTCATGCGGCTCCTGTGCCACGCCGCTTCCGCTTCTTGGGCTCGGGAACCTTGCCCGACCACGCATTAATGATCCATCCGATGGATGTGGCCAGCAGCACGATCCAGAGGATCCCCACCCGAATACCCGCGGCCGCCACCATCGTAATCACCACGGCGAACGAGACGAGGATCACCAGCGAGACGATCACCGTGCCCAGCACACGAGCCCAGGGCAGGCCTCGACGCATCGGAATCACCACGAGCAGGCAGGCAGCGGTGCTCACGATGAGGACCACCACGGTAAATCCGACCACCGGAATCAGCGCCGCCGCCAGCAGCTCGTCGCCGCTCTCGTAGCGGGAACTTACCGAGCTGAAGGCAAAATAGCCGATCCAGATATTTGCCAGCAGCAACAGGGTCGCGATAACAACGATGGCGAGATAGCTGGAGGCGATGTGCTTGGCAAACGCCGGCACCAGCTTTTTCAGGCCGGTGGGGTCCACGTAGATCCCGCGCACACTGGCCACCGGCTCGGACATTCCCGGGGCCTGCTCCGGGTAGGCGTAGGGAACAGCCGGGCCCTGTGCCGGATAACCATAGCCGACAGCCAGACCCTGCGCCGGGTAGGGCACGGGCGCAGCCGGGGCCTGCGCGGGGTATGTAGCCTCCGGCTCAGGGTACGCGGGTGCCTGCGGGTTCGACCCTCCCACGGGACTAAATCTCGGGGCCGGGTTGACGGGTTGAGGCTGCGAATTCGGAGTCGACATGAAACTCACGATAAACACGGCGAGGGTTTTCGTGTTGGGCCCTGTCATACCTACGCGGGTCATCCGTCGCACGCCCTCCCCGCCGGAGGATGACGCCCAGACGCGCAGGTACCCCAAACGCCGTGTGGCCCCTCACCAGAGGTGAGGGGCCACACAGAAAGTTCTGCCACGCAGGTCCGCAGACCGGACTACTCGGGCGAGGACGCCTTCGCGGCGGCGCTGCCGGGACGCGGTGCCGGCGGCAGGCCCAGACGCACGCGTTCGACCGATTCTATCTCCGCATACGCCGCACGTTCGCCACGGTCGGCCCGGATGATCGAGCGCACGATGGCCCAGAACACCAGACCGACAAGGATGGTCGGGGTGACCGACCAGAGCGCGTTTACCCAGAAGTTGTCCATGATGCTTCCATCGTACCCCGTTCCCCCGAGACTGACGAGTGCGCCGGGACACCCATGCTCAGCTCGGGCAGGCGGGGGCTCACGTCGGTGGGCAGGCGTCGCGCGAGGACCAGCCCGCAGGTGCCGGCGACCAGGGGAATAATGACCCGCAACAGGATCGCGGCCCGGGCGTCCGGACCGCCCGTCTCCTGAAGGGTGCTCATCACCGGAGAGACCAGCCCGGTGAGACCCCAGAGCATCGCGGTGAGCATGACGATGGTGCCCGCCGCCCGAGTCTGCGGATGGGAGCGTGCGCTCAGCGCACCGAGCCACACCAGGAGCCCGGCCGACAGGAGCATCAGCATGCCACCGCGCACGATGAGCCCCACGGTGAATCCGAGGTGAGCCGAATACTCCCCGTGATCCCGCCCCAGGGTGGTGACGCAGGCGAGTAACGCGAAGACCGGCGGGCAGGCCAGGGCCACGGCACCGAGTGCCAGAAACCAGGCGCGCACCCCTCGGGTCTCGGGACGGGGCCGCCGCGGCGGGGTAGCCGTGCGCCAGGCTGCTCCCACCCACAGCACACACTGCACCAGCACCAGCCCCCACAGCAGGCAGAGCAGGGTCCGACCCAGCACTCCCGACGACGCAACCAGAGGCGTGGGAAGGGTGTCGTGCATGGTCGTCGCGATCCGGGACAGCCCCGATTGGGCCGCGAACACGGCAAGACAGCCGGGCACCACCACCATCAGTATCGGCACACCGATACTCGCCCCGATTCGCGCGCGCGGCGACCCCCGACGCAACCCGGTACGCAGACCGCGCCAGCTCACAAATCCCACGGCCAGGACCAGTACCGTGGCCAGGGCCGCGACGATCGTGGACCCCAGCAGGAACCCTCGTCCGATCCCCAGGTCCGCGAATGGTGTGCGGTGCCCCGCACGGGTGGCCGCACCGGGGGCGAGGGTCACACTGAGAGGCAGGGCAAAGGCGCTATAGAAGAGCCAGATCGAGGCGAGCATCGCCGTCGCCCCGGACACAAACAGCGCGGTAAGCGGGTTCAGCAGCGGCCGAAAACGCGTCGGAACGAGGCGACCGGGAGACGCGGAGAGGGCACTCATGCGCTCAGGCTAGCCGGGGAGCGACGGCGGTCCCGCGACGCTGTCGGTTATTGCACACACCCGCGGCCCCGGATCGTGAGCACGATCCGGGGCCGCGGGTGCGGGCCGGCCTAGACGCGCGGCTTGCGCCAGGCGAGCACCAGCCAGTAGGCACTGACGGCGACCGCGGCCAGCGCCAGCACAATACCCAGCAGGGCGGCGCCCGGGGCCGAGGCCAGCCCGATCAGCGAGCCAATCAGCTGAATGACCCCAAACAGGCCGCTGAAACTCGCGAAGATCGTGCCCACCGTGCGCCCCCAGGCGCGGCCACGGCGCACGGGGAAGAAGATCAGCGCGGCGCTACCCGCGGCGATGGCGATGGTGAAGATCGAGGCGAAGATCCCGCTGATGACCAGGAAGTTGTTGTCCAGCTGCGCCAGGGCGGGATCCCCACCGGTAAACAACCCGACCCAGGTGTTGATCAACGCGCCGAGGGCAAGGACCCCGTACTGAATCAGCGTGAATTTCGCTAGCGGCTGCGACACCTGGGGCGGAATCTGAACGGGCTGGCCAAACTGCCCCGGGGACACGGGCGGGGCGCTGCCCAGCGGCGGCGGATAGGCCCCGGGGGCCTGCGGGTAGCCCGGCTGCTCGGCGGCGGGCTGCCCATATCCGGGCTGCGAGTAGCCGGGCTGCGGCGGATAGGCCTGCGGGGCGCCCTCGGCCGGATTTGGCTGCGGCGGATAGGCGGTGGGCGGCTGCTCCGGCGGAGGGAACCCGGGCAGGGCCTGGCTCGGCGTCGAGGCATCGGTGGGATCGGAGTCCCGCGGGGTCCCGTTCTGGTTCTCTTCTGGGGTAGACATGGCGACACGCTAAGCCCGAACCCTGTGCGTTGTCCGCATCTCCGGGGCGTGTCCCCGCTTAAATACCGAAAGCCCCGGGAAAACCCGGGGCTTCTCGATATTTGTCCTACTTCACCAGCGGGAACAGGATGGTCTCGCGGATTCCCAGACCGGTGATCGCCATCATCAGTCGGTCAACCCCCATGCCCATGCCACCCGACGGCGGCATGCCGTGCTCAAGTGCGCGCAGGAAGTCCTCATCCACCGGCATGGCCTCGTCGTCGCCGCGGGCGGCCAGCTTGGCCTGCTCGACAAAACGCTCACGCTGGATGACCGGGTCAACCAGCTCGGAGTATCCGGTAGCCAGCTCGAAGCCACGCACGTACAGGTCCCACTTCTCGACCACGCCGGCTTTGCTGCGGTGGTCGCGCACCAGGGGCGAGGTGTCCACCGGGAAGTCCATCACGAAGGTCGGACGCACCAGCGAACCCTTCACGAAGTGCTCCCACAGTTCCTCGACGTACTTGCCGTGAATCGGGTGGGCCACCGCCACACCCTCGGCCTCGGCCAGGGCCTTGAGCTCCTCGATCGGGGTTTCCGGGGTGATCTCGCGACCGGCAGCCTCGGAGAGCGAGGTGTACATGTCGATCCGGTCCCAGTCGCCACCGAGGTCAAACTCGGTGCCGTCGGCCCAGGTCACCACGTGCGAGTCGGCGACGGCGAGCGCGGCGTTCTGGATCAGGGCCTGGGTCAGATCGGCGATCGAGTTGTAGTCACCGTAGGCCTGGTAGGCCTCAACCATCGCGAACTCGGGGCTGTGGGTCGAGTCGGCACCCTCGTTCCGGAAGTTGCGGTTAATCTCGAACACCCGGTCGATGCCGCCCACCACCGCACGCTTGAGGTACAGCTCGGGGGCGATGCGCAGGTACAGTTCGGTGTCAAAGGCGTTGGACTCGGTCACAAACGGACGAGCGGCCGCGCCACCGTGCATGACCTGGAGCATCGGGGTTTCCACCTCGAGGAAGTCCTGGCCGGTGAAGGTTGAACGCAGGCTGGCCATCATGGTGGCCCGATCCTTCACAGTCTTGCGGGCCTGCTCGCGGGCGATCAGGTCGAGGTAGCGGGCGCGCACGCGGCTCTCCTCGCTGAGCTCATTGTGCAGGTTGGGCAGCGGCTGGATGGCCTTGGCGGCGATCTGCCAGTCGGTCACCATGATCGACAGCTCGCCGCGGCGGCTGGAGATGACCTGTCCGGAGACAAACACGTGGTCACCGAGGTCAACCAGGTCCTTCCAGCGGGCGAGCGATTCCTCGCCCACCTCGGCCAGCGAGACCATGGCCTGGACGCGGGATCCGTCGCCCGACTGGAGGCTCGCGAAGCACAGCTTGCCGGTGTTACGGGCGTGCATGATGCGTCCGGCCACACCCACGGTAATACCGGTCTCTTCGCCGGCCTCGAGGTGGGCATACTCGGCGCGCAGTTCGGGGATCGTGGTCGTGATCGGGACGCTCACCGGGTAGGCTCCGCCGGCGGCATTCGTGCGTTCGGCGATCAGCCGTTCGCGCTTCGCCAGACGCACCGCCTTCTGCTCGAAGATTTCGGCATCGGTCGGGGCGGCAACGGGGGAGTCGCTCATACTGTGTGTTCTCCTTGGGGACGGTGGCGTTCGCACCCCAGTTTAGCCCGGACCGACGCGGCCGCGCGCCCGCGCCTAGATCAGCGAATCGGGTTCCGGCTGCCGCGTGGTTTCGCGCAGCGCCTGATCCACCGCGCTACGCACCAGCGAGGAGAGGAATCCGCCGGGGTGCTCAACCCCGATGTCCGCGAGGATGGAGGTCGCCTGGGTCACGATCGAGCGGGAGAACGCGGTGGCCGTGGTGATGGCCTCGGCATAGGCCGGGCGGTCGTCCTCGGCCACGATCACCGGCTCGGCTCCCATCTCCACCACCAGGGCCTGCCCGATCGGCTGCACCGGCGCGGGCGCGGTGACCGCGACATAGCTTTCGGCCAGTCGGGCCAGGTCCATGCTGGTGCCGGTGAAGGCGAGCGCCGGGTGCAGCGCGAGCGGGATCACCCCGCGGGATGCCGCCGGGGCGAGTACCGCGGTGCCAAATTCGGCGGCCGTATGCAGCACGATCTGTCCCGGCTGCCAGGTTCCGGCCTCGGCCAACCCCTCAACCAGCGCGGCAAGCTCGACGGTGGGCACCGCCAGGATGACCAGTTCGCTGCGCTCGATGATCTCGGGGATCTTCAGGATCGGCACCCCGGGCAGAATCGCCTCGGCCCGGTCGCGGCTGGCCTCGGAGATGGCCGAGATGCCGATTACCGCGTGACCGGCACCGGCCAGCGCCGCCCCGAGGACCGGGCCCACCCGACCGGCTCCGATGATTCCGACACCCAAACGTCCGGCACGACCACTCACTACTTTTCCTCCTGCGGCCCGAGGTCCGGGCCCAATTCGATATTGTCCGCGACGCCCGCCACCGGATAGCGCTGTGCATTTTCGGCGACCAGCTCGGCCTCGCGTTCGCTGCTTGGTTCCCAGCGTCCCAGGTCGATCCGCGGGGCCCCCGGGACCGGTGCCGAGGCGCGCGTCTGGGCCCAGCGGTGCGAGGTGTCGGTCCCGATAGCCAAGGCCACCGCGGCCGAGACCCTCTCAAACAGGTCCACACTCTCCCGGGTGGACATATGCGGCAGGGTCGCCACAACCGGGCCGAGCACCGTATGCGCGGTCACACTGGCGATCCGCAACCGACGCTCGATCGGTCCCTGCGTGGTGTTCAGACTCTGCAGCCGAGCCAGCGGGATGAGGTCCAGGTGACGCCAGATCACGCCGCGACGGAAGATCAGCAGATCCCCGGTCAGCGTGTAGCCGGTGCGTCGCCAGGCGAAGGGATCCACCCAGGCCGCGCGCCGCGGGTTCCCCACAAACCCGCGCGGGTTCCGGGAGTTCAGCGCATCGTTCAGGAGCTCGCGGACGGGCTGATAGAACGGCTGGTTGAGCAGCAGTCCCACCACGGCGGCCGCGTCATCCAGGCGTCCCACCGGCAGCGCGGTGGTGGCCGAATCGGCGGCGTTCAGCACCGAGGTGCCCGCCCGGTTGATCTGCACCTTCCACCAGCCAAACGGACGCCACAGCAGCGGCTGGGTCACCCGCACCGCGTGTACCCGGCCGGGCGGGACGGTGTCGTTGGTGGTGGAGAGCAATCCCGCGCCAATCCGCATGCCCGCGGAGGTGCTGGCCACCGAGTAGCGCATGGACTTGGAGATCCGCGACCAGTAGTAGGAGACCACACCGAGGATTGCCGGCAGCAGCGCAAACAGCGACCAGTAAATCCCGCGGGTCACCATGACCGTGACCACCACCACCATCACGATCAAGAGCACGGTGGACAGGCTCACCACGGTCGAGACGATCAGGCGCAGCGGAGACACCCGCACGACCGCGGTGACCTGGTGGGCGGCAAGATCCAGCTCGGGACCAAGCAGGTCACGCGCGCGATCGGTCACCAGGTTTTCAAGTTTCGAGGCGGTGGTGGGGGCGCCCTCGCCGGCCATGTGAGCCGCCGAGGCCGGGGCCGCCGGGCGGTGCTGCTTGCCCGAGGCCAGGGTCAACAGGGCCGCGCGCAGCGGCTCCGCATCGCGGGCGTGCAGGTACTCCAGGTTGACGTTGGCACCGTCTCCGGCGACCGAAACCTCCAGTTTGGCCGCCCCAAAGATACGGGCGAACAGCGGCCGGGAGATATTGACCGACTGGATCCGATCCAACTGGGCCCGACGGTGCCGCCGAAACAGGATGCCGCTGCGGATCTCCACCGCGTCGGTTCCGATCCGGAAGGTCGCCATCCGCCAGGAAATGTAGAAGAACACAATCATCAGCACCAGCACGGCCAGCACCCCACCAAGAATCAGCAGAATGTTGGGTGAGTTGAGGATCGCGGTGACCGGATCATACTGTTCGGGACCGTTCAGCACCGGGACAAAAAAGGCCACCAGACGCTCGCGGAAATTCGATACAACGATGCCGAAGATCACGATAAACGCGACCCCTCCGCGCAGTAGCGGGGTCGCCGGGTGCATTCGGTGCCACTCGCCGTCGGTCAGGTCGGCGACCGTACGCGGCGTCGAGGCGGAAGCGGTTGCCGGCGTGGGCGGCGGGATCGGTGCGAACTCGCCGCTCACAGCCCGCTCCGTCGACTCTCGGCGACGGCCACCAGGTGGTCGCGCAGCTGCTCGGCCTCCGCCAGGGGCATTCCGGGAATGATCACGTTGGTGCCCACCGCGGCGGTCACAAATTTCAGCTCGGCCAGGCCGAAGGCACGGGCGACCGGCCCCCGGTTGATATCAACCAGCTGCATCCGGCCATACGGCACCGCAACGAAGCGCTGCCACATGATCCCGCGGCGAAACAGCAGGTCATCCTCGCGCAGCAGGTAGCCGATTGAGCGGGCACGACGGGGAATCAGGATCGCGGTAATGATCAGCACAATCAGGATTGCGCCACCACCCAGCAACGGCCAGATCGACTCGTTCAGCCACCAAATCAGGGCGGCCACCGCGGCGACCACGATCATCGTGACGGTGTTCCCGATCTGCTCGATGACGGCAAACTTCGGCGAAATCCGTTGCCACTGATCACGCGGATAGTCGAGTTCCAGCGACCTCAGCTCGGGGCCAGCCGGGGCGGGCGGGATCTCTGTAGCCGAAGGCTCCGCGAACGAAGGCGCAGTGGCAAAAGCGGGCCCGGCGGCGGACGGCTGCTCCGCGGCGGGCTCACCGGGCGTTTCAGGAAGACGCGGGGGCTGCTCCGGGTAGGTCATCGTCGGTATCCTCCGGCAGGGTGCACAGGTATTCGGCGATCAGGCCGCCCGCGCACAGGATCAGGGCACCCACGGTGGCAATCACCAGGGGTATCCACGAGTTTAGCGCGGGGCTCACCGCGCGGCTGAGGAGAAACCCGATCAGACCCAGTCCCACACCACTCAGTAGGGCACCGGTGACGGCTTCGGCCTTGGCAAGCACCAGAATCCGCATCGCGTAAAACGAGTCGACTCGGCGGCGCGGAGTCGCCCGGATCGCACGATAGATTCGGGCGGCTAAAAACACCGTGACGCCGGCGATCAACAGCAGCGTGATCGGAAGCGACAGCGCGGGCGTCAGCAGCGGCCGGCCCAGACCGGCGAGGGTCATGTTGGTCAGTGCCCCCACCGCTGCGCCGATGGCGAGGAGCCCGATGAGGACACCATAGGAGGTCCGCTTCACGGCCGTTCCGTTTCGATCGGGGTGGTCTGCAACGCACGCAGGAGCTCGGCGACCGGGCCGACACCGGGGAGGACGGCATCGGGATCCAGGGCCCACCACGGTCCCAGCACGAAGTCTCGTTCACCCGCACGCGGATGCGGGATGGTCAGCGTGGGCGTCTCGATTTCCAGGTCGCCGTAGGTGATGATGTCGATATCCAGCGTTCGGTCGCCCCAGCGTTCCAGGCGCTCACGACCGTGGGCTCGTTCGATTTCGGCACCGGCAGCCAGCAGGTCGCGGGGGCTCAGCGTGGTGCGCACGCGGGCGACGGCGTTCAGGTATCCCGGCGCATCCGGGTCGGGACCGTCGAGCTTCACCGCCACCGAGTCGACCACCGGCGAGAGGGTGACCTCAAGGATCCCGGGCACATCGGACAGGTCGCGCACCGCGGCGTCGAGGGTTTCCGCGCGGTTGCCAAGATTGGCACCGAGGGCAAGGATCGCGGCAACCGAGTGCTGCGGGGTTTCGTTCGCGTGGGCCTCATCACGGGCGAGCCGATCGAGTTTCGCCTGCGTATTGCGGGTGGGCGGCACGACACGTCCGCCGGGCAGCGGGGTCATCGGGTGCGCTCAATCGTCACGGCCACATCCCCAAATGGCACCGAAATCGGGGCGTCGGGCTTGTGCACGGTGGCGCGCACGCGCTCGGCGGCGGGGAAACTCAGGGCAACCGCGGCAACCCGCTCGGCCACGGTTTCGATCAGGTCCACCGGGTTGGCGGCTACGGCGGACACCACGGCCTCGGCGAGCTCGCCGTAGTGAACGGTGGCGGCCAGGTCATCTCCGGCGGCGGCCGGGTGCAGGTCGAGCCACACCACCAGATCGATCAGGAAGTCCTGGCCCTGTTCCCGCTCAAAGTCGAAGACGCCGTGGTGCGCGCGTACACGCAGTCCGGTCAGGGTGATGAAGTCGTTGGCAGCCACGGGGCTAGTCTACGGCCGCGGGTTCGGCCCCGCCACACGAACGGCGGCGCGCGCTCCAACGTCCGGACACGGCGGCAGGAAGGTGTCCCGGGGCACAACCATCGCGCGCTAGGCGCGCAGGCGCTCCCATACGTCCAGCGCGCGGGCACTCGCCTGCGGCTCGTGCACCCGTACACCCCAGATGCCGGCGTCGGCGATCAGCGCGGTGAGGACCGCGGTGGGCAGATCCCGCTCGGTCACGTCGGCGTCATCGGGAAGGAGCTCGCCGAGGAACCGTTTGCGGCTGGCTCCGATCAGGAGCGGGAAGCCGAGCCCGGTCAACCGATCAAGCCCCCGCAGGATCGCCCAGTTGTGGGCACCGGTCTTGGAAAATCCGAGGCCCGGATCCAGGATGATGCGCTCGTTGGGAATCCCCGCGGCTCGCGCAGCCACCAAAATCTGGGTGAGCTCGGCCACGACCTCGCTCACCGGGTCGTCATAGCGAGCCAAGCTGTCCCCGGCATCCAGGCGACCACGCCAGTGACCGGCGATCAGAATCGCGGTGTTGGACTCGGCGACCACCCGCAGCAGTTCGGGGTCCGATTGCCCGCCGGACACATCGTTGACATAACGGGTTCCGGCCGCGACCGCGACCCGCGCGGTTTCGGCGTTCATGGTGTCGATCGAGGTGGTGATCCCCGCGGTGTTGAGCGCCTCCAACGCCGGCTTCACCCGGGCAATCTCCTCGGCTACCCCGACGATTTCCGCGCCGGGACGGGTGGACTCACCACCCACATCCACGATGTCTGCCCCGGCCTTCACCAGGGCACGCCCGCGGGCGATCGCGGCCTCGGGGGCCAGATAGTGGCCCCCATCGGAGAAGGAATCGGGGGTGACGTTGAGCACCCCCATGATCAGTGGCCTCGTCATCGACGACCTAGCGCTCATGAGTCCCACCGATCAGGGCGAACACTTCCCCCCGACGCAGTGGGTCAGAAAGCTCGCCGCGGCTAGCCATGGTCACCGTGCTGGAGGCTACCTGGCGCGGTCCACGGGCGGAAACACATCCGTGCTTGGCCTCCATGACCACCAGGGCACCGCGCGCATCCAGACCCGTGAAGAGGGTGTCGGCGATCTCATCGGTCAGGCGCTCCTGGAGCTGCGGACGCGACGCCAGGGTGTCGACCACCCGCGGCAGTGCGCCAAGACCCACAACCTTTTCCCCGGGCAGGTACGCCACATGGGCGACCCCGATAAAGGGCAGCAGGTGGTGCTCGCAGATCGAGCGGAACTCGATATCGCGCAGCAATACGATCTCCCCCGGCCCCGAGGTTTCATGCTCATCGGCTGCGGAATCCAGCGGCACCGTGTTGTTCAGCAGGGCGCGGGCGTCCACGCCAATACCGGAAAAGTATTCGGCGTAGGCCTCGGCCACCCGGCGCGGGGTGTCCTGCATGCCCGGACGGGCGGGGTCCTCACCGATCGCTTCGATCAGTTCGGACACCGCCCGCATCACGCGTTCGCGATCCACTGCCATGCGGCTAGGACTCCGGGGTTGTGTCGGTCGGCTTCTGGTCTGCCTGAGCCGGCTTCTCGGTCTCGGTCACCGGAGTATCAACGGCCGGGCTCTCGGCACCGATCTCGGCGGCCGGGTCCTCGGTGGGCTCCAGGGTGGCCGAGGCCACGGCACCGTCGGTCAGCTCGGGCTGGATCGGCACCGAGGTGATCGGCATCTCGATCGGAGGCAGGTCACTCACCGGACGGTCGACGCTGGAGAGCCACTGCGGGCGCTCGTCCAGCTTCTTGATGTCCTTGAATATCTCGGCCAGCTGGTTGTGATCCAGGGTTTCCTTCTCCAGCAGCTCACGGGCCAGACGGTCGAGCACGTCGCGGTTGGCGTTGAGCATCTTCCAGGCCTCATCGTGGGCCTGCTCGATCAGCGCGCGCACCTGGTCATCGACCTGCTGGGCGATTCGCTCCGAGTAGTCGCGCTGGGAACCCATGTCGCGACCGAGGAACATTTCGCCGCTCGAGGCACCCAGCTTGACCGCGCCGATTCCGGCGCTCATGCCGTACTCGGTCACCATCTTGCGGGCGATCGAGGTGGCCTTTTCGATGTCATTGGAGGCACCGGTGGTGGGATCGTGGAACACGATCTCCTCGGCCACGCGGCCACCCATCGCGTAGGTCAGCTGGTCCAGCAGCTCGTTGCGGGTCACCGAGTACTTGTCCTCCAGCGGCAGCACCATCGTGTAACCGAGGGCGCGTCCACGCGGGAGGATGGTGACCTTGGTCACCGGGTCGGAGTTCCGCATCGAGGCGGCGGCAAGGGCGTGACCACCCTCGTGGTACGCGGTGATGAGCTTCTCACGGTCGTTCATGACGCGAGTGCGACGCTGCGGACCGGCGATCACGCGGTCGATAGCCTCGTCCAGCGCACGGTTGTCGATCAGCTGCGCGTTGGAGCGCGCGGTCAGCAGGGCGGCCTCGTTGAGGACGTTGGCCAGGTCGGCACCGGTGAACCCGGGGGTCTTGCGGGCGACAACCTCAAGGTCGACGTTCTTGGAGAGCGGCTTGCCCTTTCCGTGTACCTCGAGGATCTTGCGACGGCCGGGCAGGTCGGGCGCATCCACGCCGATCTGACGGTCGAACCGGCCCGGACGCAGCAGCGCGGGGTCCAGGATGTCGGGACGGTTGGTGGCTGCGATCAGGATCACGTTGGTCTTGGGGTCAAAGCCGTCCATCTCCACCAGGAGCTGGTTCAGGGTCTGCTCACGCTCATCGTGACCACCACCCATTCCCGCGCCACGGTGGCGACCGACGGCGTCGATCTCGTCCACAAAGATGATGGCCGGGGAGTTTTCCTTGGCCTGCTGGAACAGGTCACGCACGCGGCTGGCACCCACACCCACAAACATCTCCACGAAGTCCGAACCGGAGATCGAGTAGAAGGGAACGCCGGCCTCACCGGCGACGGCGCGGGCGAGCAGGGTCTTACCGGTTCCGGGAGGACCGTACAGCAGCACACCCTTGGGGATGCGCGCACCGACGGCCTGGAACTTGGCGGGCTCCTTCAGGAACTCCTTGATCTCGTTGAGCTCCTCAAGCGCCTCGTCGCTTCCGGCCACATCCGCAAAGGTGACCTGCGGGGATTCCTTGGACACCAGCTTGGCCTTCGACTTACCGAAGGACATCAGCTTGTTGCCACCACCCTGCATGTTGGACAGCAGGAACCAGAAGACCACACCGATGATCAGGAACGGGATCAGGAACTGCAGCAGCGAGCCGATCCAGCTGGGCTGGGGCACCTTATCGGTGTAGCCGTCGGAGGGCTTGGCCTCGTTGACCGCGCTGATGACATCACCGGCACGCGCGTCGAGGAAGTTGAACTGCACCCGCTTGCCGAAGTCCTTGAAGTCATCCTTCAGCACCAGGTCGGCCCGGTTTTCACCGGCGGTCAGGGTGACCTCCTTGACCTTGCCGTCCTTGATCAGCGAGATGCCCTGGTCCGTGTTGATCTCACGGAATCCGTTCAGCCCCGCGATCAGGTTAAAACCAATCAGAAAGACAACAATTGCGACGATGATGTAGGGCAGCGGGCCCTTGAAAAGGCGATTGGGTTTCATGTGCGTGCGAGCGGACGCTCGGACCTTTCTGCGGGTGAGGCAAGGACGGGTCGAGGAGGCCCGTACTGATTAGGGTAGCCGCTAGGGGCGAAAGTCCGCCCCATGTTCGCCGTGGGATGAACCCATGCGTGTTCACAGCTTGCGTTCGGGCGGCTCGGAGGATATGCGGAAGACCCCGCGAGGAAACCTCGCGGGGTCTTCGTCAACGTCGAGTTTTAGGCGTATACGTGAGGAGCCAGCACGGCCACGTCGCGCAGGTTGCGGTAGCGCTCGGCGAAGTCCAGGCCGTAGCCCACCACGAAGTCGTTGGGGATATCGAAGCCGACGTAGCGGCAGTCGATCTCCACCTTGGCTGCCTCGGGCTTGCGCAGCAGGGCGCAAACCTCGATCGAGGCGGCACCGCGGGCGGCAAAGTTATCCAGCAGCCAGGAGAGGGTCAGACCCGAGTCGATGATGTCCTCGACGATCAGCACGTGACGACCGGCGATGTCGGTGTCCAGGTCCTTGCGGATCTGCACGACGCCGCTCGACTTGGTCGAGGCACCATAGGAGGACACGGCCATCCAGTCGATCTGCACGTGCTGGGTCAGCGCGCGGGAGAGGTCGGCCATGACCATGACGGCACCCTTCAGGACGCCCACCAGGAGCAGGTCCTTTCCGGCGTAATCCGCGTCGATCTGAGCGGCAAGCTCGCGCAGTTTGGTGTTGATTTGTTCCTCGGTGACGAGGATTTCGGTCAGATCATTGCGGATGTCGCTGGATTCCATGAACCAAGTCTACGTTGTCCTGGTGATGGGGGAAATCCACCAGCGCGCCGTGTTTTGTATAAACGGCATGTTTGGCGGGTGCAACGTGCGTTATCGTTCGGCGCACCCGCACAAATGCGCTAGTCGAGCGCCCCGGCGGCGGTGAAAACGATCAGGCCGTTGTCGCGATGTACACGGATCCCCGGCACATCGATCGGGCCCTGACCTCGCCAACGTGTCACCAGTTCGGCAATTTCCAGCGTGTGGGAACGTTCGAGTGAGACGCCGAACTCCCCCTGGGCCACCAGGCGGATGATCCGGTTGCGCAGCGCCGCGGGGTTCGCGGCCAGGGCTTGGACCGAAACCGCGATGCCCGCCTCGGCGTGCTCCACGATCTCCTCGATGAACTCCTCGATCATGTCCTCAAACGCGTCGGCGTCCTCGCGGGCCTGATCGGCGGTGCGAGCCAGCGCCTTGGCGATACCCGGACCGAGCTCGGCCTCCAGCATCGGCAGGATGGTCTCGCGCACACGCACACGTGCATAGGAGGGGTCAAAGTTATGGGGGTCGATCCAGGGGGTCAGGCTGCGAGCGGCGCAGGAGCCCACGGTGTCGACCCGGTCGATCCCGAGCAGCGGACGCGCATAGAGCCCCGAACGCGGTGCCATGCCGGCGAGGCTGCGTGCACCGGCACCGCGGGCAAGACCCAGCAGCACGGTTTCGGCCTGATCATCGCGGGTGTGCGCGAGCAGCACCGTGTCGGATCCGTGTTCCCGAGCCACCTCGGACAGTGCCGCATAGCGGGCCTCGCGGGCGGCCGCCTCGGGTCCGCCCTCGGTCCCCACGCTCACGCGGCGCACAATCACCGGGTCCAGGCCCAGCTCGCGGGCGGTGGCGGCGGTCCGCTCGGCCACGAGGTCCGAGCCCTCCTGCAGACCGTGATCCACGATGATCGCGCCGGCGGAAATCCCGGCCGAGCGTGCCTCAAACGCCAGGGCATCGGCCAGCGCGAGGGAATCCGGCCCGCCGGAGAGGGCCACAAAAACGGGTGCGTCACCCTCGGTGTTCGCCGCATTGGCACGTTCGACGAGGGCCTGCCGGACGGCGCTACGAATGCGGGCGCTGGACGTATCCAAACCTGGGCGACGGGGTGCTTGTGTGTTCTCGGGCATCAAGTAACGTTATTACAGACTTTCCCGATTCTGATCCGTTCTAACTAAGGAGAACAAGTCATGGCTACTTACGACGTCGTCGTAGAGATCCCCAAGGGCAGCCGCAACAAGTACGAGGTTGACCACGAGACCGGTCGCGTCTACCTGGACCGCGTGCTGTTCACCACCTTCGTGTACCCCACCGACTACGGCTACTTCGAGAACACCCTGGGCCTCGACGGCGACCCCGTTGACGCCCTGGTTCTGCTGGAGTACCCGGTCTTCCCGGGCGTCGGCGTGAAGGTTCGCCCGGTGGGCGTCCTGAACATGTCCGATGAGGCCGGCTCGGACGCCAAGGTTCTGGTTGTCCCCGCCAAGGACCCGCGCTGGGCACACATCCAGGACATCTCGGATGTGGACGAGCAGACCAAGAACGAGATCGAGCACTTCTTCACCCGTTACAAGGACCTGGAGCCCGGCAAGTGGGTCAAGGTTGACGGTTGGGCCGACGCCGCCACCGCCGAGCAGATCGTCACCGACGGTTTCGCCGCGTTTGAGGCCGAGGGCAAGCACTAATTGCCCCCGCGAAACGGCGGTCCGGGTTCTCCCGGGCCGCCGTTTTGCATATGAGAGACGGCATTCCCCCGGGTATTCTGCTCGGCAGCGAGGCAAAAAGCGCGGTTTTGCGGGCGGCCGCCACGCCGAAACCCGCAACCCCGCCACGCCGATTGACCGGGGATTTCGCTCAATCGGACGCGCCCGGGGCGACCTCGATTTTTCTGTGAGAGGATTATGCCCATATACTGATTTCAGGCAAGAGAGCGGGAAACGAAATCCGAACGGAAATCATCCCAAACTCCGGTCTGTTACTTCGGTAGCCGAGGTCTTCGAACCTCACGGCCCCATCGTTTAGCGGCCTAGGACGCCGCCCTTTCACGGCGGTAGCACGGGTTCGAATCCCGTTGGGGTCACCACTACCAAGTAATGCAGTACAATTCAATATGTAAGGCCCTGTAGCGCAGTTGGTTAGCGTGCCGCCCTGTCACGGCGGAGGTCGCGGGTTCAAGTCCCGTCAGGGTCGCCAAGGTGAAGAACCCTTCCCATCGGGAAGGGTTTTTTATCTCAGGCGGCAAGTATTTGCCACCTGGCTCTGTAGCTCAGTTGGTAGAGCGTTCGACTGAAAATCGAAAGGTCACCGGATCGATGCCGGTCGGAGCCACCATATAAAACCCGGTCAGGGTGCAAATCCTGACCGGGTTTTTCGTTTGCCAATTACGGACGGGAGCCATTTTAGGAGCCGAAGAATCCGGCGCATCAAACGGCGTGTCTCGCCACTCCCCCGGCGCGCCGACTCCCGGTACACTGTGGGCATGACTTCGAAGATTCTTCCCGTGCTGGCGATCATCGGCGCGCTCGCACTCACCGGGTGCACTGGCCCCGGCCCGAGCGCATCCCCTTCACCTGAGAAAAAAGAACTAGGCGAGGTGTCCACCGTGTCGGAGCTTCGCGATGGGCTCGTTAAAGCCGGGTTCCCCTGCGAAACTTGGGATCAAACTGATGTCGTAATTGGGGCGGCGCAGTCCGGCACATGCAGCAAGGGGACCGTGCTGTCCACCTTCACATCTGCTGATGCCGCGCAGAAGTCAGCAGACAAGACAAAAGCTCTGGTAGGGGAACTGATTGACTTGTCGCTTCTGGTAGGCCCGAACTGGATTATCAATGATCCCCGGGCGGAGGCCATGCAGAAGGAACTCGGTGGCGTTGTCGTCAGCACCAAGGCCAAGTAGCAACTAGGTGAACGCAGAAAAGTTGGGGCGACTCTCGAAAGAGTCGCCCCACCTTTGTTACTCGCCGCGCGGCGTGGACCCGAACGGGGTCCAGCGACGCAGCCACTCGTCCACCGCGGGAATGGCCATGACCCGGGAAATGGTCGCGGCCACCGTGGTGATCAGCGCGGCCGCGCCGGCGAGCCACAGCCGCAGCCCTGCCGGCAGCGTCTCGCCGGCCTCGGTAAGGATCGCCTGGATGATCTCGGGCAGGATCGCGACGAGGCCGATCAAGGCCGGGATGCCGACCGCGAGGGCGGTGCGGAGTGCTCGCTGGTTCTTGAACCAGATTTCCCCAGACGGGGTTTCTACTGCATGTCGTGCCATGATGCTCCTATCTGGGCAGGCCGTCGGGCCACGCGGGTGCGGGCGGGCCTAGCCCGTCGAAAATATGGGCGCGCAGTTCGTGCGCGTAGGTGCGGTAGCCGTCCGAGTTCGATTCGAGCCGGTTCATGCGTTCATCCTGGGCAGTGGCTCGGCGATCGGCGTCTTCCCGGTAGCGGGTGAGTTCTTCTTGAAGCTGGTTGATGAGGGTGTCGGAGGCGCTCATGCTGGCCTGCTGCGCCTCTGCCCGGGCCGTCTCAGATGCGGCCCGGTAGTTGAACACCGCAGCCACCACGGCACCGACCAGGGTGGCCGTGGCTGGGATTGCCACGACCAACACCGGGACGAGCCATGCTGGGACTTCTACCTCCGGCACTAACCGGCGATCCGGGCGATCAGGTCGTCGTTCACGGCCTTGGCGACCGCGGCCACGTCCACGCTCACGCTCACGCCGGTGGCACGGATGCCCGCGAGGACCTGCTCAACGACACCAGTCGTGTCCACGGCGGCACGCTCGCCGGTAACAGCAGCTCGGCCGGCGAGTGCCATGGACACCCAGAGGTCGAACTGGCGGTCGTTTCCGTTGACGTGCTTTTCCATGAGGGGGCCCGACTGCTCGACCTCCTCATTGGTGGTGAGGTGACGGTAATAGCCGGCACCGATGAGGGCGATGCCGCGGCCGGGGGACTGAATACGGATCATGGTGTCTCCAATGAGAGTGAGGGGGATGGATGCGGGCGCGGCCGGGGTGAGCCGGCCGATGTTCGCGAGGGGGTCAATCGCGGTGCCATAGATGGGATCGCGACGGGTTTTGTCGTGCAGCTCGAAGTGCAGGTGCTCACCGGTGCTCACGCCGAACTTCGGGCCGACCGTGCCGATGGTCTGCCCTTCGGCAACCTTCTGCCCACGGGCGACCTGCACAGTGCCGAGCATGTGATATCGGGTGGTGAGGCTGTGGCCGTGGTCGATTTCGACCCAATGGTTGAACCCTGCAGTGTGGCCGGTACCGATGACGGTGCCGGCCGCTGCGGCGGGCACCGGGGTGCCCGCGCGCAGCGGATAGTCGATGCCCTTGTGGTACGGGTTGGGCGGATAATTGCGCTTCCCGAATCGGGCACCCACCTGGGCGGCGGGAAATGGCAGAGGCATAGGTCTCCTTACGGGGCGAAGTAGCGGGCGGTGACGTAGAAGGTGCGGTTCCCGTTTCCGGTGGCGTACAACACCATTGCGCCGTTGGACTGGATCAGGACGGTGCACAGCCCGGGAGGCGCGCCAGAGGTGGCGCTGCCAGCGGCGGGCACATCGAGGCTGGGCCGGAACCCGGCCGGGAGGGTGCCGAGCTGCTGGCCAATGCCAGAGAACGCGTCTCGGGTCACCTGGTAGGTCACGGTGACCCAGCCGTCGGCGTCCTTTTCCAGGCGGTTGATCGGGGAGGTGAAACCCTGCTGGACCTGCACCTGCGAGGTGAGCAGGCTGCGACGCCGGAACGCGCCACCAGTCCAGAGGTACTCGCGTTTTTCGTCTTTGTCCCAGCATTCCAGGCCTTCCCGGCCGTACTTGAATGCCTGCCGCTCGGCTGTGGTGAGTGCGACGCGGTTGCCGTTTTCGGAGGCGTACCTGGAAACGGTGTCGAGGTCCGCACCAACCTGCACGGCCTGGTTCTCGATGAACATTGGGCGACCTGTTGTTGGGTCCGTGCTGTTTGCTGCCATATGTCAGCCTTCCTATCTGGACCCGGAGAACCGCATCGCGCCCGATAGTGGGGTGTGAGGGACGCCGGAGAATTTGTTGAATCCGTTGGTGGAGCGCACGGTCACGCCAAGCGCGGTGCCGGCCTGTAGCGCTTCGGGGAAACCGGGGGGCAGGGGCACCCAACCGGATGCGCTGCCCAGCGCGGTGTATGCGGACCCGGCAGGCGCACCGCCAGGCTGGGAAGGGTGCGGATGCAACCCCAGCGAGACGGTGCCCTGCAGAGCTTGTGCGGGGAGGTAAATCTCGGCCGAGGTCAGGGAGGCTCCGGCGAGGGCGTTGCGCAGCGCGGCACCGTAAAACCACGCGCCGACGTTGTTCGTGGACGCCCACGGGTCCGTGCTGTTCCAGGACGGGCCGCTGGTCCACCAGTTGCCCGAGGCTCCGGCTTGCACCAGCATCCCGGCGAACTGGACCGGCCCGCCCCCGCCGCCGGTGGGCGGGGGCTCCGGGGTGGGTGCGCCGGCGATCTTGCCTTGAATGATCCCGGTTGCCCAGTTGATCTCGACATCGTCGCCCACGGCCGGCGTATAGCCGACACGGACACCGAGCAGGTAATCCACCCCGTCTACGGTCACGGTGGCCTTGGGGGTTTGGGCGGCCTTGATCTTCCCGACAGGGTTGAGCGGGACAGCGGGGCCGACCACGAGGAGCTGCCCGTCCTGGACAAGCACCTGCACGGTCATGCCCACCGCGGGCGGGTAAAACCCGGAACAGCGCGCTGGGACAGTGTTGGTCCCGATCGTGACCAGCGCGAGCGCGCCAGACATCCGCACGAAAGTCGCCGTGTAGCTCTGCACCTGCGGGATCGTGGCCGCGATCTGGGCGAGGACCTGAGCGGTACTCATGCCAGCACCATGCGCACTTCCAGAACCAGCGTCATCAGGGCAGAATCGGACAGCTCGTAGGCGATGACGCGGCCGCGGACGGTGCGGTCTACGCCCTGAACTTCGACGTAGTCGTTGTTTTCCACGAGCGGGTGCGTGATGCACTGCACCTGCACCTTGTACGTCTGGGAACCGATCGATTCTTCGAGCACGGATCTGGCGGCTTTGTCGGCCGATTCCTGATCTGTGACCAGGTCGGACGCATGGTAGCGGGTGGACAGGCCAAAGTCGCCGCTCACTGACAGGGGCCCGGCATCGACGCGTGCGATCGAGTAGACCGGGCGGCGATCCTCACCGACCTCGTATAGCCCGACGACTTCGTTGTAAACGTTGTCGATGTCGATATCAGATTCCAGGTCGGTGATGGTTCCATCCGGCCCGGTTTTGAGGATCAGGATCGGGTCGCGCGGGAGCGCGTTGGGCAAGATGGTGAGCTGCCCGGCCGGGTTGATCGCTGCACGTCCGCCGAGCAGGGATGCGATCTGTTGGACCGCGTCCAGTCGTCCGCCCTGCTTGGCTTCCCACACCGTGTTTTTCGGGATTGCCGTGTCTGGGACATTACGGGTCACCGGCAGGCCGGTGATCCGCGCGAGTTCGTCCCATGCGCCGGTGCCTGCGGGGGTGGGGAAGTAGAAACCGGACCGTTGGATGTTGCGCTCCAGTCCGTCCCACACGATCGGAACGACCGAGGAGGTGACACGGTTGGCGCGCAGCACCGGGTCGATGGTGTCCCGGGCACCGGGGGTTTTCATGACCCGCCCCCAGCCGAGCAGCACGGTTTCGGAGAACGCGCCGGCGGTCACCTTCATTTTCAGGATCAGCCGGGCCCGATACGGGGAAAGGATCCCGTCGGCACCCTTCGGCGCGAATGGCTCCCCATCGGGCGGGATATAGACGCAGGTCGCGGTGCCGGAGGTTTTGATGTCTGCGCCGAGGTCGCCCTTGAATGCCCAGGCGGTCAGCGGCAGATTTTCCAGCACCGTGTTGGTCCCGTGGACCACGTCCACGAGTAGTTCTCGGGAGAATGACCCCCCGAGGAGCACATCGTTGAGAGCTTCTGTGCCAGGTCTCATGTCACCTCACAAGGTCGTATCGGGTGTTGACTGCCAGGTAGGTGGCGTTGTCCGCGTTGAGCGCGGCATAGGTGGCGTAGTAGGCGTTCAGGTGCGCATAGGTCAGCAGCGGGATGAACAGTCCCGGAGCGGGCGGGGCCGCCTCGGTGCCCTTCATCGAGTGGGCGATCTTCGTGCCGGTGCCTTTGGTGTAGTCGAATGAGGACTCGACGATGTCGGGCACGACAGCGAAGAACGGCCGCGGCAGTCGGACCCGGTCGTTGGCCCCGACGCGGAAGCAGAGCACTGGGGTGGTTTCTGCTCCTTCGTCTCCAAGGAGTGCCGCGACACGGTCCGCTGCTTCCAGCGTTTCGGTCATGACATCGAGTGACACGTCCGTCACGCCCCGCCGTCCAGAGGAGACCACGACGCCCACTCGGCGACCGATTGGGTGGTGCACTTCGGCATCCATAGGACGGGAGACTCCTGAAACTGCGGATCCTCGGAAGGACACCGCTACAGCGCCGGCGGGATTGAGCGGGTTGTGCACCCAGGTTTCTTCCACGTCCAGCTGGGTTTCGGAAAGACCTACCAGGCCGAGCGATTCCCCGCTGGCGGTGAATGGCTCCACCCGGTACGTGATGGGCACACCGAACGGCGCTTCGTAATCGACGCGGGCGAGCGCATCACTTGCGGACGCGCGGACCGCGCCGCGCACCTCGGTGGTGCGGCCGGCCGCGGTGCGCCAGATTGTGACCTTCGACGTGGACGGCGGCAAGTCTCGCGCGACGATCTCCACATACGGACAAGGCGTACCGTCGGGCACCGGTTTGAGGTCGATTTCCGGGGTGACCCGGAAGCTTGCCGATCTCCCCGGAGCCCCGACCCAGCCCACAGCTTCACCTGGGCCGGGCGATACGTCACCATCCAGGTATCCGAAGTCCCACTGGTACGAGCCTTCGTAGATAACAGGAGCCGAAATCGTGACTTCCGCGCCAGCCTTCTTGGATGGGAAATCTTCCACCACTCTCGCGTGTGTCGAGAATGCACCCGGCGCAAGAGTGAAGGTGACCCATCTCCGTTGCCCAGACCACGCAGGCACGGAGCCGATAGCGCCCGAGGTCCCCCGAACGCTTACGTCAGATCCCGAAGCGTCGGACCACACTGCTGGGGCACCGACCACTTCTGTCTCTGAACGCAACACGATGTAAGAAATCGTGTAGGTCTTACCAGGCACCATGCCCGGATGCGCGAGCTCGATCGAGACCGAGCCCGCACTGCCCTGGACCGACGACCATCGCGCCATGAGGACGTACCCGCGAGTGGCCCAATTGGCAGCCACGAACTGCAAAGCAGCCGCATTGCCCGGCGACCCCGCCCACACATCGAACGGAGCTATCGTGCCCCCAGGGATAGTCCCGGGGTTAGGGAAATAGTTCATGGTTATGGCCAAGATCAGCTCCTAAATCCGAGGCCCGCGTTACGGGCCGTCTCGTTGTCTCGTCGGGTGATTTGGGAATCGATCATCAACTCGATCGGGCGGCCATCGATCGTCGCCGACAACACCGCACCCGCGAGAGACACCTCGGGGTTGACGATGATCTGCGGCGCGACCGTCGGGGCCAACGCGGTGGCGTACTGCAGCTGACTCGCCGGCACAACAGGCATGCCGAGCCGGTCAAGTGCTTCCATTGCGAAGGCGGCGTTTCGCTGTTCCTCGCCAGGTTTCCCTGACACGAACAGCTCCCAGGGGACGTTCTCCTCGGCGAACTTGTAGATCGGGCGGCCGCCACCGTAGAACCCGCTGGGGAACCCGCCGTTCTCGAACGCCTGGACCTTGCGGCCAGAGTACGAATACAGCCCACCGTTTTCGTTCGGCACAGGGCCGCGGCTGACGCCATACCCCGCGTTGATCTGCACGGTGCGTTGCTGGGTCAGCTGGGCCAGCCAGTTCGACACTGCGTCCACACCCTTGGATGCATCGATTTTCGCCTCGCGCTTTTTCTCTGCAAGACCCTTGAGTTCACGCTCCACCTGGGGGACGTTGTTTGTGGAAACCTCGATCTTCCCGTTCGGAAGGTGAGTGACCGTGAACCCGAGAAGGCGCAGAGTGTCAAGCACCGCTGCCGAGTTTGGATCATCGATCTCGATGGTCTTGTTCGGGACCTTGAGAACTGCATCGGTAACTCTCAGCGCCGCAATTTCTGTAGCGCTATAGGTTCCGTTGTCGTTCAGCATCGTGGTGACAATGGTCGGAATCTCGCCGTACTTTTGGATCAGGGCGTTAATCTGCTCCTCCGTCAGTCCCGACTGACGCATCGTCGCTTTCAACGACTCGACGTGCTGATTCCCTACAGAGTTCGCCGACTCCATCGCTTGCGCATAATCGCCGGTCGCCGCTGCAGTGTCATATGCCTGGAGCATCGCGCCGAGCATGTCGTTGCTTGCAGACTCGATCATTCGCCCAAGCTGAATGGCAGAGGACGATGAGGTGTCGAGCGCGCCGGCGGCATCGATGAACGTGTTGTAAAGCTTCTGCCCGTTCTCGTCAGTCTGTGCAAGGAAGTCCCGCAGGCTGTTGTTCGTCTGCGCGAGATCCAGCTCCGCCTGTGCCGCAGTCTTGGCACCACCTGAAAGCTCGTTCAGCGCCGATTTGAGTGCGGACACACGCTTTTCGAGATCCTGCGTGCTGTCTCGCGCCACGGCCAACGCGTCGTTGAACCGCTGGTTGGATCGAGTCGTCTCATCCTGCTGGTTCGCCAGAGCTCGCTGTGCCTCCCGATACTTCTCGGCTACACGCTGGGCTTCATCGAACGCCGCTCGCTGCTGCTCAACGAACCCGACCATGACCTTCTGCGAATTCAGGGCACCGCCGACCGCCTCATCGATCTGGTCGATGTTGATGCGGTAGCCGAGGGCCTTGGCCCCGGCCCCCTGTAGTGCCTTGGAGACCTCATCGGAGGAATCGGAGAACCCGACCATGCGCCCGATGACGGTGTCCACGCTTACGCCAAGCTGGTCTGCAACCTTTGCGGCAGCCGCGGTCTTTCCGGCGTTTTCAACCGCCGCCCGGCCGCTCTCCAACATGTGGTCCCGGAACAGTTTCTGCCCCTCAGCTCCACCAACAGAGGCATCCACTAGCTCCTTGACGGACACGCTGGCCTTGCTCATTCGCTCGCCGAGTTCCTCGGTCGCGATCGCCGTGCGCACCGATTCTTTGGTTCCCTCGGTAGCGGCACCAGACACCTGGTTGAGCGTTTCGCGCAGATCCTGTGTGCGCTTGTTGTGGGCGGCGACCTTCTCCGCAGCCTCCGCGTTAGCTGCAGCAAAAAGCGCCACCGCGCCGGCCGCCGCCGTGAGAATCAGGCCAATCGGGTTTGCGAAAAATGCAGTCTTGATCGCTCCGCCGATCGCGGTGATCGGGGCCACCCCAGCCCGGGCCATAGCGCCCAAGGTTGAGACCGACCCGCCCATGGCATCTGCGACGCCGCGGGACGCTCTGAACGACTCCATCACGTTGCCGAAGACGCTTCCCACTGCGCTCAGCGGGCCTTCCAGACCGGAGATAGCTGAGCGTGCACCAAAGAACGCGAGCCCGGCCGCAACAACGGGGGCCGGGATCGCGGCAAACGCATTTGCCAGCGGGGCAACAACCGCCGCGGTCGCCTCCATCAAACCGATCGCGATCGGCAGGACCGAGTTCAAGCTCTGGGAGAACGTCGCCGCCAGTTGTGTGGCCACCGGGATCAGAGGCTTGAATGCCTGCAGAATATCGCCGCCGGCCGCGCGGACCTCCGGGGATGCCGCCGCCAGGCCGATTAGTGCACCGGCGACCGGGTTGATCGCCGGGAGGAAGTTCTTGAGCACGGGGATGCCCTGCACACCCATCGACACGATCGCGCCGGCCACAGCGCCCAAAGCGGGTGCATGTGCACCGAGCGAGGACAGTTCGGAATCCAGGCGGGTGGCGGAGAATCCATTGATCGAAACCTTCGCGTTGGCGAACCCCTTGTCGATTGCGGTGATCGCCGGGACCAGGCGGCCCATAAGGACCGGCACTACGCCCAGCGTTGCCCGCTCTACTCCGCGCAGCACGTCGGCAACATCGTTGCCCCAGCGGACAGCAAGCCCGCCGCCGTTCTTCGAGATGAACGGCTCCGCCATAGCCGAACCGATGTCACGGGTAGCGGCCTTGATGCGGTCGGCCGCACCAGTCCACTGGGCCTTGATCTTGTCGGTGGTTCCGGCAAACGTGGTGCCCATCCCCTCGACCAGGGCATCGAACGCTTTGAGCGCGTCCTTGCCCTTGAGCGGGTTGCCGAACAGGGTCTGGCGGAATTCCATCTCTGACTGGCCGAACGCCTTCGACATGAGGGCGGCCGCGTTGATACCACGGTCGGCCAGCTGGTTCAGGTCCTCTTGGCCGAAACTTGCACCAGAGCGGATCTTCGCGAGGATCGTGACCACCTCGGTGATCTGCTGGTTGGATCCGCCGATACCGGCGACGGCGTTCTGCACGGCGTCCAAGGTCGGGATCACCTTTTTCGCCTCGACACCAAAACCGATGAGCTGCTGCTGCGCCTGGATGAACACGGCCTTAGAGAACGGCGAGTTCTTCGCGAACGCGTCCAGCTTGTCCATCTGCGCGTTGGCCTTTTCGGCCCCGCCCATGAGTGTGGACAGAGCCTGCCGGGCGTTCTGCTGCAGCGAGTTGTACGCGGCACCGGTGGCGAACACCTTCGCGCCGAGTGCGACCGCTCCGACACCGGCCACAACGGCCTGCGCGGAGAGGTTCTTGATGACTGCGGCCGCCGCCTCACCAGCCTTGCTCATGGCGCTCTGCTTGCCGCCTGCCTTGTCGCTGGCGTCGCCGAGCTTGTCGGTGGCCGCGGTGGCCCGCTCCATATTGGCGAGATAGCGGGCGACCTCGGCATCGAGTGTTACCTTGACTTGACGATCAGCCATGAGCCCCCCTTACAGGTGGTGTTTTCGCGGGCGGTTGCCACTTCTCCACAGGGAAGATCAGGCCGCGCAGGTCGGCGTGCTCGCCGTTTTCCTTCTGGTATTTCTCGATCCGGACTTGCCGGGCGTGCTCGGCCCAGTCACGTACCGGTTCGCCAGCGATGAAACGCAGCGGCGAGGGCACGTTGGGATCCGCAGAGGGGTCCATCGCCTCAGTGAGCAGCTGCCCGTGTGGGCCGATGTTGCGCTCGTACCGGGCATAGGCCAGGAGCAGGCCGCGTTCCTGGTCGGTGAATTCCGGCTCGGCGCGGGTGATGGTGCGCACGAGACGGTCGCCGTCATATTCGTGCGTGGTGATGGTGCGGGGTTCCCAGCCGTTCAGCCGCCGCAGAGATACCCCGAGCCGGAGGGCGAGGTCTAGTTGCTCTCGGAGGCGGCGGCTACCTCCAACGCTTTTCCCAGTTCGGCCTCGAGGATCTGCGGACGCACCACGTTCACGCCGTAGGCGGTGTTGCGGATGCGGGCGAGGTCGTAACCGCTGGCCTTGGCAATGAACTTGATCCACTGGCCGGGCTCGATGGGATACAGGGTTTCCCCGTCCACGATCTCAGCATCGGTGCCTGCGGCTTCGAGGCAAACACGGTCAAAGTCGAACCCGTGCACGGCCAGGTCCATTTCGCTGTCGGCCTGCGGAGGGTACTTCGAGGTTAGGGTCAGCCAGTCGTTTCCGGGCATCTGGTAGATGCGGATGGTGTGCATGCTGCCCGCGCCCTTGGCCAGGAGCGCTTCAAGCTCGGCACGGAGAGGGGCGGCGGGATCCGCGGCGGCGAGGCGCTGCTCCGTCTCAGTCTTGGCGCGGTCGATCGCGGCCTCAAGCTCGCCGATCTTCTTCCCGATATGACGGGACAAGCACACGGTCACGTCCTCGTAATCGCGGTCTACCGGCTCGTCAAGCTCGTCAAAAAATGTGGTCACTGGGATTTCCTTCCGCTGCACACCGGGGTATGAGAAAACCCCCGGGCGGCATGCCGGTGAACATGCCGCCCGAGGGAGGTGGAGAAGGTTAGGCCCCGGCGACCAGCGGCACGGGCACGCCGATCTCCGACAGGATCGAAACCTTCTGCAGGATGGTGAACTTGCCCTGGCCGTCGCGGGGGCCTCGACGCTGCTTGCCGAGCTGCACCTTGATCGGCAGAACCTCCTGCTTGGCGGCCTCCTGAGTGCTGTTCGGGATGCCAGCGCGCTCCACGATGTAGCCGGTCAGGCCCTCCTTGAGGACCTGCGCGGCCGAGTCCGGGTCCTCGGACTGCACGTACTTGAGCTCGAGTGCAGCCTCGGAAGTGCCCAGGGACTCGAGCTTCTGCTTGCCGGTGAGGCGCTCGTCCTTGAGGATTTCCTGGTCCTCGGTGAGGTTGTAGCCGTCGGGCAGGAAGCTGTAGGTGATGCGGGTCCACCCGGCGGCCTCGGTCACCTTGGGCTTGGTCGGATCGGCCAGCGCCGCGAGCAGCGCCCAGTACAGGGTGAGGTTGCCGGTCTGGTCTACCGCGGGCGGGTATTCCTCGATGATGTCGGGCATAGTGGCCCCCTTCTGCCCGTTTTCGGGCATAGAAAAAGCCCCACCCGTTTGGGTGAGGCTGAGAGATGGTTAGGCCGGGTCCGAGGTGAACCCGACCGTGGCGGTGTGAACGTGCACGGGCGGCACCACGGTGGTGTCTACGCGCACCGGGACCGGTGACTCGTAGCGGATGCGCCCCGGCCGCTCCCCGGGGACGGTGAGGTGGATGCCGAGGCCGCGGTTGACGAGCTGGTTTTTGACCTGCTCGGCTGCCCACTTCGCCTGGTCCGTGGTGGTCCCGGCTGAGTGGATGGTCCAGGACGGGTTTTGCCGCAGCCGGGGCCCGGCCAGCCGGTCGGTATCGTCGGTGCCGTCGGCCGGCTGCACCACCACGTACGGCGGCGGCACGGTCACGGCCCCGGCGGGGTCCCGCGGCACCTGAGTCGGAAACACTTTCCCCTTGAGTGCCGGGATAGCGGACAACACCGCAAGCAGCGCCTTGTCATGGGCACGGCTCACAGGTCCGGCTCCATAGCCTTTTCGAGACCCTTCACGAAGTCATCGACGTTCTCAACCAACGAGTTGGCCCCGTTGCTGGTGCCAGCGTTGTTGATACTGCCGAACTCGTCAAAGACCGCGAGTGGGCCCTGCGCGCTGCCCTTTTCCACGCCGATCTCGGCGGAGAGTTTCACCCCGCCGATGCCGATATGCCCTTTGAGCTCGTAGCTCACGGCCCGGGACAGGTGAGGCAGGTATTTGCCGCCGGCGAGTTTCCCCTTCCACGAGTCCTTGGTCTTGCGCGCGGTCACCTCAGTGGCCTGCCGCACCTTCTTCAACGACTTGTCCGGGATCTCACCGAGACTGGCGGAGAGGCTACGAACCTCGGATGAATCGATACCCATCACACCTTCTCCTCTACTCGGAACCGCCGGGTGGCGGCATAGGTTTTCTTCGCCGGCCCCAACACCCTGTAGATGGTGCCGGGCAGGTCCGGGTCGAAACCGGCGGTGAGGATCCGCACGATCATGTCCGTACGCACCCCCACCGCCTTCACGGGCAGTTTCAGGAGCGTGCCCTGGTCGGCTTCCACCTGACCACCGGCAACCACGCGGGCGGTACCGCCCGCGTTCATCACCTGGCATGCGCCCTCATACACCGGTGTGGAGATCACCAGCGGGTATTCGCCGGTGGCCTCGTCCAGGACGGTGCTGTGAGTTTCGAACCCGATCACGCATGTGTCGTGCATCCCGGCTTCGGCCTCACGCTGCGCCATGAGCAGGTCAATACCCGCGGCCGTCATACAGCGTCACCGGCCTTCCACCCTCGACCGGCACCCGGTAGGAGTCGGATCTGGTTTCGGTGCGAGTGAACTGGATCGACCCGAGCCCGCCCGAGGAACCCTTGCGGTACTTCCGCAAGGCCCGCAGTTCAGACTCGGAGAAAATCTCCCCAGATTCCCAGCGGCGGGTCACGTCCTCGATGGTCACCGAGGTCTTCCCGTCAGGGTTGACCATGACCCGCGCCGCGACCATCAACACGATCGTGGACACATCACCGGGAACATTGGCGATGGTCCAGTCGTCTCGGCGGGCCTCGGCGCGAGCGTAGTCGGAGATGGACCCGAGGACGATCCCCGCCCGCTTTTCCTCGGTGGAGTCCGGTTCGAACTCGACCGCAAGCCAGCCGGCGAGGGTGGCTAGATCAACGAGCGGGGACCCGGCCATTAGGAGCCGGCCCCGGTGGGCTTCGGGGTGAAGGTCACCTTGACCGCGCGGATGAACTCCATCTCCACCTCGCCGTTCTTGATGGACACGGTGCCGTCGGCCTTGAGCTTCGGGTCAGTGACCGCGGTGCCGCCGGTGAACACCGAGAGGATCGAGCGGTCGGCCAGGGTGGATGCGTCGTAGTCGAACAGCTGGCGGACGGTCAGCCCGCCCTCTACCGCGATTGCCGAGGACTTCGCGCCCTGCGGTGCGGCCGGGGCGACGTAGGCCAGAGCCAGCGCGGACGAGTGTACGAAGTACGAATCGGCCGGCGCAAGCGCGTTGGACTCCACGATGGTGAAGCCAGCGAGCTTGCCAACGACACCATCGCGGACGGCCTCGGCCAGCCCGGAAGTGTCCACGTCAAGCAGCTTGCCGTAGCCGGCGATCGCGGCCGACACGTCGGCACCGACGATCCAGTAGCGGCCGGCGGCCGGCACCTCGGACTGGTTGAGCAGCTTGCGAGCCTCGATAGCGACCTTGCGGGGGTCGTCGGTGGCCTCGGCGTACTTTGCGGTGTGGACATAGGTTGCGTTCTTGAGGATGCCAGCGATGGAGTCCTCGAAGTCGCGGGCCAGCGCTCCGGCCTGGGGGGCGGTGACCTCCTGGGCGTAGTTCTCCACGTCCAGGGTTGCCTCCTCGTCGGAGAGCGAGACGCCCGAGTACGGGTACTTGTCGAGCTTCACCTGGATACGCGAGGTGGTGAGGTCGTCCATGACGATCGCGTTGCGGCTGCGGAACCCGGCGTCGCGGGCCTTGAGGATCGCGGGTCGCTTGATGTTGACGACGTCGCCCTTGGCCCCCTTGAAGTCCGCGATGCCGTAGCGGCTCGGGAACAGGGTGGGCAGGATGATCTGACGCTGCAGGATCTCGAGCGCGACGGGCGCGACCTTGTCTGCCTTCTGGAAGATGTGTGCCAAAGTGGCCTCCTTGTTAAATGCGAAAGCCGCCCACGTTTGTGGACGGCTGAGGGTTTGGTGTTGCTATGACAGGCGGATGCCTGCGGCGATATCGCGCGGGGACTTCTCCGGCTCGGCGGACGGCGTGGTGCCGCCCTTCGGACCGGTGCGGGTGACCCGTGCGGGGGCCGCGGGCTTGCGCTCGAACTGAGCAATCAGTGCGTCGGCATCCGCGATTAGTTCCTCCTCGGTGGTGCCGCGAAGGCGCAGCGCGAGGTCCTTGGGGATGCCGAGCTGCAGCGCGACACTCAGCTGCAGGTTTTCGAGCTGCAGGGCGGGGTCCGGCGCGGCCGGGGTCGGCTTCTTCGCGTCGGCGAGCTCCTGCTTGAGCTTCTTCTCCTCGGCTCGAAGGCGGTTGATCGTCTGCCGCGCACGCGCGGGGTCGAACTCGCCGTCGAAGTCTCCGCCGGTCTGCTCTGCATCCTCGGCGTTGGGAGTTTCGGTCTCGTCGGTCGCTTCCGGGGTTTCCACGTTCTCGGGCTCCTGGCCGTCGGCGGTCTCGGTTGCGGTGGTTTCCTGCGTCATGTAGCCCTCCTGTGGCTCTCATGTACCTCGGCACTTTGCCGGGGAAGTCTTTAGGCGATCTCCGAGTAGAGGTCGAAGAATCGTTTGGTGATCTGCTGCTCGGTGCCGCCGAATGACGCTGCACGCTTCCACAGGTCGGCGTAGGTTTCGGCCTGCCGGTGTGCGCCGTCTGGCCACGAGTCGGCCGAGAAGTACGGCACGACCGTGCACCGGCAGTGCGCGTGATAGCTGGCTCCTCGGGCGCGCGGGTTCAGCGCTCTATTCCGGGTTCCGGCCGCGGTGCCAGCAGACTGCATCGACAGGTACGATTTCTGAGTCATCAGGGCGCAGAAATCGCACGGCTTGGCCGAGGCGATACGCACATAGCTGAGTGCCTTCGGGTCCGTGTCCGCGGTGATCTCGATGGTGTCGCGAGACCCGGCTAGCGCCAGTTTGGTGGCCGCGCCGGCGGTGTTCGCGAAGATTGCCGGGGCGAGCTCCGAGATGCGCCGGCCGATCGCCATTCCATGCTTCGCGGCATACGGGCCGTTCAGTGCCAGCGCGGCTTCCAGCGCGCCCCGGTCAAGATCCGGGGTAGCGATATTCACCGGACCCTTCACCCCGACCTCGCGGCGCAGATCCAGGTACATGGTCGCGCCGAGCTCGGCCGCGGCCCTGTGATGAGTGGTGGTGGCCGCGATGACCGCCGCCGCCCACCCCGGGGCGGAGGTGTCGATGCCCTTGAAATTCAGGGCACCGAACACCTCCACCAGATCGAGCACGAGCCGGTCGGCCAGCTTGATCTGCTCGCGTCGAAGGTCCGCGGCCAGCGCGGTGACGCTAGGCATCCTCGCGGGTCCCCTTGAGCAGCTGCAGGAGCGGATCCGACTGGGCCAGTTCCTTCCACTTTGCTGTCGTCTCCGGCCCAATGTCGGGCAGCATCTCCCAGAGCGCTTCCTTCGGGATCTGCAGCGACTCGGCCGACAGCTTCTGCACGGCGTCGGCGACCTGAGCGAGCGACCGGATAGACGCGTCGCGCCATTCCGCCGTGCCGCCGTAGTCCTCCCACGCCCCCTCGATCCCGGCGAGCAGACCGTTGAGCCGGTTCTGCTGGGCGATCGACTCACCAAAGCTGGTGGTGTAGTCGTGGATCTTGCGCAGCATGGATGACTCGTCGGCGGCCTGCGCCTCGGCACCGCTCGCGGTGTTGGCCTGCGCACCGACGATTGACTTCGATGGGATCTGTGAGATCGTCGCGAGCTCCTGCTTGGACGCCTTGCCCGCCTCGATGTACCCGAGCAGGTCGGTACCGTCGAGAGTGCCGAATTTCGTGTCCGGGTTCGAACTGGTGAGGATTCGATCGTGCGAGAGTTGCACCTTGGTGCGACGCTGTTCCTCGTCGCTTTCGGGTTCCTCTACGCCGGTGGCGTATCGGACCTTCCAAGACCCGTAGGTTTGTGCGAGCAGCAGGTCAAACTTGGCCTGATCCACAGCCATTTGAACGGGGATCAGCGCCTCGACTTCGCCGCGCACGTTGCCCTCGGAGTCCATTTCGCCGTGATATCGAACCACGGGAACCAGACCGCCGGGGGTGTTGTGGGCGCGAGACTCGAAATGTTTGGGTTCGCTTCCCTCATGCCCCATGGAGTACGTGTGGAAGTGGGTCGAGTCAATGACCGTGAAGAACCATTCCTTGTCGTTCTTCTTCTCGCTGTACGCGGCAACCGTGGGCCATTCGTCGGCCTCGGGATCCTCGTACAGGGCGATCATGTTCTTCCCGGAGAACACCTTGATGTCTACCTGCCCGAACGCGTCGAGCGTGGTTACGGTGTACGAGAGACCGCCGATAAGGGCGGGCTCCCAGATCCGGTTCTGCCGGCCCACCATGCGGTTACGCACCCAGATTTTCCACAGGTCGTCACGGCTGACGCCTTCGCCGGGAATGTAGTTCGTGACTTGGAATGCCTGGCGCAACACCCTGATGACAGCGCCGATAAGCGGCACCTTGGCCTTTTCCATGAGAGCGTTGAACTCAGGCATGTTCTCGTCCGGCTTGTAGGGCGGCTCATGCCGGCCTCGGGCCCAATCTTCGAACTTGGTCTGGCGCTCGCGCTCGGTTTTCCAAGCTGGGATGAGGACCTCTTCAACCAGAGATTGCATGTGCGCAGGAGGCTTGTACTCCTCGGGCGCGGTGATTTCGTCCACCATGTGGCTCCTTACCAAACACGGCCCTTGCGTCGAGCCGTTGTGTTGAGCACCTGACGGCGCATAATTCGAGCACCGACCGCGCACACCGCGAGGTCGATCTTCCGGGGCGACTCCGGGCCGTCCTTCGACAGCGAGACACCAAACCGGGTGGGGAACCGGCGTGCGTTCTTCACATGCCGGGCAAGCTCTGCAGAGCCGTCGTGGATCAGGTCGCCGTTTTCCACGTCCTCCACGAACGCCTCAGCACCAGGCACGAAAATCGCACCCTTGCCCTTGGACGACGTGTTGGACATGTCCCACGCGATCGAGTGACCGTCACGGCCGGGCTGCGCCCAGAGGGTGAGCTTGTGATGGAAGTCCCGATGCCACTCATCGATAAGTGGCTGCCAGAACCGGTCGAGGGTGCCGTCCTCCTTGGTGTGGGAGGGGTCAGCCCAAAACCCGACGACGCGGTACTGCTTCATCAGGGCCCGGATCCGCAGGTTCACCGCAGCCCGGTCCACGACCCATTCGCCGCGACGCTTCATCGGCGGGGCCTGCCACAGACCGAGCGGCACCACGAGCCCGTCAGAGACCCGGCAGCCGACCAGCGCGGTCGCGTCATCGGATTTCGAGCCGTCGAAGAACATCACGATCTCGTCGCGGTCCTGCAGGCTGAGCTCCGGCCGAGACTGCGCGTCCCAATCCATCGGGGACACCCACGATTCCTCGTTCGCGGTGATCTGGTTGTACCAGAACCGGCGCGAGCGGGACGGCGGGTTACGGGGGTCGAGAATCGATTCACGGATCCGGTCCAGATCCAGCCAAATCGAGTCGCCGCGGACGCCGCGCACGACTTCCTCGGCGTCCTCCGCGGTCAGCGGGGCGTCAGGTGGAGCTTCCAGCGAGTCGTACATCATGCCCGACAGCTGCGACCGCTTAACACCCTCCTTGTCCTCAAGCGAAGACTCGTAGGCGATGCGGGTTCGCTCGGCCGCCGAGTCTTCACCAGGGTTGTAGGCGTTGGTGATGTGCAGCAGCCGGGACGCGCCACCGTTGGATTTGGTGGCGTTACGCTCGAACATGTCGAGCATGGCCAGGCCGTTGTTCGCAGCTTTGAAGTGATGGGTTTCATTCAGCAGGGTAAGGGTCGCCCGGCCACCCTCAAGCGGTGCGGGGTTCGACGTGACAGCTTCCAAGAACCGCTCTGACCCACGTGCATAAATCTGTTCCTTGCCGATCTGGATGCCGTACTCGGCGCGGGTCTCCGCCGGGATCAGCGAGGGGAACAACCTCATGGTGTTCTTCGTCTGAGCCTGCGTGACCGCAGCTATCTGGACATGGGCTGCAGGTTCGTCCACCACGAGCAGCTGGCCACCATCGAAACCACCGAAACGGCACGGGCCCACCAGCTCGGTGATACACAGGGCGGCGGCGAACGGATCCTTGCCCCACCCCTTGAGACGCTGGATCACCCCCTCACGGTCGAACACGAACGTGCCCGACTCGTCCACGGCGTACCACCACAGCCACAGGCGAGCCTGCTCGGCGGTGAACATCCACGGCTTGCCGTCGTGCTTGAGCTTCTGCCCCGTCCACACCAGCGACGCCCACCCGAGCGAATGCTCAGGAAGCTCGAACCGACCAGCATCATCAGTCGCCCAGGACGGGCCGATACGCGTCGGCGGGTACGCCAGATTCTCCGGCTCATACGGCCGTGCGGTCAGCGCCCGATAGTAGGCCAGGATCTCCGCAGAGTCGTCATGCTTCGTGGTTGCGCGCAAACGAGCCACACAACCACCTCCATCACACCGCCCACACAGACGGGCCAGAATCCGCAGCCGGGGCAGCAGCCGCGCCGGCGGTATCAAGATCGAGGGACTTCAGCAAACGGTTGAACTCGGCACGATGCTGCCGCACCTCACCCAGCAGCGGGTTGGCCACGTCCTGACCCATCGAACCCTTCGACATCAACGGGGCATACTGCAGCTCGGCATCGAGACGGTCGATGATGTCCTGCTCACGGCACGCAGCCTCGAGGATCAACAGCTCATGCACAGCCAGGTCATAGGCGTCAGTGACATCGGCCCACAGCCGCGTCGCGCTCGGGTGGTCAAACTGCGGCGAGCCCGTCGGCAGCGTCCGCACCGGGCTCGGCCCACGTGAAGCAGATGAAGCAGACTTCACTGCTTCAAGCCGCGGGGCCGCCTGCTTCGACTCCGAGCCACGACCAGCCGACTTAGCCGACCGCTCCCGGTTCGCCTTCACACACGGGCCACACGGCGTTTCCTTCTTACGCTTGTGCCGTTGATACGCGGCATACGTGCCACACGGCTGAACCTCACGAGGCATAAAACACCAGCCTTCCCGGCTCGATCGTCCCGTCCCTCCACCTGAAAAAATGGGCCATTTCTACTTCAAATTTGCATACGCTAGCCCCGACGGTCCGTTGTCAAGGGGCAAGGGGGCTCCCCCCGCCTCTTTTTTGGGTGGGTTGGGTTGGTTGGAGTCCGGGGTGGGGTTCGGGGGTTCGTTTGCGTGCGGTGATGTAGCGTGCGTGTTGTTCGCGTTTCGCTTGCGCGTTTGTTTCGGTCTTGTGGCATGGGGCGCAGATCCATTGGAGCTTGTCGAGTCTGTGGTCTGTGCGTGAGCCTAGATGGTGGCATTCGGTACCAGGGTTGAGGCAGCGGACACCTTTGCGGTCGCGTACTTCGCACTGTCCACCTGCACGCGCCTTGACCTGCAGGCGTAGGCTCTGCCAGTTCTTGGGTAGGTGTTGGCGTCGGTCGCTGCTATACCATCCAGTCATGAGCGTGTGGCCTCCTGACGGGTGGTGTGTGGCGTGATGGGGTGCCGGGTAGGCGGAGAGGTTGCGGGTGCTGGTGCGCGGCGCACACGGACGCTACGGCTATGTGTGACCCGCTATTGGGTGCGCCTCGGCTTCCCGGGTGCGGGTAGGGTGTCGGGTATGGAACGTGAACGCGAGCTTGATCACAAGCCGTCTGGACGCACAGCACTCGTGGTGCTGGTCACCGAACCCGACCCGGTATCCCGCATGCCCAAGTCCCGGGCTATCTCCGGGGTATGGGCCGACACCGGATCGCCCGTGGACCTGGCCGACCTACCCGGGTTCACTATCGGGTGGGATTAGCCTCAGCCTCGGCGCGAGCCAGGGCAGCCTGGTAGTCAGCTTCCTGCTCGGTCTCGGTTAGCCCGAGGTCGGATGCAAGCTCGGCGCGGCTCTCAATCTTGCGTTGATGCTCGACAAGGCTGCGGGCGGCACCGACGGTCTGTCCTTGGTAGTGGGCCGTCAGTAGTTCGCGGGCGGCTGCACTCAGTTCGGTCATGATGTTCTCCTCGGCCTACTCAGGGATTTCGCGGCGCTCGCCGCAGGACACGCAGCGCAGGTACTGGTACAGGAAAGGCTTGGCCTTGGTCATGGCTTGGTTTTCCTCAGTGACGACATCCCAGTTGTGGGGATGATCCGCGGCGGGCCGCTGGGGCGCTGGCTCCCGACCGAGCAGGTAGAGGACAGCCTGACCGATTGCATCGAGGTCACTCACCAGTGTGGGCTCTTTTGTGCGGTCCAGCGCGTGCATGACGCGGGCGGTCAGTTCTTCCCGCAAGGTGGGCGGCGTCGGACGGGCGGCCACGGTCTCGGTTCCGAGGCGCTCGATAGCTGCGGCGGCCCGGGCGTCGATTCGATCAAGGATGTGCTGTGGGGTGGTCATCGTTTGGCTCCTCTCAGCCATTCGCGGTTGCGGCGGTCCTGTACCCGGTCAGCCTCGCCACACTCAGCAGCAGCCAACGGTGACGGGTACTCGGCAGAACACTCAGGACAGGGGTGCATGGTTGTGGTCCCATCCGTTCAGGTCCTCGGCGGTGAGGAGGCGTTCCTGGGGCCAGTCGATCTCGATGCTGCGGCTAACCAGCTCGCCCTCGATCCAGCGCAGTCGCTCTTTCAGCTCCCGGGCCTCGGCGCGTGCTTCCAGCCATTCACGTCCCAGGCGGCTATGGCGCGGCCCGATGTACCCCCAGAGCCCCACAGTCATGGTTGCGGAGTAGCAGACTAGGAAGGCTAGCAGCGGGTCCATGTCGTGGGGCTCCTTAAACGAGAAAAGCCCCACCGGTGAAGGTGAGGCTAGGTGGATGCTTCTGAATAGGTGCCAAGCTGCGTGTTTTTCATGAGCGGATCACGCTGACTTAGTCGGGGTGCTCATCCCGCCCGATACCTGGTCTTCTGCGAGGCTGGCCAGCTATGCCGCCAGGGTGGTCTTGCTCTTGGCTACCAATGTGCGGCATCTCGCATTGTGCCCGGCCCGGGATTCGAACCCGGACGCCCCGAAGGGCAGCGCCTTTTGAGGGCGCACTGTCTACCGTTCCAGCAGCAGGGCGTGTGTACGATCCCCGGGCATAGTGGCCACTACGCTTGCGGGGTTTGTATGACTCATGGTGCCGGCGTCGTACCGCCAGCCGCTCCCGAGGTTGGATTCGAACCAACGCGGACTTGATTAACAGTCAAGGGCTCTACCAACTGAGCTACCCGGGAATGCGCGTGTTTACCGTGCCGCCGCACGTGTGCATGGCATCCGGCGTCCCGGTGGCGCGTGATCGCACCTGACATGCATTCAATGCCCCGTATGCGTCTGCGGGGCCACCAGCACTTATGAGGCTCGACAACGCTGGAGATCATGACCGTGATCCAGGAGTTGACGAAGCTTTTACGAGTTGCTATTTCGATCTACAACATTTCTGACAGTGAGGGCTGTCAGTCCCCGCACTCTGCCAGGAGTGCGAGCTTTTGGGGCGCGGCCGTCGGGGAAAGGTCAACCCGGCGGCCGCGCACGCTCGATACATGTGAGGAGACACGGGGTGAGCTACCCCAGCGCGGTCGGTGCTCTCGCTGCGCCACAGCTCAATGAAGGGTCATCAGGCCCCGGCACCTGTCTTAACGCAAAAAGGCCGCTCCGGTGAGGGAGCGGCCTTTCTGTGCAACTTTACTAAACGGGGGTTAGATCCAGTTATCGACTACGTCAAGTATAGCAGGGGTTGTGTTCTTATTGTTCCTTTTTTCGTGGGCGTCCGCGTTTTCGGCGCTTGGCGAGTTCGATGAGGTCTGGCAGCCAGATCAGGCCGGATTCGGTGACGCCGATCCGGTCGTCGCTGATCCAACGTCGGATGGTGATCGGTGACCGCCCCACGAAAATGTGGGCCTCCCCTCGCGGCACGTAAACGTGGTTTCTGGTGTCAGGGATCATCTACGCACCCCGTCATCGAACAGGGACCGGAACCGTTCGTACTCGTCGGAGGGCGGGGTCCAGTGGCAGCCGAGGCACTCGAACGCTGGATCTTCGCCGTGCTCGCCAACAGGAGTGCGCCTGATCGTCAGGAGCCCGCACCCGGGGCATCCTTCGCCCTTGACCACCGTGGGGCGTTCGTCGGGCATGTAGGTGTGCTTGGCGCGTTCCACGGTCCATGCGGTCGGATCGTCCGGGTTGGACAGCAGGTCTCGGCACAGGCCCAGGGTGTCGTCCTGGTTGCCGAGGTCACAGGCGGTGATGATCCATTCGGCCGCGCCGCGCAGCACGTCGGCTGAGCGTTCCGGTGTCGCGGTGGACGGTACCCCGTTCGAGTAGTACAAGTATTCCCGGGGGTCGCCGTAGTGTTTGGCCCATTTCACGAGTGCGGCCGCGATGGCGTCGCGGGCGTCGATCATGGACACGCTCATCGGGGCCTGCCCGTTGACCAGCAGCGGGCGGGACACAACCTGTTCGTTGTACACCTGCGCCCGGCGGGGGTCGATCAGGATCCCCAACTGTGCCACCAGGTCCGGTGCGCCGTCGAGGGCGGCTTTCACCCGGTCTACGCACCGCCAGCAGATGAGCAGCCCGTGCATGGCGTCCCGGGCGCACCCGCGGGCACACAGTCTCTCGCTCATCGGGCCCAGAACTTCCACCAGGGCCGCCGCACGGCAACATCCTGCAGCAGAGGGGTTTCATCAATCAAGACCACGGATGCCTGAGCGCCGCGGATGGTCTGCTCGGGATGCCCAGCCCATCGGTTGATTGAATCGGCGATCTCAGTTCGCTCGCGAGCCCGCCTCTCGTCCTCGCGAGCGTACATTTCCTGGGTGAACGCGATCTTTCGCCTTGCCTCAAGGACGAGTGCCTCACGCATGAGCGCATTCACCTGCAGCCTGGCGAGGTACGCGGCCGTAGCGATAGAAGCGAGCGCCTCGCTGGCACGAGCGAGCCCCGGGAACAGGTTCGTTCTCGGGGCTCGATATGCGCGGTACCGTCCGCGCTGTTTCATCTTCGGGAAGTGTTCCCGTGTTCGTGGTTTAGAACTCACAGTGTTACCTCCGTTCCGGGCGCACCCTGATCGGTACGCCCCTCGTCAAACTGGATCGTCACCACGTACGGTGCCGACTTCGATACCCTCGGCAGGCCAACCCGCATATGCGACTCCAAACCCGCCTCCGCCAAACTCCGCGTGAAAGTCTCCTCACCAA
>NZ_JANUED010000010.1:0-142515 GCF_024810155.1 Mycetocola sp. BIGb0189
GTAGATAGCCCGATTGCGAATCGTTGTATTGGAGGGAGTGGTTTCAACTACAACGGCGGGCGACTCATGCAGGGGCCGGTCGAGGATCCCGCGGGATTTGCCAACGCGGTCGCCCAGTCCTGGCGGGAACGCGGGTTCGCGGTCTCGCAGAAAAGTTATGTCGAGGGCGACTTCAACGTGTTCGCAGATATGCCCGGGGGCGGGGAGTTGTCTTTGAAGAATAACGATGAGAATTTGTGGTTTCGTGTGACGGGAACTTCGGGATGCTACCCCGGGGATTCGCGAGACATTGGTCAGAACGATCTGAAGGAATTGCGCGAAAAAGAAGCCTCGGTGAGTCCCTCGCCCAGTGAGGGCACTGAGTAAAAACGGCGCTAATCCAAGCGTACGCGTCAAACGGCACCGCGATCCACCCGGATCGCGGTGCCGTTTGAGGTTAGCGCCCCGCCAGCGCGCCCAGCTTGTCCGGGTTGCGCACCAGGTAGACGGCGCTGACCCGGTCCCGGTCGGATTCGACCAGGGCCACCAGATCCACCCGTTCCCCGCTCCAGACGATGACCGCGGGCATGCCGTTGACCGAGGCCGGTTCGATCCGCATGTCCGGCAGCGGTTTTTGGGCGATCCCCAGCAGGAAGCGAACGATATTCTCGGCCCCAAGCACGGGCTTTCGGGCCGCGGACACCCGCCCGCCACCGTCGGAGAGCAGCACCGCACCCGGCGCCAGCACATCCATCAGGGACTGTACGTCTCCGCCCTGCAGCGCGGTCAAGAAGCGGTCGGCGACGGCGCGCTGCCGCCGCGTATCCACGTCAAACCTCGGCCGCCGGGCACGCACATGTGCCCTGGCCCGGCTGGAAATCTGGCGCACGGCCACCACCGATTTCTCGGTGGCCTCGGCAATCTCCGCATACGGGAAGTCGAACACCTCCCGCAGCACAAACACCGCCCGCTCCTCCGGGGACAGGGTTTCCAACACCACCAGCATCGCAAAGGACAGCGATTCGCCAAGCTCCGCGTGATCGGCCACATCGGGGGTCGTGAGCAGCGGCTCGGGCAGCCACGGCCCGATGTAGTCCTCCCGCCGGCGCTGGGCGGCGCGCAGCGCGTTGAGGGCCTGACGCGTCACGATCTTGGCCAGATAGGCCCGTGGATTCTCGATTGCCGACCGGTCCACCGCCGTCCAGCGCAGAAAACTCTCCTGCACCACGTCCTCGGCCTCGACCGCCGAGCCGGTGATCTCATAGGCGATCGTGAACAGCAGCGATCGATGTTCGGCAAATACCTCCGTGCCACTCATCGCGCTACCGGGTGGGGGTGGGCCGGGGGCCGCGGGGCCAACCGAAGGAACCGCTGCGGCGCCGTTCGCCCCGCAGCCACGACAGCGTCATTGCACATACCCGTTCCTTTGTGATGCCCGCGAGTCGGCCCCGCAGGATGAAACGTCGCGGCCGATCATCGGCGTGCAGCGTCTGGATCAGCCCGGATGTACGGCCCAGGCTGATGCAGGCGATCATATACCCGATCGAGAGCGAGGCCGGTTCCTTCCCCCGGAGCAGCGCGATGATGTTCTGGGCCGCATGTGCGCCGAGCGGCAGCGCCGACGCACAGCTCATCCGCAGGTGGCCTGCGACCTCCCGTGGGGCCGAGATCGCATCCCCCGCACCAAAGATATTTGGGTAGCGCGGGCAGGACAGGGTGTCATCCACCAGGAGTCGACCGAACTCATCCACGGGAAGACCGCTGAGACTCGCCAGCTCGGGGACGCCGAATCCACCGGTCCAGACCGTGCACGCCGAGTCCAGGGTGCGCCCATCCGCGGTCACTACCGCCGAGTCCTCGCAGCGCTGCACGGTCGTGTGGGTGAGCGTCTCGATCTTCAGCGTCGCGAGTTTGGTGACGATCGCCCGCTGCCCGGCCGCCGAGAGGTTCGCGCCGATCTCGCCGCGGGACAGCAGCCGGATGCGCAGTCGCGGATAGGCCTCGGCGATTTCGGTGGCCGCCTCGATCCCGGTTGCGCCCGCCCCCACCACGCCGACGGTCGACCCGGGGTCCAGGGTGGCCAGGCGCGTGTGCACCCGTCGCGCCTCCTCGGGATCGCGCAGCCCATATGCCGCCGCCGGTACAGATTCGGCGGGCTGGGTACTGCCCACGGCATAGAGCAACACGTCATAGTCCAGCGTGGGTTCCCCGGAGGCCAGGTGGACCCGACGCCGTTCCGGGTCGATGCGCACCGCGGTGCCCTCGATCAGCTCAGCATCGGCGTGCAGCAGCGAGCGCATCGGGACGGTGGCCGACTCCCGGGTGCCCGCGGCGAGCTCGTGCAGCCGGATCCGCTCAACAAACTCGGGCCGGGGATTCAGTACACTCACGTGCACCGACCCCGAAAGTTCTGGGCTTCCGGCGAGCCTGTTGGCCGCCATCACCCCGGCATATCCGGCACCGATAATGACCACTCGGGTAGGCGCTGACATGGGGAGTCCTCTCGTTCACAAACGGTTTCAGACATAGGACACCGCTCCTGCCCAAAGTGTGACAGCCCCGCAGCTGACCCGGGATCAGCCCCGCCGGCGCACCCGCTCCGTGCCCGGCATCAGCCCGGCCGACGCACTCGCGCCGAAAGCTCCGCGATCAGCCCCTCCGACGCACCTGCCCGCCGGGAGCCGAGTCCTCGGTGATTTCGGTGCCGTGCAGCCAGACTCGCTCGACCACGCCGTGCAGGGCGCGACCGTCAAAGGCCGAAATCTTGTTGCGGTGGGCGAGGTGTTCGGCGTGCACGGTGAACGCGGCATCGGGGTCAAAGGCGATCAGGTGGGCGCGGTTGCCCACCGCGATGCTGCCCACATCGTTCAGCCCCACCAGCCGAGCCGGGGCCTCGGCGAGCAGGCGGATGACCCGCTCGAGCGGCATCCCAAACTCGCGCGCCGCGGTCCACACCACGGGCAGCTCAACCTCGAGGCCCGAAACCCCACCCCAGGCGACCCGGAAGTCACCGTCGCCGCGGCGCTTCTGTTCGATGGTGCTGGGTGAGTGATCCGACGCAATCGTGTCGATGGTTCCATCGAACAGGGCCGCCCAGAGCGCCGCCCGGTTACCTGCATCGCGAATCGGCGGGCAACACTTGAACTCGGTGCCACCGGCGGGCACCTCCTCGGCGCTGAGCCCCAGATAGTGCGGGCAGGTTTCCACGCTCAGGCGCAGGCCCGCAGCCTTGGCGGCGCGGATCTGGTCCAGCGCGCTCGCCGCCGACAGGTGCAGGATGTGCGCCCTTCCGCCCGTGCGCTCCAGCCCCTCGATGACCATGCGGATCGCATCCCGCTCGGCCTCCTCCGGACGTGAGCGGAGGAATTCCGGATAGCCGCCATCCACGGATTCGGGCTGAGCGTCGAGCACCGCCGGAGACTCGGCGTGCACGATCAGCAGCGCATCGTCCTCGGCGAGCGCCGCCAGCACCGTGTTGAGCTCAGCCTCGGTCAGATGCCCGAACTCGTCGATCCCCGAGGGGGCCAAAAACGCCTTGAATCCAAAGACCCCGGCCTCGTGTAGCGGACGCAGATCGGCCCCGTTTTCGGGGACCGCGCCGCCCCAGAAGCCGACGTCCACCCGGAGCTGCGGGATCGCCGCGGCAAGCTTCTCCTCCAGTGCCGCCACGGTGGTGGTGACCGGGATCGAGTTCAGCGGCATGTCGAGCAGGGTTGTGACCCCGCCGCGGGCGGCCGCGCGGGTCGCCGAGTCAAAGCCCTCCCACTCGGTGCGGCCGGGTTCGTTGACGTGGACGTGGGTGTCCACGAGGCCCGGCAGGAGCACCTGGCCCGCGGGCAGAATGATACCGGGCAGCGTGGTGTTCGACTCCGTATCGAGTGCGGTGATCGCGGTGATGCGGCCGCCGGTGACGTAAACGCTCGCCGGGCGCAGCACGCCGTCGATCAGGGCACGCTTGGCGTGGATGATCAGATCGGGTGCCACCAGAGGCTGAGCGATGGGGTTCTCACCCGTTTTTGGGGTCGCGAACATCGGGGTGTGGGACATCGGGGGTTGCTCCATCCGGGGAGGTGGGAAAAGGAAGGGAACAAGGGGATGGGTGAGGCGGGAAGCCCTCGGCGAACGCCTGGATCGCCGCGGTCAGCGCTTCCAGCGCAACCTCGATATCGGCATCGAGCACGCTCTCATCGGGATGGTGGCTGATGCCCTCATTCCCGCAGCGCACAAACAGCATGGCCACGTCGGTGATCGTGGCAATGGCCAGGCCATCGTGTCCGGCCCGGCTCCAGATCGGGGCGGGCACCGGGGCGGCGGTGGCCCGGGCGATCCCGGTTTCCACGGCGGCGCGCAGAGCGGGGGCACAGGTCACCGCGTCGGCCCGGTAGGTTTCGGTGCACTCGAATATCACCCGGCGCCGTTCGCAGATTTCGCGGGTGGCATCGAGGATCCGCTCGAGGGTTGCCACGCGTAGTTCGGTGGATTCGGCGCGCAGGTCGAGGCTGAACTCGGCGATCCCGGGGATCACGTTGACCCCGCCGGGCAGCACCTGAATGGTGCCCACCGTGGCCAGGGCACCGGCTTCCCGGGCGATGGACTCGATGGCCAGAATCACCTCGCTCGCGGTGACCAGCGCATCCCGGCGACGCGGCCAGGGTGTGCCCCCGGCGTGACCGGCACGTCCGGTCAGGGTGATCCGGGAGCGGGTGGCCGCCCCGATCGAGGAGACCACGCCGAGCGGCCGATCCTGATCCAGCAGCTCGGGCCCCTGTTCGATGTGCGCCTCCAGGTACCCCACCAGCTCGTGCGGGGCCCGGGCTGCCTCGCCGATGCGGGCGGGGTCGAGTCCAAAGGCGCGCGCCGCCTCGCGGTAGGTCACCCCGTCGCCGTCCTGAATGTCCCACCAGGCGGGATCAAACGTTCCGGCGAGCGCCCGGCTACCGGAGAGCGCGGTCCCAAACCGGGTACCCTCCTCATCGCTCAGCGCGACCAGTTCCAGCGCGAACGGGAGATGCCGCGCCCGCGGTGCCAGGCGGTGGATCGCGGCGAGCGCCAGCAGCACCCCGAGCATCCCGTCAAAGCGGCCGGCATCGGGCACGGTGTCCAGGTGGGAGCCGAGCAGCAACGCGGGCAGCCCGGGCTCGCGCCCCTCGATCCGCCCACACAGGTTGCCGGCCGCATCGATCCGGACCTCCAGCCCGGCCTCGGCAAACCAGGTGCCCACACACGCGTTGACCGCCGAGTGCTCCAGACTCAGGTGCACCCGTTCCAGGGCATCGGGGCGGGCGGACACCGCGGCCAACTCGGCAATGCGGCGGGCGATCAGGGTGCCCTCGGCGCTCACGCCGGGTTCCCCTCGCCGCGATAGCTGTCCAGCGCGGCCTCGACCCCGCCCGAGCGCGGCACCGAGACGCCGTGACGCACCAGCACCGATTCCAGCGCGGCAAGGGTCGAGAGCACGGTGTCCCGGCGGGCGTTGTAGCCCATCGTGCCGATCCGCCACACCTTGCCGTGTAGCGGCCCGAACGAGGTGCCGATTTCGATCGCAAAGTCCGTCAGCATGTCCGCTCGCACCGCGTCACCGTTGACCCCCTCGGGGATGTGCACGGCCACCACGTTATTCATCCGGTACTGGGCCTCACCGAAGTCGCGCAGCCCGAGCCCAAGCACCCCGGCGTGCATCGCCGCGCCGTGTACTCGGTGGCGCTCGATGGTCTCGGCCAGCCCCTCGGTCACGATGATCCGCGCGCACTCATGCGCCGCATAGAGCATGCTGGTGGCCTCGGTGTGGTGGTTGAGCCGGGTGGCACCCCAGTAGTCAAAGATCATGCCGAGGTCGAAGTAGTTGGAGCGGATGCGGTGCTCGGAGGGGAACTGTCCGGGATCGCGCAGGCCCGCCTCCACGCTGTGCCGGCGGCCGATCCGCTCGACCGCCGCCGGGGAAAACGAGGCGGGTGCGCTGCCCGAGGGGCCACCCAGGCACTTCTGCAGTCCGGCGGTGGCAGCATCGATGCCCAGCTCATCCTGATCAAACGGGTTGCCACCGAGCGAGGCCGTCACGTCGGTGTAGAGCAGCGCGCCGTAGCGGTCGCAGATTTCGCGCAGGCCCTCCATCGGTTGCAGCATCGTGGTGGAGGTGTCGCCGTGGACCATCGCCACCAGCGCGGGCCGAGTCTGCGCGATGGCCTCGGCAATTTGCTCGGGCCGAAACACCGTGCCCCACGGGATCTCGCGCACGTGCACCTCGGCCCCGGCCCGCTCGCAGATCTCGCGCAGCAGCCCGCCGAAGCGCCCGAAGATCGGGACCAGCACGCGGTCCCCGGGGGTGATCAGCGAGAACAGCGCGGCCTCGATGCCCGCGCGAGCGGTACCGTCCACCAGGAGCGTGTGTTCGTTGCGGGTCTGGAACACCCGGCGGTAGAGTTCCTGGGTCTGGCCCATATAGTCGGTCATCGCCGGGTCGAACTGGCCGATCAGCCCCGCCGACATCGCCCGCAGCACGCGCGGATCGGCGTTGATCGGTCCCGGCCCCATCAGCAGCCGCTGCGGCGGCGCGATCGGTTCGGAGGCAAAGGCTGGAACCTGAGTATGGATGGACATCAAATCTCCCGAACGGTTGAGGGGAACAGGGTTTCGGCGAGCGCAAGCAGGGTGTACTCGCTGCCGGGCGGACCGATCAGGCTCAGCCCGATCGGAAGCGCACCCGGTGCCCGCGGCACCGGGAAGGCGAGCGCCGGACGTCCGGTGAGGGAGGCCAGCGTGGTCAGGCGCAGGGTGTGGGCGCGAACCCGGTCCAACTCGGCGAGATCCGCGTCCACCCGGGGTGCCGGTCCGGGGGTCGTGGGCAGCAGCACCACGCGCTCGCCGAGGGCGGCGTTCAGGTGCGCCCGGAGTTCCGGCAGCCGGGTTATGGCAGCGGAGAGAACCACGGGGTCCAGGTTCGCGGCGGCCCGGAATCGCTCGACAACCGCCGGATCGAGGGTGCCCGGATGTGCGGCCACCCACTCTCCGTGCGCCGCGTGGGCCTCCCCAGCCTGGACCACCCGGAAGACCTCGGGCACCTCGGCAAGGTGAGCGGGTGCCAGCTCGGTGATTGTCAGCCCCTGCGAGGTTAGGCGTTCGAGGGCCGCGTGATAGGCGGAGAGCACGTCCGGGGCGACCCCGGTGAGCAGCTCGGGCAGGCACAGAATCTCCGGCACACTCGCCTCGACGGACAGCCCCGGCACACTCGCCTCTAGCACGCGGCCCAACAGCTCCGGGGATCGGGTCAGCCAGCCGACGGTGTCAAAACTCGGAGCCAGCGGCAGCACCCCGGCACGGGACACCAGTCCGTGGGTGGTGCGCAACCCCCAGAGCCCCTGATAGGCGGCGGGCACACGAATCGACCCGGCGGTGTCCGTGCCCAATCCGATGCTGACCTGTCCCGATGCCACGGCCACGGCCGGGCCGCTCGTGGATCCCCCCGGCAGGTGTCCGGGGGCGGCCGGGTTCGCCGCCGGGGCGTGCGGACCGCTCGTGCCGGTGAGCCCGTACGCGAACTCGTCGGTCTGGGCGATTCCGGTCACCTCGGCCCCCGCCTCCAGCAGGGCGGCGAGGGCCGGCGCGTGGACGGGCTCGATTTCGTTCTCGGACTCGGCCTCGGCGAGGTAGGCGGGAACCCCGGCACCGATGCGCTGCCCGGCAACCGCAAACAGGTCCTTGACCGCGATCCGCTCCCCCGCCAGCACCCCGTCGGCGCTCGCCGGAACCAGCGGCGTGCCGACGATCCGCCAGACGGCCGGGTCGATGGCCGCGGCCGGGGCGGCCACCTGTGCCAGCGCAATCCGCCAGCCACCCGGGCCGAGTGTCCAGTGCTGCGTGTTCAGCCCACGTCCGCCGGAAAGGGTGCGGGTTTCGATGACCATCAGCGCGTTGTGTGGATCGATCCAACGCACATCGCGCCCCACAACCTCGCGCCGGGCCGTTCCGCCGCGACGCCCCCGGAAGCGCGAGATCGCCTCGGATCCGCGCAGAATCCCGTGGGCATCGGCGCGCAGGGCATCCGGTCCCTCGATAAAGGCGGTGTCCAGTGCATCGGTATCATTCGCGGCGAGCGCGGCCTCATAGGACTCGCTGGCGGCGATCAGCGCGCCGAGGTTCTGATCGCCCTCAAAATCGCTGCGACGGATGGTTGCGTGCACCCCCACCACGCGGTCCACCACCTGGGAGATCCGGAAGTCAGTTGCGGCGCTGAGGTAGGCGTAGGCGAGGTGGGGCTCCATGTCGAAGCGGGCACCAAGCAGCGCCACACTCGCGCCGACGCAGGCGCGCATGGCTTCATCCAGGGTGTCTCCCAGGCCGCAGGGCACCAGGAACTCGGGGGTCTCGATCAGCGGCGCGCTCAGGGTTCCCCAGCGAGCCGCGGCCGCGGCCGCGGGCACCAGATCGAAGCGCACGGTCACCCGCAGCGAAGCCTCCAGCGCGGTCAGCGACACTTCACCGTCCCCCTGGGCGAAGTGCGGATCGCCCACATAGGCGAGGGCCCCGGCCACCTGCACGGGCAGATAGATGGTGGTGCCGGGCACCAGCAGGGACACATCGATGTTGCCACCGTGCATCCCCGGCGGCACCGAGTGGGGACGCTCGGTCTCGGCCACCACGACCCCCATGATTCCCAGGAACGGTCGCAGCGGGAAGGTCGCGCGCCCGGGCGCGACGCCGTCAACCAGACCGGGCTGCGAGCCGGACGTAGGTGTCCGCGGGTCACCCCCGGATCCGGGCGCACCCGTTCGCAGCGGCACGCTGCCGTGGGCGGGGGCATCGGCTACGAGGTCGGTGGGGTCGTTCGGCATCACCGGGCTGAACACGCTCACGTTCTCGGGTCCCTCGGGGAACCGATCGGGCAGCGCACCGCGTCCGTGCCGGTTGGAAATCACCCCGTACGGGACCCGGCGCAGGGCTTCGACCAGGGTGATTCCCAGGACGTCGCCGGGCCGGGCACCCCGCACCTCGATCGGCCGCGACACCACGTGCGGCCCATCGATACCCGCATTGCGCGGCACCAAACTGGCAATTTCTACCGCATCATCCAGGACACGGTTTCGGGGCACCCCGTGCGCACCGAAGAAGGTGGCAGGGTCCCCGCCCTGGTCTTCCAGCAACCCCTCATGGCTGACGGTATCGATGGTGACCTCGGTGCCGGAATCCACGCTGAGGATCGGCGCATCACCGGCGGCGGGCAGACGCCCCCAGAGCACGGTATCGACGCCCGCGGGTACGTAGTGGGCGGCGCGAATCGGACCGGTGCCGCGCTGCAGGATCGGGCCGATCCCGATCTCGGGGGTGCCGGGATCGGGCCGTCCGAATCCGAGGGATCCGTTCGGTAACAATTCGTCGAGAGACTCGGGCACGGAAACGGGGAGCGCGGCGGCAGACTCGGGCACGGAAACGGGCAGCACCGCGGCAGATTCGGGCGAGGAGGGGGCGAGCGCGGGGGATGTCATCGGCGGTGTCTTTCCGGGCACCGGGATGCCCTCATGATGGGGCGCTCGCCCCGCGATCATGCGCGGGTCTCGCTGCGGGATGCTCCGCGGTGGCCGAGGAAGGCCACCACGATGGTGATCAGAGCGGCCACCAGGATGCCCGGGGCCAGCCCGAACCGGTGCAGCCAGGCACCGGTGGCGGCCCCCAGCCCGATCAGGATGACCGCGAGGGCTCGGCGCAGCCACGGGTGGGTGGCGCCGCGACCCAGCACGGAGTCGTAGGCGAGGCCAACCAGGGTGGAGGTCACCACGACGGTGGTCACATCGGCCACCGCGAGGTGCCGCGCCGCGCCGGCTTGCAGCCCCATCGAGGCTCCCAGCAGGCCGGTTACGGTGAGGGCCAGCGGGGTGATGTCCACCACCGGCAGGGTCAGCACAATCACCGCGCAGGCGATCAGACCCGCGGCGACGATGCCCAGCTGGGTGGTGTTGCGGCGGGTCCAACCGGGTTCACTGCCCCGGGCCAGTCGTCCGCTGATCGCGGCCCCCGCCATGAAACAGAAGAGGGCGATCACCGGGCCGAGGATCGGCAGATGATCGGCGCCAACCAGGGCCATGCCGAGCAGCACCACGTTGCCGGTCATGTTGCCGGTGAACACCCGGTCCAGGCCGACATAGCCCACCGCATCGATGATGCCGGTGGAGAACGTGAGTGCAAGCATCAGGGCGACGTGCGAGACGCCGCCTGTCCGGTGCTGTGATGGTGTGGTCACCCGTGATCCCTCCGCTGACGCGGGACCCAACGGTCACCGCCTCGGTATACCCAAACTAGGCAATGCGAAAGTCCACTTGGCGGCGATCATGTTTCTAACATGTAAATTCCCGCCACCCCCTCGGGCCGGTGAACATTTCGGTATACCCAGTTGGGATTTATCTGGTTGTGTTGAGCGCGTCAAGAACGCGCTGTCTGGCCTCGGCCACATGGGCGCGAGCAAAGCCCGCCGCGGCTTCCGGCCGTCCCCGCAGGATGGCTCCCGCAAGACTTCGGTGCTCGTCCACCGCCTCATCGTGGTCCTCACGGTAGGCGTGGGCCGCCAGGCGTCGATCCATATCCAGGACCGGTCGCAGCAGCCGGGTCAGCAGCGAGTTATCGGCAAGTTTGACGATCTCCGCATGCAGGACCGCGGCCGCGGCGGTGGCCCCATCCGACGCCTCGGTTCGGGATACCTCGGCCCGGGCGCTATCGCTCCGAGCCCCATCCGACGTCGCCCGCGCGGTCACCGCCGCCAGTGCCGCGGCCAACGCGGTGGTATCCGCTCCGGCCGCCACATTGCGGGCGGCGGACTCGGCGGCCAGCACGTCCAGGTGCGCGCGCACGTCAAAGAGTTCGATCACCTCGGCGCGGTCAAAGTCGCGCACCACGGTGCCACGTCCGGGCCCCGCGGCGATGTACCCGGCGTCCAGCAGCCGCGGCAACGCCTCGCGCACCGGCACCCGGGATACCTCAAGCTCGGTGGCCAACTCGCGTTCGCGCAGGCGCTCGCCCGGGGCCAGGGTGCCGTCGATGATCCGGTCGCGGATCCGCTCAAACACCCGCTCGCTCAGGCTGTTGGGAATCACGGCGGACATGCTGGTCACGTTAGCACAGCGCCGCCCGGCATCCGTGGGGATGCCGGGCGGCGTGTGTTTGGCTCGGGCGGAGGTTAGCGCTCGCTCGGCGGAATGATCCGAATCGGGGCCGTGGTGTCCTCCAGCTCGCGTCGCTTCTTGCCGGCGGGCTTCACCAGGAAGTGGTAGCTGAGCGCCAGAATCGCGATCCACACCAGTCCCACCCAGAGGGCGTCCCGGGTGCCGGGCACCACACCGATCATCACGATCACAAACACGATGAATCCAACCGCGGCCCAGGAGGCGGCGGGCCACAGCGGAACCGGGAACTCGCTGGGCAGCAGATTGTCGCGGGCGATCTCGCGTTTCATCCGAATATGCGAGATCAAAATCATCAGCCACACCACCACCGTGGCGAAGGTGGCCAGGGCCGCGATCAGGAAGAAGATCTGATCGGGGAAGAGGATGTTCAGCACCACACCCACCAGCAACGCGCCGGCCATCGCAATGACCGTGAGCCACGGCACCCCGGTGCGGGTCAGGCTGGTGAACGCCTTGGGTGCGTGGCCCTGCTCGGCCAGGCCGTGCAGCATGCGTCCGGCACCGAAGATATCCGCGTTGATCGCCGAGATCGCCGCGGTGATCACGACCGCGTTCAGTACGTGGGCGGCGCCGGTGAGGCCCAGCCCGTCGAAGATCGACACGAACGGGCTCTTGGATCCGTCGATGGTGTTCCAGGGCTGGATCATCATGATCACGCCGAGGGTCAACACGTAGAAGAGCAGGATGCGCACGGGCACCGAGTTGATCGCCTTGGGGATGACCTTCTTGGGGTTCTGCGCCTCGCCGGCGGTGATACCGATGACCTCGATGCCGCCGAAGGCAAACATCACGATGGTGAACGCGGCCAGGAAGCCCATAAATCCGCCGGCGAAGAAGCCGCCGTGATCAAAGAGGTTCGCCAGGCCCGCGGCATTTTCGCTCTGGTTGCCCAGGCCGAAGACGATGATCGCGATGCCACCGGCGATCATGCCGATGATGGCCACGATCTTGATCAGCGCAAACCAGAACTCCAGCTCACCAAACACCTTGACCGAGATCAGGTTGACCGCGGCGATGAAGAAGATCAGCGCCAGGATCCAGATCCAGCGATCCACATCGGGGAACCAGAAGCCCATATAGACCGAGAAGGCCGTGACGTCCGCCAGGGCGACCACAAACATTTCAAACGTGTAGGTCCAGCCGGTCAGGAAGCCGGCGAAGGGGCCGATATAGCGCGAGGCATACTGCCCGAACGAGCCCGAGATGGGGTGGCGCACGGCCATCTCGCCGAGGGCACGCATGACCATGAAGACCGCCGCACCGCCGATCATATAGGCGATCAGTACCGCGGGTCCGGCCGTCTTGATCGCCGCCGAGGAACCGTAGAACAGGCCGGTTCCAATCGCCGAGCCGAGGGCCATGAAGCGGATGTGCCGGGCGGTGAGGCCGCGGCGCATCACGCCGGGGGCTCCGGCGCTCGCGGGCGGCGCGAGCGGGGTTTTCGGTTCGGCGCTCATTGGGCAGCCTTTCGTTGGATCAGGCCGGTAGCGGCCTCAAGAATCAGGAGGGCGGCGAGCCGGATGGTCCGGCCGTCCGCGGTGTCTGCGGTGGCATCGATCTCGGTGATATCGAGCGAGCGTACCCGCGCATCCCGGGCCAGTGCCCGGGTGAGGCGACGCAGTTCATGCGCCTGTAATCCACCCGGCACCGATGCCGGGCAGGCCGGGGCCACGCTGCGATCGCACACGTCCACATCCACATCGATGTGCACGGGTCCGCCCGCAGCACCCGCGATGGCCAGGGCCTCATGGGCAATGTCCTGCGGGGTGCGATCGTGGAGCGCATCGCGGTGAATCACGGTGATGCCCAGTTCGCGTGCCCGCTCACGGTAGGCGCGGGAGTTGGCGAAGTCGGCGATGCCGATCTGGACCACCCGGGTGTCCTCAAGGCCCGCCTGGATGAGGCGGCGTACCGGGGATCCGTTACTCACTCCGTCGCGCAGGTCATGGTGCGCGTCGATCGTGATCAGCCCGGCGGTGGCAAGGTTATCGCCAAATCCCCCGAGTGCGGCCGGAACGGTGGCCGCATTGTCTCCGCCCAAGCTTATGAGCAGTTCGGTGTCGGAGGCCAATTCGCGCAGGGTGCGAATGGCCGAAGCCTCCCCCTCCGGGGTGTCCGGATCGGCGAGGTTTCCGTCGTCCACCAGGCGCAGCGCCTCCTCGATCACGATGTCGGTTGCGCCATCGAGACTGACGCTGTGTCCCGAGTAGCGCCGCAGCGCGTCTCGGATGGCGTCGGGGGTGTGCTGCGCGCCGGTGGGCGAGAGCGAGGTGCGCCACGTGGGCACACCGATAATGGCCAGGTCGGCGACTCTGCCGCCCGGCAGTGATCCACGGGAGGGCCAGGCGCCAGTGCGAGGCCAGAGCGGATCATCGTGCAGGGATGGGGTACTCATTCCCCGACCGTACCGCGGGAATTCCCTCGGGGTGTACGGGGTGCATACCCACTTGTGTCTGGTCTGTCAGACGTCGTGCCGAGGGGTTTTCGCGGAGCGGGAACGGACCGGGAGCGGGTCGGGCGCGGCTCGGGCGCGGCTCGACAGGCGTCAGAATCCGTCTGGGTTTCGCAACAGGTCTGGAATACCAGACAATTGCCGCACGGGTCGGGTTGGCCTTTCGCCGCCGGTGCGCTCAAATCAAATCATGAGCATCACACAGACCATCACCCTCGGCGCGCAGACCCTCACCATCAATGACGTGGTTCGGGTTGCCCGCGAAAATGCCCGTATCGAGATTGCCCCGGAGGCCGCGGTTCGGATCCGCGCGGCGCGGGACGTGATCGAGGAGCTGGCCAACGATACCCGCCCGCACTACGGCGTTTCCACCGGTTTCGGGGCGCTTGCTAACGTGCAGATCCCGACCGAGAAGCGTGCCCAGCTGCAGCGCAGCCTGGTGCGCTCCCACGCCGCCGGCACCGGCGCCGAGGTCGAGCGAGAGGTCGTGCGCGCGCTGATGCTGCTGCGTCTGAACACCCTCGTTTCCGGACACACGGGGGTGCGCCTGGAAACCGCCGAAGCCTACCGTGACGTGCTCAACGCGGGCATCACCCCGGTGGTACACGAGTACGGTTCGCTGGGCTGCTCGGGAGACCTGTCCCCGCTCGCCCACTGCGCGCTCGCGGTCATGGGCGAGGGCGAGGTGGACGGACCCGATGGTCGCCGTCAGGACGCCGCCGAGGCCCTGGCCGCGGCCGGAATCACCCCGGTGGTACTGGCCGAAAAGGAGGGTCTGGCGCTGATCAACGGCACCGACGGCATGCTCGGCATGCTCTCGCTGGCCCTGTTCGACCTGGCGAAGCTGGTCCGGGTCGCGGACATCGCGGCCGCCGCCAGCATCGAGGGCCTGCGGGGCACCGACGCGGTGTTCGCCCCCGATCTGCACGAGCTGCGTCCGCACCCCGGTCAGCGCGACAGCGCCGCGAACCTGCGCCGAGTCCTCGCCGACTCGGGGCTGATTCAGCGTCCGGTGGAGGGCCAGTTCACCCGGGTTCAGGACGCCTACTCGCTGCGCTGCTCGCCCCAGGTACACGGGGCCGTGCGAGCCACGATGGCACACGCCGAAAGCGTCGCACAGATCGAGCTGGGCTCGGCCGTGGACAACCCGGTGGTCACCAGCGATGGACGGGTCGAGTCCAACGGAAACTTCCACGGGGCACCGGTGGGCTACGTGCTCGACTTCCTGGCGATCGCCGTGGCCGACCTCGCCAGCATCTCCGAGCGTCGCACCGACCGTTTCCTCGACACCTCCCGCAACCACGGCCTGCCGCCGTTCCTCGCCGCCGACCCGGGTCTGGACTCGGGCCTGATGATCGCCCAGTACACCGCCGCCGGAATCGTCTCCGAGCTCAAGCGTCTCGCGGTTCCCGCCTCGGTGGATTCGATCCCCTCCTCGGCGATGCAGGAGGATCACGTGTCTATGGGCTGGGCCGCCGCCCGCAAGCTGCGCCGGGGAATCGACGGACTGCGCCGCGTCCTCTCGATCGAACTGCTGGCCTCGACCCGGGCGCTGGACTTCCGTCTGAACGACGCACCCGAGCAGCGTCCGGGAGCCGCTACCGGAGCCGTACACACGCTGTTCCGGACCCGGATCGCCGCCCCGAACACCGATGAGTTCCTCTCCCCCACCATCACCGCCGCCACCGAACTGGTGGAATCCGGCGCCGTTTTGGCCGCTGTTGAGGACGCCATCGGTCTGCTTGACTAGGCTGGAGACAACCTCCGTTCGATGACGACCGGGGAGATCCATCGGTTTGGGGAGTGAAACATGGTTGGCGAAGCATCGAGGGTACCCGCGGCGGAACAGACGCTGCAGATCCTCACCCTGCTCTCCACCCAGCGCGGGCCCCTGCCCGCCTCGATGATCGCGACCCAGCTGGATCTGCCCCGATCGAGCGTCTACCACCTGCTCAACGTGCTGGTGCGCAACGGATTTGTGCTTCACCTGGCCGAGGAGAAGCGCTACGGACTCGGGGTCGCCGCGGCGGCCCTGAGCTCGGCCTATGCGCGCCAGGAGCCGCTATCCCGGCTCGGCCGTCCGCTGCTCGCGGGATTGGTGGACCGGGTGGGGGCCAGCGCGCACCTCGCGGTCTTGCACGGCCGCGATGTCCTCTACATCGTGGAGGAACGCGCCCGCAATGCCCCCTCGCTGGTCACCGATGTGGACGTGCGCCTGCCGGCCCCGCTGACCGCCACCGGGCGAGCTATTCTCGCCGGGATGCCCTCCGCCCAGGTCCGGGCCCTCTTCCCGGACAAAGAATCCTTTGTGTCCCGCGGCGAAGGCCCCGATGAGATCACCCGCTACGGCCGACTGCGCGAGGTGCTCGGCCAGGTACAGCGCCGCGGCTACGCGACCGAGGAGGGATCGGTCAGCCCGGGCCTGTCCTCCGTCGCCTGCGCGGTCCACGACCACCGTGGCTGGCCGGTCGCGGGCCTCGCGGTCACCTTCCCCGCGAACTCGGTGGATCCGACGGCCATCGCCGGCCTGGTCGAGCAGGTGCAGAACACCGCGGACACCCTGACCCAGCGCATTTACGGTCGAACTCAATAAACACCGTCACGATAATCAACGCCGGATGAGGCCTCTCATCCGGCGTTGCTGTGTTGTGCACGACACGCCCGGGCGTGCACAGAACAGCGAGTCCAAACAGCGGAAAACTCGCCGATTTTTGTGATCCTTAAAAACCGCATGGTTTACGGGTTTAATCGGGCTTCCCGGCATTTTCGCGCGTGATTTCACCGGTCCGGGGCCCACCCGAGGTCTTGAAACCCGGCAAAAACGTCCTTAGGTTTTTAGCAACCCCCACATACGGGCACAGAAAGAAGGACTCCAATGTCAAACGTGCTGTTGATCCTTACCGGCGCCACCGTCTGGACCATGAAAGATGGAACCCCTCATCCCACCGGCTTCTGGGCGCGGGAGTTTGTTGAGGCATACGAGGTGTTTACCGCGGGCGGTCTTACCATCGATATCGCGACGCCCGCGGGTCGATCCGCGACCGTTGACCAGTACAGCTATGAGGTTGGCTTCAACGACGGGGACCCGGCATTTGTGGAACGTCAGAAGGCCTTCCTGGCGTCCCTCAGCGACGCGCTGGAATCACCGCTGGCGCTGGAGAGCGTCGAACCGGGCAGCTATGACATTGTGTTCATCGTCGGTGGGCACGGCCCGATGCAGGATCTCGCGGTCCACCCCACACTCGGAGAGCTCCTGATCGCGAACCTCGATTCCCCGGACCGATTCGTCGGAGCCGTCTGCCACGGTCCCGCGGGGTTCCTCTCCGCCGCACGTGAGGATGGAACCTGGGCGTTCCGCGGACGCCGACTGACCGCGTTTACCAACGAGGAAGAAAATGGGGCATCCTTCGCCGGCAATGCCCCCTGGCTGCTCCAGGATCGGCTACAGCTCGCGGGCGCGCTGTTTGAGGAGGCAGACGCCTGGTCTCCGCACATCGTGGTGGATAAAAACCTCGTGACCGGACAGCAAAACGTCTCCTCCGGTCTGGCGGCGACCAAACTGCTTGAACTCCTCCAGGCTCGGGCATAGCGCCGCGGTTCGCCCACTAAGCCGCCGCTGGCCCACCCCCATTCCGATGGGTGGGCCAGCGGCTTCACTCCCCTGACGGGCCGACCGAGGTGCAGCTCCCCGGTCGGCCCGTGATCGTTCGCGGATCCCGATTCCCCTGTTATCCGCGAACGCGTAATCCGGCGTGCCAGACCGCGCGGGTCAGCGGCATGCCGGGACGATACGCCAGGTGGGTCACCGAGGGCGCATCGAGTATTTGAACATCGGCGCGAGCCCCCACCGTGAGCTCGCCCACTCGAGGTTTACCGGGCCGGTCGATGTGTCGGCCCAGCGCCCGAGCACCGCCGTGGGTGGCCGCGTGTACGGCCTCGGCCACGGTCAGCCGCATCTGCAGCACCGCGGTGGCCACGGCGAATCCCATCGAGGAGGTGTAGGAGGTCCCCGGATTCGCGTTGGTCGCGATGGCCAGGTGAGCCCCCGCATCCACCAGCTGTCGGGCGGGGGCCAGCGGCATGCGGGTCGAGAGGTCGCAGGCGGGCAGGACCGTGGCGACGGTGGTGGATCCGGCCAGCAGGTCCACATCCGCATCGGTCAAGAACCCCAGGTGGTCCACGCTGAGCGATCCGTATTCGACCGCCAGGCGCACACCGGGACCGTGCCCGAGCTGGTTTCCGTGGACGTGGGTTGCCAGCCCGCGGGCACCCGCAGCCTCCAGGATGCGCCGGGTTTCGGTCTCGTCGAACGCGCCGGTCTCGCAGAAGACGTCCACCGCGCTGACGATGTCGGCCACCGCATCCAGCATCTCACCGGTCACCAGGTCGAGGTAGGCAGCCCGGTCACTTCCGGCGGGCACAACGTGGGCACCGAGAAAGGTGACCTCATCCACGTGCCGGGCGGCGATCAGGGCGGACCGTCGTTCATCGGCCACCGTCAACCCGTATCCGGTTTTGGTTTCCAGGGTGGTGGTGCCTCCGTCGTAGGCTTCCTCCAGGTGCCGGATCAGCCCACGCTCAAGCTCGGCATCGGAGGCGGCACGGGTGGCCTCGACGGTCACGTTGATTCCACCGGCGGCATATGATTCTCCGGCCATCCGCGCCTCGAACTCGGCGGTCCGGTCCCCGGCGAAGACCAGGTGGGTGTGCGAGTCGACCCAGCCGGGTAGTGCCGCGCGGCCCTCGGCGTCGTAGCGTTCGTCGGCGGCGGGGGCGTCGGCGGCGAGGCCGGTCCAGGCAACCAGCCCGTCGTCGATCACCACCGCCGCATCGTGCAGGCGGCCGCCGGGATGCTCCGGATCGTGGGTGGTTAGCTCGCCGATGCCGGTGATCAGGGTGCTCATATTCGCTCCTCCCGAGCGGTTCGGTTGCGGGGGCCGTGGCTCCCGCAACCGAGGTCCTGCCTAGTTGCCGGTGTTACGGATGGTCGGTTCCATCGGGATGTGGACACCGCGCTCGGCGGCCACATCCACTGCCCGCTGATAGCCGGCATCCACGTGTCGAATTACGCCCATGCCCGGGTCGTTGGTCAGCAGACGCGAGAGGCGCTCGGCTGCCAGCGGGGTGCCGTCGGCGACGGATACCTGACCCGAGTGGATCGAGCGACCGATGCCCACGCCGCCCCCGTGATGGATCGACACCCAGGTGGCACCCGAGGATGCGGCGGTCAGGGCGTTGAGCAGCGGCCAGTCGGCGATGGCGTCCGAGCCGTCGGCCATCGATTCGGTCTCGCGGTAGGGCGAGGCGACCGATCCGGAGTCGAGGTGGTCGCGGCCGATCACGATCGGGGCGCTGACCTTGCCCTCGGCCACCAGCTCGTTGAAGCGCACAGCGGCCTTGGCCCGATCGCCGTAGCCGAGCCAGCAGATGCGCGCGGGCAGGCCCTCGTACTCGACGTGCTCCTGGGCGGCGCGGATCCAGCGGTGCAGGTGCTCGTTTTCGGGGAACAGCTCAAGCATGGCCTCGTCGGTGACCCGAATGTCCTCGGGATCGCCGGAGAGCGCAACCCAGCGGAACGGCCCGAGTCCCTCGCAGAACAGCGGACGGATATAGGCGGGGACGAATCCGGGGAATTCGAACGCGCGGTCGTAGCCGCCGTGGCGTGCCTCGTCGCGGATCGAGTTGCCGTAGTCGAAAACCTCGGCACCGGCGTCCTGGAACTCCACCATCGCCTTGACGTGTGCGGCCATCGAGGCGCGGGCGTCGATCGTGAAGGTTTCGGGATCGGCGGCGGCGCGCTCGGCCCAGTCGGCGACGGTGTAACCGATCGGGAGGTAGGAGAGCGGGTCGTGGGCGGAGGTCTGGTCGGTCACGATGTCGATCGGAACGCCGCGGCGAAGCAGCTCGGGGAAGACCTCGGCGGCGTTGCCCACGAGGCCCACCGAGAGGGCGGTGCGGTTTTCCTTGGCCTCAAGCACGAGTTCGAGGGCGCGGTCGATGTCGGTCTCGACGCGGTCGAGGTAGCGCTTACCGGCGCGGCGGTTCAGGCGATCAATGTCGACGTCGACGATCAGCACGGCCCCGCCGTTCAGGGTGACCGAGAGGGGCTGCGCGCCGCCCATGCCGCCGCAGCCGCCGGTGAGGGTCAGGGTTCCGGCGAGGGTGCCGCCAAAGCGCTTTTCGGCGATCGCGGCGAAGGTTTCATAGGTGCCCTGGAGGATGCCCTGGGTGCCGATGTAGATCCAGGATCCGGCGGTCATCTGGCCGTACATGGTCAGGCCCTCGGCCTCCAGGCGACGGAACTCGGGCCACGTTGCCCAGTCGCCGACGAGGTTGGAGTTGGCGATCAGCACGCGCGGTGCCCACACGTTGGTGCGGAAGACGCCGACGGGCTTGCCGGACTGCACCAGCAGGGTTTCATCGTCATCGAGGTTGGTGAGTTCGCGGGTGATCGCGTCGAAGCTCGCCCAGTCGCGTGCGGCCCGGCCGGTGCCGCCGTAGACGACGAGGTCGTCGGGGCGCTCGGCTACCTCGGGGTCGAGGTTATTGTGCAGCATGCGCAGCACGGCTTCGGTCTGCCAGCTTTTTGCGGTGATCTCGGTACCTCGCGCCGCGCGAACCGGACGTGCCCCAGGGAGTGCCATGTTGAAGACCTTTCGTTGTCTGCCTGACCCAATCCAACCGGTCCCGCACCCCCGGAACAATGCCCGTCCCGGCCGGTCTGTCTGGGGTGCCAGACCTCCCCAGAGTGGTGAAAGTTCGGTCACGGATCCGTCGGGATCAAACAAGGGTCCAACTGCCGCAACGGACAAAGCCCCCGAGACCGCATGGTCTCGGGGGCTTTGTGTTGGGACGAAAGGTTACTTCTTCTCGCCCTGGGCGGCCACGGCGGCGGCACCGGCAGCGGCGGCCTCGGGGTCGAGGTACTCGGCGGCACCGATCGGCTTGAGGTCGGCGTCCAGACGGTACACCAGCGGGATACCGGTCGGGATGTTCAGCTCGGCGATCTCGTCATCCGAGATACCATCGAGGTGCTTCACGAGTGCGCGCAGCGAGTTGCCGTGGGCGGTGACCAGGACGGTCTTGCCCGAAACCAGCTCGGGGGCGATGGTGCCCTCCCAGTAGGGGAGCATGCGCTCGATGACGTCCTTGAGGCACTCGGTCTCGGGGATCTCACCATCGATGTCGGCGTAGCGCGGGTCGTGAGCCTGCGAGTACTCGGCGTCCGCGGCCAGCGCGGGCGGCGGTACGTCGAAGGAACGACGCCAGGTCTGGAACTGCTCGGGGCCGTACTCGGCGAGGGTCTGGGCCTTGTCCTTGCCCTGGAGCGCACCGTAGTGACGCTCGTTCAGACGCCAGGAGCGGGTGACCGGGATCCAGGCCAGGTCCGCCTTGTCCAGGGCGATGTTGGCGGTCTGGATGGCGCGGGTCAGCACCGAGGTGAACAGCACGTCGGGACGCAGACCGGATTCGGTCAGCAGCTCGCCGGCGCGGGCGGCCTCGGCAACACCCTGGTCGCTCAGGCGAACATCGACCCAACCGGTGAACAGGTTCTTCTGGTTCCAGTCACTGTTACCGTGACGCAGCAGGATAAGGGTATAGGGCTCAGTCATGACACCAGTCTATCGAGGCCCCCGTCGACACGGGGAAAATTTGGCGTGCACGGATACCCGTATGCGGGTGTCGTGGATGCACTACGCTCGGCGGCCGCCGATGCGTGGCAGGCGCGGGATGTCGGCGACCGAGCCTGCGTCGCTCGGGACGATGATTTCCTGGGCAGCAGCCAGCCACCCGGGTTCCTCGTTCTCGCCGACGGGACGGGCAACCTCCAACTCGATGGAGGGATCCACGGCGCGGCGAATCAGGCCGAGTGCGATCGGACCAAACTCATAGTGGTTAGCCACCGAGGTGACCTTACCAACAATGCGTGGTTCACCGTCGCGGAAGGCGCGGATCTCGGCACCGGGTTCGGGCAGGAAGCCCTCCGAGCCGTCCAGGTGCAGCTGGACAAATCGGCGCGGCGGGTGTCCGAGGTTGTGCACCTTGGCGATGGTCTCCTGACCGCGATAGCACCCCTTGTTGAGGTGCACGGCGGAGCGCAGCCAGTCGGTCTCATGCGGGATCGCGTGGTCATCCACTTCGCTCAGCTCTCGCGGACGCCACGCGGCAACCCGCAGCGCCTCGGCCGCAAGTGAGCCGGCGGCCGGGTGCGCGGCGGCGACCTCGGCCAGGGCCGAACGCGGCACAAGCACCTCACGCCAGGTGAAGTCCACTCCCGGGTGAGTTTCGGGGCGCGAGTACTGCCAACCCCCGTCCACCACCTGGGTCCACGGGTCACGCCAGATCAGCGGCACACCGTTCGGTGCGGCGGCGGGCAGGGTTTCGAGGGCGATCCCGCCGTCTCGTTCCAACAGTCCGATCACCGCGAGGTCTTCGGTGCGGTCCAGGATCTCCACCCGGGCACGGAAACGCATCTTGAGCAGCCAGGACACCAGAGCCTCGGCCGACGAAGACTCCGGCAGCAACCACAGCGACACCCCATCATCGATGAGGCCGGCCGCATGCTCGATCCGCCCCTGCGGGCTGAGCACCAGGGTCTCCCCCGAATCGCCCACGGCCAGGGCGGTGACCAAGCCCGAGGTGATCGAGTTCAACCAGGTCAACCGGTCCTCGCCACGCAGTTCAAGAACGGTGCGGGTGGAGAGGTCCACCAGCGCCTTTCCCGCATCCAGCGCGCGCTGCTCCCGCAGCGGATTGCCGTAGTGCGCGGGCACGCCGGGGTCGGCCGGTCCGCGTGTTGCCTCGGTGATCGCCCGGTCCGCGTCGGCGGACGCATCCGTTTGACCCGCCGGAGTGGAATCCACGGTAAACGCATCCGACGGCGCCACGGCCTCGGGCACAATCGCGCCGGGCAGCGCGGCAAACGGGGTTCGCGGGAGCGAGGTCACCTAGTCGACCTTCGCGAGACGTGCGGACGCGTGCGAGGTCAGTTCCTGACCCAGCGCGGCGATGTCCCACGCCCACAGCAGGTGGTTGTCCACCAGCCCGTACATCCGCGTTGCGGCGGTGTAATCCTTGCTTCCGGCCGCGCGCAGCACCGCATCGGTCGCCAAATCGATGCGTGGGCCAACGATCTGGCCCAGGTACAGCTCACTCACGCCATCCGGGTGGATGATCGAGGCTTGAATATCGAAACCGCCGGCGTCATTACGCAGGGTCTCCACACTCTCGGCATCGGTATAGGGGGCGTCGGCGCGGGCGGGGAGCATTGCCGGGCCGGCGTCACCGGGGGTCAGCGGTCGGTGCAAACGCCAGTAGCCGGTCTCCGCCGCGAGCGGCAGAATCTCGGCGACGGTCTCCGACGGGTCGGCGGCGTCCGGGTCCACGGGATCCGCGGCATCGGCATCCGCTGCCACATCGGCAAACCCGACAACGCCGGGAGCCGCGGGCTCGCCGCCAAGAATCCAGGCCTGCGAGCTGTAGTTCAGGTACGACTGACCGTCGTGGCTGAAGCTCACCCGCTGACGAAATTCACGCTCCACCCGCTCATCGCCCACGGGATAGGACAGCACGCCGGTGCCCTCCCAGACGCCGAGCAGCCAGGACAGCGGAACAACCTCGGCCGGCAGACCGGTCGGAATCTCAATCATTCGAGAACCTAGCGCTGACCGCGGTACAGGTTGTACACAACGACGCCTGCCGTGTAGACAATCGCCAGCGATGCCAGGCAGAGCAGACCGATGAAAAACAGTTCAAGTGCGAGCATGGCTCCAGTCTATCCCGCAGCCCGCGAGGATCAACCTTCCGAGCCGATCGAAATCCTGCTAGGCAGCGGGGAGCAGCTTGCCGATCCCCATGAGCGCACTCATCACACCAAGAATCACGACGGAGCCGGCGATGCTGATGGTGACGCGGTCGATGAAGCCGGTCTTCCGGCCACCGCGCAGTTGAATGACAAAACTCAGCATGGTGACCACGGCCAGTGCCACGGCCAGCCAGGAGAAGGCGCTCACGCCGGGGGCGAAGATCCAAATCAGGATCGCCGCAACCAGGGCAACCACCCACACCACAACGATGTCACGGCGGCGCGGCAGGGCGACCTGATCAAATTGACTCATTCTGCCATTGTGCCTGATCCCCCGCTCGGACACCATTCCAAACGCCCGATCCTCAGCTTCGCAGCCACGCCCCAGCCGGGTATGGTCCCGAGTTCCCCGGAAGAAACAGTAGGATAGCCCTACATCTTTGGCGGAGGAACCCGTGGCACGACTCTTGATTCTGACCAGTCAGACCGACACCGAGGTGTTACCCGCGCTCGGGTTGCTGCAACACCGGGTGCGTCAGGTACCCGCACGCGCCGACCAGGTCATGGCCGGTGTCGAGGCCGATGTCCTGGTGGTGGATGGCCGCCGTGATCTGGCCTCCGCCCGTGCACTGTGCAAGATCCTGCACTCGGGTTTCGCCGAGATTCCGCTGCTTCTGGTGCTCACCGAGGGCGGCCTGTCGGTGGTCACCTCGGACTGGGGTGTCGACGATTTGCTGCTGGATGGGGTGGGACCCGCCGAGCTGGATGCCCGCCTTCGACTGTGTATCGGACGCACGCCCGCGCCCACCGTGGCCTCGCCGCTGCAAACCTCCGGCGTGACCATCGACGAATCGTCGTACTCCGCCCGCGTTCAGGGAAGACCGCTGGATCTCACTTATAAAGAATTTGAGCTCCTGCGGTTTTTTGTTGGAAACCCGGGCCGCGTGTTCACCCGCGAACAGCTCCTGAGCGAGGTGTGGGGCTACGACTACTTCGGTGGCACCCGCACCGTCGACGTGCACATCCGACGCCTGCGCGCCAAGCTGGGCGACATGGAACAGCTGATCGTGACCATCCGCAACGTCGGGTACCGCTTCAACCTCGCCGAAGACGGCGCGGGAGAAACCGCGTGAGCCTTCGAATCCGCACCGACCGGGACGCGGGGGAACGAGCCGAGGCGCTGGATACCCTGATCCGCCGCGCACGAGACGCCGATAAGCAGCCCCCGTTCAACGATCAGTCCCGCCTTGCCCTGGCCTCGGGGAATGCCCGCCTGGTCACCCTCGAGGACAGCGATGACACCCTGCTGGGTGCCGCGGTGATCGACGGTGTGGGTTTTGAGGCCGTGATCGATCCGGCTCACCGTGGCCTCGGTCACGGCACCGCCCTGATCGGCGAGGTCCTGGCGGGCAGCTCCGGGGCAGGTCTGGTCTCGGCCTGGGCTCACGGCGATCACCCGGCTGCCGCCGCCCTGGCCCGCACCCACGAATTTGAGCGCGCACGCGTGCTGTACCGGCTGGAGCGCGAGCTGGCACCCGAGGCCCCGGGCCCGGTGACCATTGATCCGCTGGTCTCCACGTTCCGTGCCGAACGCGACGCCGATGACTGGGTCACCCTGAATGCCCGGGTTTTCCGCGACCACCCCGAGCAGGGTGCCCTGCTCCGCGCGGATCTGGACGCCCGCACCCACGAGGACTGGTTCGACCCCGAAAACTTCCTACTGGTGCGCGATGAAACCGGTCATCTGATCGGTTACAACTGGCTGAAGGTGCTACCCGGCGACACCGACGGGGAAATCTACGTCCTCGGTGTGGCCCCGGAAACCGCCGGTCAGGGCCTGGGCAGACGCCTCATGACTGCCGGACTGGCGCGTTTTGGCGAGCTGGGACTGACCACCACCAGCCTGTACGTGGACGACTCCAATCCGGGGGCGCTGGGCCTCTATCGCTCGATGGGTTATCGGACCGACACGATCGACGTGCAGTACCACCGTCCACGGGTTTAGATTCGCTACGAAGTTTTCACAACGTTCACAGATTTCCCGCGCGGCGCGCTAAATAACCTGCCAAGATGGGGAAATGGCTGAAGAAAACGTGGCTCTCTATAGCGGACTCGGCGGCGACGATGATGACTTCGACGCGGTACTGGACGAATCCGACCCCTCGCTCCCCGAGGAGCGTTACCTCGACCGCGAGCTGAGCTGGCTCGCGTTCAACCAGCGCGTCCTGGAGCTGGCCGAGGACGCCTCGCTTCCGGTGCTGGAGCGAGCGAACTTCCTCGCCATTTTCGCCTCCAACCTGGATGAGTTCTTCATGGTGCGCGTCGCCGGTCTCAAGCGACGCATCCTGACCGGCCTGGCCGTGCCGACCAATGTTGGTCGCTCCCCGGCCGACGTGCTGAACGATATCTCCGTCGCCGCCCACGAGCTGCAGGAGCGTCATGCCCGGGCCTGGCGCGACCTGGTGTCCCCGGATCTTGCCCGGGCGGGCATCAGCGTGGTCACCTGGGAGGATCTGGATGAGGCCGATCACGGCCGAATCGACAACTACTTTGCCGATCAGCTGTTCCCGATCCTGATGCCGCTCGCGGTGGACCCCGCCCACCCGTTCCCCTATATTTCGGGGCTCTCGATCAACCTGGCCGTGCGCATCCGCAACACCAAGACCGGCCGCCAGGAATTCGCCCGGCTCAAGGTGCCGCAGATGCTGCCGCGCTTCATCCGCGTGGACCCCACCGAGACGCTGCGTTCGGCACGGTTCATCTCGCTGGAAGACGTCATCGCCAGCCACCTCGGCGACCTCTTCCCGGGCATGGAGATCCTCGAACACCACGTGTTCCGGGTGACCCGAAACGAGGATGTGGTGATCGAGGAGGATGAGTCAGAAAACCTCATCCAGGCCCTCGAGCGCGAGCTGCTGCGTCGCCGCTTCGGTCCGCCGATCCGGCTCGAGGTCAGCGCCGATATGGACCAGGTCACCCTGGGTCTGCTGGTACGCGAGCTGGATATCACCGATCAGGAGATCTACCGCCTGCCGGCACCGCTGGACCTGGGCGGACTGTTCAGCCTGGCCGGGGCCGACCGTCCGGACCTGCACTACCCCAAGCGTCTGCCCACCACGGCCGCCGCCCTGGCACCCTCGGATTCCAACAGCAAGGTCGACTTCTTTGAAGTCATCGCCCGCGGCGACGTGCTGCTGCACCACCCGTATGAGTCCTTCGCGACCAGCGTCCAGGCCTTCCTGGAGCAGGCTGCCTCGGACCCGCACGTACTGGCCATCAAGCAGACCCTGTATCGCACCTCGGGCGACTCCCCCATCGTGGAGGCCCTGATTCGCGCGGCCGAGGCCGGCAAGCAGGTGCTCGCGCTGGTCGAGGTTAAGGCACGCTTCGACGAGCAGGCGAACATCACCTGGGCACGCAAGCTGGAAAAGGCCGGCGTGCACGTGGTGTACGGCCTGGTGGGGCTGAAGACCCACTGCAAGCTTGCCCACGTGATCCGTGAGGAAAACGGATCACTGGTGTCCTACAGCCACATCGGTACCGGAAACTACAACCCCAAGACCTCGCGCATCTACGAGGACTTCGGGCTGCTGACCGCCGACCCGCAGGTGGGCCGCGACCTCACCCGCCTGTTCAACGAGCTCTCCGGCTACGCGATCGAGAAGAAGTTCAAGCGCCTGCTGGTGGCACCGCTGCACCTGCGTAAGGGGCTGCTCAAGCACATCGATACCGAGCGTCGCAATGCCCTGGAGGGTAAGCCCAGCGGCATCCGGATCAAGGTCAACTCGATCGTGGATGAGGCCATCATCGATGCGCTGTACCGGGCCAGCCAGGCCGGAGTTCCGGTTGAGGTCTGGGTGCGCGGCATCTGTGGGCTGATGCCCGGGGTGCCCGGCCTGAGCGAAAACATTCGGGTGCGCTCGATCCTCGGCCGCTACCTGGAGCACTCGCGCATCTTCTCGTTTGTGAACGACGGCGATCAGCACCTCTTCATCGGCAGTGCCGACATGATGCACCGCAACCTGGACCGCCGAGTTGAGGCCCTGGTTCGTCTGGTGGATCCCGGTCACATCACCGAGATCAACGAGCTGTTCGACCTGGCCATGGACGACCAGACCGGAGCCTGGGATCTCCAGGCCGACGGTGAGTGGATCCGTCATGCGTTCGACGACACGGGTGCGCCGCTGGATGATCTGCAGGATAAGCTGTTGCAGCAGATTACCCATCGTCGACGTCCGAGGAACCGTAGGTGAACAAAGCCGTATATGCCGCCGGAGCCCTGTGCTGGCGCCTGATCGAGGGCAAGGTCCATGTCCTCGTCATCCACCGCACCGCCTATGGGGATGTCACCATTCCCAAGGGAAAGGTAGATCCCGGCGAAACACTTCCGCAGACGGCCGTCCGCGAAATTGGTGAGGAAACCGGTCTGTCGGTCAACCTCGGAGTGCCGCTCGGGATGAGCCGCTACCTGCTGCCCTCGGGCAAAACCAAGGTTGTGCACTACTGGGCGGCGTTTGTCAGCGATGAGGCGATCCGTACCTCGCAGTTCCGCCCGAACCGCGAGGTGGCGGCCATCGAATGGGTCACCCTGAAGAAGGCGCGCACCTATCTCACCTACGGACACGATGTCGAAATCGTGGATGTGTTTGACAAACTTGTGGCCGAGGGCGTGACCCATACCTTCTCGATCACGGTGCTGCGCCATGCCAAGGCGGCCTCGGCTTCGGCCGGGGACGGCACCGATGCCGGGCGTCCGTTGACCCCGCGCGGGCTTGACCAGGCCCAGGCGGTGGTTCCGATGATCGCCGCGTTTGGGCCCCGAAAGATCGTCACCAGCGATGCACTGCGCTGTGTCACCACGGTGGCCCCGCTTGCAGCGGCCACCAGCATCACCCCCAAGCGCAGCGGCAAAATCAGCCAGGATGCCTTTGAGGAAGATCGTGCGGACCCGCGCAGCATCATCGGCAAGCGCGTCAGCGCCGGCAAGAACGCGGTGATCTGCTCGCACCTGCCCCTGGTTCCCGAGTTGCTGCGGGAGATCGCGCTGGCCACCGGCAGCGTCACCGGCAGTTACATCCGTTCGGCCGCAGACCTCGCCCCCGGCGACTTCTCGGTGGTGCACCTCTCGGCCACCAACCCGAGTTCGGGCATCATCTCGATCGAGACCCACCCCAATCCGGTATAACGATGCGAATGTTTTTCCGACTCCCGAAAGGTCTTGACCAAGGGTAGGGAGCGGAGTAGCGTTCAGATATTACGACTTACCCGTTTCTCGAGATGAGAGGCGGGTTTGTTCTTTCCCCCGCACACTAATTTCGCGGGGGAGCGTGGGCTCATGGCAAACATCGATAGTACCTATTCGAAGCCGTTTCTCACGGTTCCGGAACAGATCTCTCAGCTGCGCAGTCATGGCCTGGAATGCGGAAGCGATGAGTTTGCCGCAAGTGTGCTTGAGCGTTTCGGGTACTACCGTTTATCGGGCTATTTCCATCCCTACCGCAAGCCGGCACCAGTCAATTCCCGGAGCCGAGGGGCGCGCAACGGTGACTTTGTCCGGGGCGCATCACTGGCTCAGGTGGTTGAACTGTACGAATTTGACCGGATGCTTCGAGAGAAGGTCAGTGCGGTAATCAGCACTATCGAAATTTCATTTCGTTTCTTCCTCGGGCATCGCCTGGGAGCGAGGCACCCGTTCGCGCATCGCCGACCTGAACTCTTGGGATCGTCCATTCCCTCCGACGCCCACCCGCCCACTTCCTACGTGAAATGGCTGCGCGAGTATGACCGGCAGGAGGGACGCTCCCAAGACAGTTTCGTCCTGCATTTCCGCGAGCACTATGGCAAGCATCTGCCCGTTTGGGTGGGCACGGAAGTCATGGGGTTCGGGGTGCTCAACGGGCTCTATCGAATCGCCCCAGACAGCGACCGGGAGGTTCTTGCCGCACGCTTTCAGATCCTGGCTCGGCAGGGCCGAGGAAACAGCGGCGCACTGGCAAACTGGCTGAATCATCTTCGCCATGTACGCAATGTGTGTGCCCACAATGGAAGGCTCTGGAACCGCACCCTTGACGTCCTAATCGAGGCACCATCGGGCGATAACGGCGACCACCTGGCTCATGTGCATTGTCTTTCAGACGCTCGGGTGAAAAACAAGATCTATGGTTCGTTGGTCATCATGCGTCATCTGCTGCTCAGCATCGACCCGGATCGTACCGACGTCATCAAGATCATCAATTTTGTCAGGAAGCGCGCGAGACGCATTGGGTTCTCCCTGGGCGACCTCGGTTTCTCTCCGGGGTGGTCGAGCGAACCGCTGTGGCAGCCGGGATTTCGACTGCCGCGCGCTCCCATGATCGCCGCGAGCCTACTGGATCGGATCCCGTGCTCATCCCAGGTGGGAATTCGAACCCTCCTTGTCTCCACCCCGATGAGCTCGCTCATGTCCACAGGGCACACTCAGCAGGGCGTCCCGACGGGCGGCCCCGCGGCACGCCGCCACCTCTTGACCTCATATCGAAAATATCGTGCGGTGATCGAGATTGAGCTCGCCGGGGTGCGCTATTTCCCCGACTTTCAGTTTCGTGACGGGGCGATCATTAATGCACTCGCGGAAATCAATCAGACATTCGCTCGCATGTGCCCTCGTGCAACACCGGAGCGGGCAGCACAGGCCCAACTGGATTGGTGGCAGACGACGAATGAATGCCTGCCAAGAGGTTCCGACGGAGCCGAACGATCTCCACTCTCACTCCTCACCGAGGTTAGTGAGTCCGAGTTCACTCGAGCGGTAACGGCGGTACATGCCACCGAGAGTTTCGTGCCACCGACCGTGTGTACGCTAACGACATAAAGCCGGATTCCTACCGTTAGGTAAACGCTCGGCAAGATCGTGAAAATGGCCGCCGCGAGATCATGCGGCTCGGCACCAACCGTTCACCCGAGTTAACCTCCCGTTCACCAACGCGCGGCATGCTTGTCACTATCGCGGCATAGCCTCGGCGGTGAGCCGACAGCAGGCTCGCCCCGAATCCACTATGAATGGAAGTACCCGTGAAGTTTTCTTCGGTAGCGCGCGTCTCGGTTGTCGCCGCGATCACCGCCCTCGCCCTCACCTCGTGTGCAGCGAACGAGGGCTCGCCCTCGGCATCCGGGTCGGCCTCCGACTCCCCCGCGGCCAGCAACCTCTCCGGTGAGCTTGTCGGCGTTGGCGCTTCGAGCCAGGGCACCGCTCAGACCACCTGGGGTGCCGGTTTCCAGACCGCCAACGAGAAGGTCACCGTGAACTACGACCCGTCCGGTTCGGGTGCTGGCCGTAAGGCCTTCATCGCCGGTGGTGCCGCATTCGCCGGTAGCGACTCGGCCCTCTCGGATGAGGAGCTCGCCGGTTCCTTCGGTACCTGCAAGGCAGACACCAAGGCCATCGACATCCCCGTCTACATCTCCCCGATCGCCGTGATCTTCAACGTTGACGGAGTCAAGGACCTGAACCTGGACGCCGCCACCCTGGCCGGCATCTTCTCGGGCAAGATCACCCAGTGGAACGACCCCGCGATCGTCGCCCTGAACAAGGACGCTAAGCTCCCCGACGCCAAGATCAACGCCGTGCACCGCTCGGACGCTTCGGGTACCACCAAGAACTTCGCCGACTACCTGAACCAGAACGCACCCGACGTGTGGACCGAGAAGCCGGCCGACGACTTCCCGTACCAGGGTGGCGAGGGTGCTCAGGGTACCTCCGGTGTGGTTGACGCCGTCACCAACGGCACCAACATGATCGGTTACGCCGACGCCTCGCGCGCCGGCAAGCTGGGCGTTGTCAAGGTCAAGGTTGGCGACAAGTTCGTCGGTTACTCGGCCGAGGCCGCGGCCGCCGTCGTCGCAGAGTCGCCGCTGGTTGAGGGCCGTGGAGCCAACGACCTGGCCATCAAGCTGGACCGCAAGACCACCGACGCGACCCACTACCCGATCGTCCTGGTCTCCTACGCCATCGCCTGCGAGACCTACAAGGACCCGGCTCAGGGCACCCTGACCAAGGCGTACCTCGAGTACATCACCTCCGAGGCCGGCCAGAAGGCCGCCGCCGAGAAGGCCGGAAACGCACCGCTGTCGGCTGACCTCTCCAAGAAGGTTGCTACCGCCGTCGGAAGCATCAAGTAACACCCCACATCACACTCGTCGTGGCCCGGCCTTTTGGCCGGGCCACGACGGCGAGACAAGGAGCCGAGGGCACCGTCGACTATGACCACTCAAACCGAACGGCCTAAACCCGTCATCCGTCTGGGTGACCGCGTTTTCGCCCGGAGTACCCTGATCGCTGGAAGCCTCATCCTCGTGGCCCTGGCCGCGGTGGCCATCTTCCTGATCGTTGAAGCAATCCCCGCCCTCGGCGCCGACACCACCGAGCTCAAGGGCTCCCCCTCAAACTTCTGGACCTACGTTGGTCCGCTCGCCTTCGGTACGGTCTGGGCCGCGTTCCTCGCCCTGTTGATCGCCGTTCCGCTGGCCGTGGGAATCGCACTGTTCATCTCCCACTACGCACCGCGCCGCCTGGCTCAGGGTCTCGCCTATGTGATCGACCTGCTCGCCGCCGTTCCCTCGGTGGTCTTTGGTCTCTGGGGCATCAAGGTCCTGGCTCCGGCCGTGCAGCCGGTGTACGCCTGGATGACCGACAACCTCGGTTGGATCCCGCTCTTCTCCGGCCCGGTTTCGGGTACCGGACGCACCATCCTTACCGTCGCGATTGTGCTCGCCGTGATGATCCTGCCGATCATCACCGCGATGGCCCGCGAGGTATTCCTGCAGACTCCCAAGCTGCACGAGGAGGCCGCCCTGGCCCTCGGTGCCACCCGCTGGGAAATGGTCAAGATGGCCGTGCTGCCATTCGGCCGCTCCGGTCTGGTGTCCGCCTCGATCCTCGGCCTCGGCCGCGCGCTCGGTGAAACCATGGCCGTCGCCATGGTTCTCTCGCCCAGCACCGTGATCTCCTTTGTGCTGCTGCAGTCCGAGAACCCCAACACCATCGCCTCGAACATCGCGCTGAACTTCCCCGAGGCCCACGGCACCGGCGTCAACGTGCTGATCGCAACCGGTCTGATCCTGTTCGTGATCACCTTCGCGGTGAACTTCATTGCTCGAGCCATCGTCGCGCGTCGTAAAGAATTCTCGGGAGCCAACTAATGTCCACCGTCGCCCCGATTGCTAACGCCCTCACCGCGGGCAAGCTCCCGCGCTACACGCCGGCCTGGGTCCTGCTGGGATCCGCGATCATCATCACCGGTATCGCCCTGCTGATGGGCAACCCTTCGATCCCCGGCATCGTGGTGGTCACCGCGGTCCTGTTTGTGGTCCTGGTGTACCTCCTCTCGCTGGTTGTCGAAGGCTCGCGTAAGGCCAAGGACCGCCTGATGACCTCGCTGGTCACCCTGGCCTTCCTGCTCGCGCTGGTGCCGCTGATCTCGGTGGCCGCCACCACGATCGGCCTGGGCCTCGCCCGGTTCGACCTGGAGTTCTTCACCACCTCGATGCGGAACGTCACCGACGCCGGCGGTGGAGCGCTGCACGCGATCGTGGGAACCCTGCTGATCACCCTGGCCACCGCGATCATCTCGATCCCGATCGGTATCCTGACCGCCATCTACCTGGTCGAGTACGGCCGCGGCAAGCTGGCCAAGTGGATCACCTTCATGGTCGACATCATGATCGGTATCCCCTCGATCGTGGCCGGTCTGTTCGCCTACGCGCTGTTCGCACTGATCTTCGGACCCGGCATCCGCCTGGGTATCGCCGGATCCATCGCGCTGTCGCTGCTGATGATCCCCGTGGTGGTGCGCTCGACCGAGGAAATGCTCAAGCTGGTTCCCAACGAGCTGCGTGAAGCATCCCTCGCCCTGGGTGTTCCCAAGTACCTGACGATCCTCAAGGTGGTTCTGCCCACCTCGCTGGCCGGTATCGTGACCGGTTCGCTGCTCGCGGTCGCCCGCGTGATCGGTGAGACCGCGCCGCTGCTGATCGTGGCCGGCTTCACCCAGTCGATGAACTACAACCTCTTCAGCGACCGGATGATGTCCCTCCCGCTGTTTGTGTACTCCTCGTACTCGCAGCAGGGTGCCGACCCGCAGCAGTTCCTCGACCGTGCCTGGACCGGCGCGCTCACCCTGATCCTGATCGTGATGGCCCTGAACCTCCTCGGTCGCCTGATCGCCCGCATCTTCTCCCCGAAGCTCTCCCGATAGAAACCCGAAGGAATAGTCCGTGTCTAAGCGCATCGAGGTCCGCGACCTCAACGTCTACTACTCCAAGTTCCGTGCCGTGGAGGGTGTCTCCCTGACCATTGAGCCGCGCAGCATCACCGCGTTCATCGGTCCGTCCGGTTGTGGCAAGTCCACCTTCCTGCGCACGCTGAACCGCATGCACGAGGTCATCCCCGGCGCCCGCGTCGAGGGCGAGGTGCTGATCGACGGTGACGACCTGTACGGCCCCGGTGTTGACCCGGTGCTCGTGCGCCGTCAGGTGGGTATGGTGTTCCAGCGTCCGAACCCGTTCCCGACCATGTCGATCAAGGAGAACGTGCTCGCCGGTGTGAAGCTCAACAACCGCCGCATCTCCAAGTCCGACGCCGACGATCTGGTGGAGAAGTCGCTGCGCGGTGCCAACCTCTGGAACGAGGTCAAGGACCGCCTCGACCGTCCCGGCTCGGGTCTGTCCGGTGGACAGCAGCAGCGTTTGTGCATCGCCCGCGCGATCGCGGTCTCCCCGGACATCCTGCTGATGGATGAGCCGTGTTCCGCACTGGACCCGATCTCGACCCTGGCGATCGAGGACCTGATGGAGGAGCTGAAGAAGGAGTACACGATCGTGATCGTGACCCACAACATGCAGCAGGCCTCCCGCGTCTCGGACAAGACCGCGTTCTTCAACATCGCCGGCACCGGCCAGCCCGGAAAGCTGATCGAGTACGACGACACCAACACGATCTTCACCCAGCCCAACGTCCAGGCCACCGAAGACTACGTTTCGGGTCGTTTCGGATAACAAAAATTCGCCGTATGGCATAAACGGAATGCGCCGGTTTCCCCCTGGGGAAGCCGGCGCATTTTGCTATCCCTGACCCCCGTTTGAGGCACGCTTTGGGGCAGAATCACACTGATTCCGGCCGCTATATTCACCATGCGGCACATAAAGGTTTTTCGTCTCGCAAACGTTATGAAATCTAAGTCCGGTTTGGCACCAAATGGTGCCCTCGCGACGTATCGTTGAACACAATCAATCACTTCTATTCCATGGGGGAATAATGGCAAAAATCTCGGGTCGCTGGGCTACCGCGGCCTCCGTTCTGTCTCTCGGCGCACTGCTCGGTGTAGCCACGACCATTCCGGCTTCGGCCGCGCCGATTCCTGCGCCGTCGGTGAGTGCCATCGCAGAGGATGACACAACGCGAGACGGTTCAGACGCTTCCGAGCCATCGGTGGCTCCCAGCACGAGCACCGCTGATGCCACCGCAGATTCGGCAACCGGGTCGCCCACTTCCGAGCCCGCCCCCGAGGCTGCCGATGAGCCGACCAAGACCGCGGTTGACTCCGAGGATGCGAGCGCTGAGCCTACGAACCTCGAGCCTACGAACTCCGAGGATGCGAACGTAGAGCCTGCGGACGAAGAGGCCACCGAGCCGGGACAGGAGACCGAGGAGGGTCCCTGGGGCGAGTTCGGCCTCGAAGTGACTCCGACCTGGATCCTCGACGATACAAACGGCAACGGCCTCCTGGATGTCGGCGAGCGTTACGGCTACAGCTTTGAAGTCAAAAACCTCACCGATCTGGATCTGGTCAACCTGACCGTCAACCAGATCCACCCCGCCTACCCCTGGAACACTCCCGGCCCAAGCATTGCCGCCGGTGAAACCATTACCCTCACCGATACCTGGGTGTACTCCCAGATCGAGCTAGATTTCCGCACCCCGACTCAAACCGGAACCGTTTCTGGTGCAGGAAATGAGACCACCGAGTCATTTGTAGTGCGCGGAATTAGCGCTAACGACAAGGGTGTGTACAGCGACATTCAGGTACACAACTTCCCGCTCCCGGTGGTCAAGCCCTCGGTAGCCTCTGTTGCGACGGTCACCTCCACCGAGGTTCCCCGTCGCGTGGGCGATGTCATCTCTTACTCGGTTGTTGTCACCAACACCGGCAACACGACCCTGGCCGAGCCCGCCCTCGCCTCGCCCGCCAACACTACCGGTGGCCCGAACCGCGCCTACCCGATTGATTACGAGACCGTGCTGGGGGTTGCGCCCGGCGCAAGTCGGACCCTGACCGGAACCCACATCGTTAGTTCCGCTGACATCGCTCGGGGTTCGGCCGTCTTCACGGTCAACGCGACGTCACAGAGCATGGGTGAGTTCTGGGTACTCTCCGCACCGCAGACCCTGACGGTCAAGCTGGACCCGGCCGTGAGTGGCCTGGCCGAAACCGGTTCGAACCTGTCCTCGGTGGTGCCCGGCATCGCCGTCCTGGTCCTCGCTGCCGGCGTTGGCCTGCTCGGACTGCAGCGCCGTCGTTCCTCGGCAGATGCCCTCTAGTCTCCACTAGTAAAACAGCACCGCCCCCGAATCTGATTCGGGGGCGGTGCTGTTTTGCTGCGGTGCGGGTCAGATGTTCATCACCCGCGTTAAAAGTAGGTGCCAGGCCGCAGAAACGCCTCTCGGCGGAAGGCCGCTCGCAGCGGCAAAAATTGGAGCCCGGGGTTTTGCGGCCCGGCTATGCCAGTGTACCAAAGTCCGTGGGACTGTGCCCCGCTCGGGGGAGGATTTCCCTCAGAAATCCGCGAGTTGTGGCGTGTCTTCGCGCTACGCGAACAGGGCACGCCACCATGGCACTGGGCTAGTCCAGCGACTCGCTCCGCCACAGTTTCGAACAGGCAGCCAACTCATCACCCAGCGTGCTGTAGCGCAGCGCCCGCCGGGTCAGACCCTCGGCCCGTTCGGGATGGATCGGGTCGGCATCGTTAGCCAGCGAGACACAGCCCGCGGCGTTGATCCGGCAGTACGCCGCGGCGCGATCCAGCGCGATCGCAAAGTCTCCATCGAAGACGCCGCGCAGGATCTCATCGGCCAGGGTGGTGATCTCCTCCACGTTGGTGGGGACCGCGGCACCGGCGATCACCGGATCGATCGTGGGAATAACCTCGGATCCACGGCGGAAGATCAGGCTGGATGTGTACGGGTCCTGACGGATTAGGGCCCGCAACAGGTAGATGCGCCAGAGCGCACCGGGGAGGCTGCGTGCGGGCGCGGTGGCCCACAGCTCGGCGAGGGTTTCGATTCCGTGGTTGTCGGTGTAGGCAATCAGCCGGTCCAAAATGTCGGCGTCGGGATTCGCGCGCACACGCGAAAGCAGCGCGTGAGCGGTCTCATGGGAGATCCGGCTGGTTTCGGCCGGATCGCTCCCCCCGACGAACGTGCTGAACAGGTGTCCGGGGAACAGGGTGGGTTTGCGGAATTCGTTGACGGCTGGATCCTTTCACCGGGAGTGGACGCATAAAGTCGGTCTCCAGCGTACTCCGCGATCCCGGCGGGTGGTGGCGGCGAACACCCGGTTTGATCCGATAGACTGGTGATGTTCGCTCGTTGGATTCTTCGAGCGTTCTCCCCTCGCACCGCACCACACTCGTGGATTCTGTGCGGGGTTGGGCCTGTAGCTCAGTTGGCAGAGCATCGGACTTTTAATCCGCGGGTCGAGGGTTCGAGCCCCTCCGGGCCCACCATTACCAAGCAATTCGCCGCCCCACACGTTACCGTGTGGGGTTTTTTGCGCACCATATTTCGGATCTAATATTTCCTGCCAGCTGGAACATCGATTTAACAATTGAGAAATCGGCGGGCAATACGCGCTGCCCAGGATAAGAACTGTACCTGTCAGATGACAGGTATTAGGTTCTTGTTTTGGGAAGGCCGTACCCATGAGCATCACCGATTCCCCCGCCACCTACCGCCAGGAGCTGCGCCGCGGCGTGGGCCACTTCTCCTCGTTTGCCGCGGGATTCTCGTTTGTTTCGATCCTGACCACCGTGTTTCAGCTGTTCGGGCTGGGATTCGGGTTCGGCGGGGCCGCGTTCTTCTGGACCTGGCCGCTGGTGTTTGCCGGGCAGCTACTGGTTGCGCTGAATTTCGCCCAGCTCGCCGCGCGTTGGCCGATCTCCGGGGCGATCTTCCAGTGGTCCAGCCGACTCGCGGGCACCACGTTTGGCTGGTTTACCGGTTGGGTCATGATCATCGCGCAGACCCTGACCGTGGCCGTCGCCGCGATCGCCGTCCAGGCGGTACTCCCCTCGATCTGGGACGGCTTCCAAATCATCGGCGGCCCCGGGGCCGACCCCTCGCTCACCTCGGATACCGGCGCCCAGAACGCGGTCCTACTCGGGGTGATCCTGCTGGTCATCACCACCGTCGTCAACATTCTGAGCGTGCGCATCATGGCCTTCGCCACCAGCGTCGGCGTGATCGTGGAGATCATCGGGCTGATTCTGGTGGTGGCCGCCCTGTTCCTGCTGCCCGCCCGCAGCCCCGCCGTGGTTTTCACCACCGAAGGGGCGGCACCGTCGGACTCCCCCTATATCTGGGCGTTTCTGGCCTCCTCGCTGATGGCTGCCTACGTCCTGGTGGGCTTTGACTCCGCCGGGGAGCTCGCCGAGGAAACCCACGCGCCCCGCAAGACCATCGCCAAAACCATCATCAACGCGGTGGTGGTCTCGGGACTCGGCGGTGCGCTGCTGATCATCGCGACCCTGGTGGCCGCCCCCAGCCTGTCGGACGGGAAGCTTGCCGCCGGAGGGATCGCCTACGTGGTGACCGAACGGCTCGGACCGGTGTTTGGCCGGTTGCTCCTGGTCGCCGTCGCCGTCGCGGTTTTTGCGTGCACCCTCGCCGTGCAGACCTCCGGATCGCGGATGATCTACTCGATGGCCCGCGAACGAGCGCTCCCCTTCTGGCGCACGCTGGCCCGGGTATCCCCGCGCACCGGGACCCCGATTGCGACCAGCATCGTGATCGGAGTGGGCGCGGCGCTGGCCCTCGCCGTGAACTTCGGCCACAACGCGATCTTCACCGCGTTGTCCAGCCTCTGCATCGCGATGCTCTACCTCGCCTACCTCGGCGTGACCGTCCCCCTCCTGTTTGCCCGCCTGCGTGTCCCGCGGGACTGGCACTCGGGTGGGATCAATGAGGACGGAAAGCCCTTGTTTGCGCTGGGACGCTGGGGGCTGCCCCTCAACGTACTGGCGGTGCTCTACCAGATCGCGATGGTGATCAACCTCGCCTGGCCCCGCCCGGAAATCTATGACCTCACCGGTGAGACCTGGTGGTTGCAGTGGAGCGCGCTGCTGTTTATCGGGGCAACGCTGCTGGTGGGTGTGCTGGTGCACCGCCGGAATCATGCGCGTGACGGGGCCATCCGACTCGGCCACCTGCCCACCACCGCGGAGATTGACCTGGCCGATCTGGCCCTCACCGCCACGACGATCCCCACGGCTCCGACCGCTTCCGCAACGCCCGCTTCACCGGCCCCGACCACGCCCACTCAGGCGTAGCGGCCCACCTCAGAAAGTGACGGATTCATGACCTCCATCGCCACCCAACACCTGACCGATCACGTGCACAACGCCCGTTCCGATGCCCGTTCCCGGGCCGCGCTTACCTCACCCTTTATGCCGTATCGGCCGGCGGCCACCTCTCCGTTTATCCCGGCCGACGTGGATCCCGCGGCCCTCACCTGGGCGGAGACCGTGGCCCCCGGCGGATACACGCACCGGGTACTGGCCCGCGGGACCCGGATTCGGTTCGAGGATCCCACCGGATCCGCCTGCGCGCACCTGCTGCTGTTCAACGCCGTAGCCCTCGGCGAGCGCCTCAACACCGCCGACACCGTGAAGATCCCCTGGCAGGCGTATCTGGGGACCGACCATCCGCTGCTCTCCGGCGACGGCCGCGTGCTCGCGACCATCGCCGCCGATACCTCGGGCCACCACGACGCCTTCTGCGGCACCACCACCGACCCGGCCACCCGGCAAAAGTACGGTGCCTCGGCCGCCGAGGGTCCCACGCCCTCGGGCCGCTCGCGCTTCCTGCTGGCCGCCGCCAAGCACGGACTCGATGCCCGGGATCTACCGCCCTCGGTCTCGCTGTTTCAGGGGGTGCGAATCGACGGGGATGGTGCGCTGAGGTTCGTTGGCAGTGCCGGAGCGGGGACCCACGTGGACCTGATCGCCGAGATGCCGGTACTGATCCTGGTAGCCAATGTGCCGCATCCGCTGGACCCCTCCCCCGACTACGCGGTCGGACCGCTTCGCATCCACGCGTGGCGCGGCGATCCCACCGGCCCCGACGATGAGCGGTTCGCCCGCACGCCCGAGCTCACCCGGGCCTACCTCAACACGATCGACTACGCACAGGCACAAGGACTCTGACCATGACACCGAATCCCCTCACCATTCCGGCCCCCACACCACCGATCTCCACTCCGCCGGTCTCCGCTCCGCAGGCCTCCACTTCGCCGGCCTCGACCGTTCCGGTCGGTGCGGTCTTTGCCTCCGACACGGTCCTCGATCCCTCGGGTCCCCTGGTGGAGGGCACCACCGTGCTGGATGACACGGTCGCCCCGCTCGGCCCCTGGTCGGGCATCGTGCGGGCCGGACAGACCCTCACCATCGTGGATGTCGGAGGAAACCAGTCGGCGGACTTCCTGGTCTACAACGCCGAGAACACCGCCGAACGCTACTCGGTCCCCGACACCCTCGCCGCCGCGGGCAACGCCTACCTGCGCACCGGTTCGTCGCTGTACTCCAGCGAGGGCCGGGTGTTGATGCGGGTGGTGGGCAACGAGATCGACCGTCAGGACACCATCGGTGGGGCCTGCTCCAAGGAGTCCAACACGCTGCGCTACGGCTTCCACACCGAGTATCAGCACGCGTGCCGGGAAAACTTCCTCACCGAGGGGGCCCGGTACGGGCTCGGGGTGCGCGATCTGGTGTCCAACATCAACTGGTTTATGAACGTTCCGGTCGAGGCCGACGGTGCGCTGGGAATCGTGGACGGGATCTCCGCCCCGGGCAAGCGGGTGGCGCTCTCCGCCGAGATCGACGTCCTGGTGATCGTCTCCAACTGCCCCCAGATGAACAACCCCTGTAACGACTTCAACTGCACCCCCCTGCGCATGATCATCACCGACCCCCAGACCGAAACGGACCCCGCATGAGCGCCGCCTTTGACACCGTCCTGATTGCCAACCGCGGCGAGATCGCCCGCCGGATCATCCGCTCGGCCCGAGCCCTGGGCCTGCGCACGGTCGCCGTCTACTCCGATGCCGACCGTGCGGCACCCCACGTTCGTGAGGCCGATGAGGCCGTCTATCTGGGCCCGGCACCGGCCAAAGATTCCTACCTCAACATCGAGAAGATCCTCGACGCGTGCCGAGAGCTCGGGGTCGGGGCCGTGCATCCCGGCTACGGGTTCCTCTCCGAAAACCTGGAGTTTGCCCGTCGCCTGGAGGAGGCGGGCATACAGTTCATCGGCCCGAGCGCCGACCACATCGCCGCGTTCGGGGAAAAGCACACGGCCCGCGAGCTGGCCCGGCGCGCCGGGGTGCCGATGCTGCCCGGCAGCGGCCTGCTCGCCTCGGCGGAGGAGGCGGTTGAGTGGGCCGAGCGGGTGGGCCTGCCGGTCATGGTGAAGGCCACCGGCGGAGGCGGCGGCATCGGGATGCAGGCGTGTGCCACCCCCGCGGAGGTGCGCGAGGCCTTCGCCAGCGTGGCCCGGCTGGGAGAGAAGAACTTCGGGTCGGCCGGGGTGTTCCTGGAGCGCCTGGTCCGTCCCGCCCGCCACGTCGAGGTGCAGCTGTTTGGCGACGGGGAGGGACGGGTGGCCGTGATCGGCGACCGCGACTGCTCCCTGCAGCGCCGCAATCAGAAGGTCATCGAGGAGGCCCCGGCCCCCGCCTTGCCGGGCCACGTGCGTACCCTGCTCCATGAGTCGGCGCGGGCCCTGGCCGAATCGGTGTCCTACCGGTCCGCGGGGACCGTCGAGTTCATCTACGATCCGATTCGCGAGGAGATCGCCTTCCTCGAGGTGAATACCCGGCTGCAGGTTGAGCACCCGGTCACCGAGGAGGTGTTCGGGGTGGACCTGGTGGCGATGATGCTCACCCTGGCCCGGGACGGCGCGGACGCGTGCGCCCCCGAGCTCTTCGAGCGCGCGTTTGTGCCGCGCGGGTTCGCGGTGGAGGCCCGCGTCTATGCCGAGGACACCGCGCAGAACGGCCTGCCCAGCTCGGGCCTGGTGACCCAGGCGGTGTTCCCCGGTTTCGGGACCGAGCCGCTGGACGGGGTGCGGGTCGACGGCTGGATCGAGACCGGGCTGGAGGTGTCCCCCTACTACGACCCGATGCTCGCCAAGGTAATCGCCGCCGGCCCCACCCGCGAGGCGGCGCTCGACCTGCTGCGCGAGGGGTTGGAGGCCAGCCGCATCGACGGCGTCGTAACCAACCTGGGGCTGCTGCGCGCGCTCACCGATGAGGATTCCCTGCGGGCCGCCACCCACTCCACGTCCACGCTGGATGTCACCACCGATCCCGACCCACGCATCGACGTGGTGGAGGCCGGGGCCATGTCCACGATCCAGGACCTTCCCGGCCGCACCGGCTACTGGCAGATCGGCGTTCCCCCGAGCGGCCCGATGGATTCGGTGTCCCTCACCGAGGCCAACCTCGCGGTGGGCAACCCCGCCGGGGCACCGGCGCTGGAAATCACCGCCACCGGGCCCACCCTGCGCTTTAGCACCACGATGATCCTCGCGCTCACCGGTGCCCCGGCAAACGCGACCCTCGATGGCGAACCCGTGCCGATGTGGGAGCCCTTCGAGGTTGCGGAGGGCTCGGTGCTGGTGATCGGGGCACTGAACGGTCCCGGCCAGCGCGCCTACCTCGCGGTTCGGGGCGGATTCGATGTGCCGCTCTACCTGGGCAGCGCCTCAACGTTCACCCTCGGCGGGTTTGGCGGGCACGCGGGTCGGGCGCTGCGTCCGGGCGATGTGCTGCGCCCGGGATCCCCCGACTCCGACGCCGCCCACCCGGCGCTGCCCGCGGGCACCCGACTCGGCCTGATCGGCGGCCCGACCCCCGCACACCGACGCCCGGCGATCACCCACACCTGGCAGATCGGCGTGACCGAGGGTCCGCACGGTGCCCCCGAGTTCTTCACCCGGGAGGACATGGACGTGTTCTATGCGACCGACTACGTGGTGCACTTCAACTCGGCCCGCACCGGCGTGCGACTGGAGGGTCCGCGCCCCACCTGGGCCCGCCCCGACGGCGGCGAGGCCGGTCTGCACCCCTCCAACATTCACGACAACCCCTATGCGGTCGGCGCGATCGACTTCACCGGGGACACCCCGATCATCCTGGGCCCCGACGGCCCCAGCCTCGGCGGGTTTGTGTGTCCGGCGGTGGTGGGCAGCGGCGACCTGTGGAAGCTCGGCCAGCTGCGCCCGGGCGACACCATCCGCTTTGTGCCGATCCGGGAATCGGAGGCCGCCGGGCTGCTGGAGGCGCGCGCCTCGCTCACTGTGCTGAGCACGGGCGGCGACGGGGATGACGGGGTGATCGGCCGGATGGAGGCCACCGCCGAACGCCCCGCGGTCACCTACCGCCGGGACGGGGACGACAACCTGCTGGTCGAGTACGGCGACCTGACCCTGGATCTCGGCCTGCGGATGCGCGTGCACGCGCTGATGACCACCCTCAACGAGAACCGGCCGGCGGGGGTGCGCGAGCTGACCCCGGGGATCCGCTCGCTCCAAATCCAGACCGATTCGAGCACCCTCACCGCGAGCGGACTGGCCGGGCTGCTGCGCGAAATCGAGTCCGAGATTCCCGAAACCGGGAAGCTCGTGGTGCCCTCGCGGACGGTGCGGTTACCCCTCTCCTGGGACGACCCCACGGTCAACCTGGCCATCGAGCGCTACATGAACGGCGTGCGGAACGACGCCCCGTGGACCCCGTCCAACATCGAGTTCATCCGCCGAATCAACGGCCTGGGCTCGGCGGCGGACGTCTACAAAACCGTGTTCGACGCCACCTACCTGGTGCTTGGACTCGGGGATGTGTACCTCGGCGCACCGGTCGCGACCCCGCTGGATCCCCGCCACCGCCTGGTCACCACCAAGTACAACCCCGCCCGCACCTGGACCGCCGAAAACTCGGTGGGGATCGGCGGCGCCTACATGTGCATCTACGGGCTGGAGGGTCCCGGAGGCTACCAGCTGGTGGGACGCACGGTGCCGATCTGGAGCCGCTATCAGCGCGGCGGCCTGTTCGCCGAAAACCCCTGGGCGCTGCGCTTCTTCGACCGGATCGAATGGTACCCGGTGAGCCCCGAGGAGCTGACCGAGCTGCGCGCCGAAACCGCGGCCGGGCGCGGTCACTTCGAGACCGAGGAGGGCACCTTCGCGATCGCCGATCACGAGCGCTTCCTCGCCGATAACGCGCCCTCGATTGCCGAGTTCCGCGCGGTGCAGGCGCGCGCCTTTGCCGAGGAGAAGGAGCGCTGGCACGCCTCGGGTGAGTTTGATGTGCGTCCCGAACCCAAGCCCGCGCCGCCCGCCGATGCGGTGGTTATCCCCGCCGGGGCGACCGCGGTGAGCGCGCCGTTCACCTCGACCGTTTGGCAGCTCAACGTGCGTCCCGGACAGCGGGTGCGCGCCGGGGACAAGCTGATCGCGCTGGAGGCGATGAAGATGGAGTCCGCCGTCCTGGCCCCGATCGACGGCACCGTCGTCGAGATTTATACCGCCCCGAGTGAGCAGGCCACCCCCGGCCAGGTGCTCCTCGCCCTGATGGGAGAACACTGATGTCGACACTCACCCCCACCCAGCGTGTTCGCCGGGCCTACGCACGCATCGCCGAGGTTGATCGTCCCGAGGTCTGGATCTCGCTGCGCGCCGAGGCCGAGGTCCTGGCCGAGGCCGCGGTGATCGAGGAGCGACTGAGTGCCGGGGAGCGTCTGCCGCTCGCGGGTCTGGTCGCCGCAGTCAAGGACAACATCGATGTCGCCGGGCTGTCCACCACGGCGGGCTCGGCCAGCTACGCCTACGATCCGGTGGCCGACGCCACCGCCGTGGCGCGACTGCGCGCGGCCGGAGCCATCGTGATCGGGAAGACCAACCTCGACCAGTTTGCCACCGGCCTGGTCGGGACGCGCAGCCCGTTTGGCGCCGTCCGCAACGCCTGGGATCCCACCCGGATTTCGGGCGGGTCAAGCTCGGGATCTGCGGTCGCCGTGGCTCTGGGCATCGTGGATCTGGCCCTCGGGACCGACACCGCCGGATCGGGCCGGGTACCCGCCGCGCTCAACGGGATTATCGGGATCAAGCCGACCCGCGGCCTGATCCCGGCCACCGGGGTGGTGCCCGCGTGCCGCACACTGGACTGCGTGACCGTGTTTGCCCGCGACCTGGGCCTCGGATCCGCAACCGCCCGGCTACTCGCGGGAGATGACGGGCTTGATCCGCTGGCACGCTCCGCGGCCGAGGTTGCCGCGTCCGCCGCTGACTCCCGGCTGAGCGCCACCCCGCGGGTCGCGATCCCCACCGCCGAACATCTGGAGGGCATGGCCGCGGGCTGGCGGGAGGCCTTCGGCGACGCCGTCGCGCGGCTCGCCTCGACCGGGGTGGAGATCGTGGAGGTCAACATTGCCCCGCTGCTGGAGGCCGCGGCCCTGCTCTATGAGGGGGCGTTTGTGGCCGAACGCTTCGCGGCGGTGGGGGAACACATCGAGCAGGGCCGGGACCTGATCGGCACCGACCTGGATCCCTCGGTCGCCGCGATTTTGCTCGGCGGCGCGGAGAAGACCGCGGTGGAGCTGTTCCGGGATCGCGAACGCCTGGACGCCCTGGGCATTCGGGCACGCGCGCTGCTTGCCGGGACCGACGCGCTCCTCACCCCGACCACGACCTGGCACCCGACCCTCGCAGAGCTGGCCGAGGACCCGATCGGGGGCAACAGCAGGATGGGCCGCTTCACCAACTTTGCCAACCTCCTGGACATGTCCGCGCTGGCGATTCCCGCCGGAGCCGTGGACGGGCACCCGTTCGGCGTGATGCTTACGGCACCGGCCTTCCACGATCTCGCGCTGCGCGAGCTGGCCGAGCGCTTCGCCGCCCCCACGGTGGAGCTGGTTGTGGTGGGGGCACACCTCAGCGGACAGCCGCTCAACCATCAGCTGATCGCCGCCGGAGGCTCCCTGGTCGAGCCGGTCTCGACCGCACCCGACTACACCCTGTTTGCCCTGCCGACCACGCCGCCCAAGCCCGGTTTGGTGCGGGTAGCCGAGGGCGGCGCGGCAATTTCCGGGGAGCTCTGGCGACTGCCGGCGGCCGGATTCGCGACGTTTGTCGCCGCGCTACCCGCCCCGATGAGTATCGGTCGGGTACGCCTCTCCGATGGCCGCGAGGTGCCCGGTTTTCTCTGCGAATCCCTCGCGACGCAGGGGGCGCCCGAGATCACCGGCTTCGGGGGCTGGATCGCCTGGCTCACCCGGGAATCGGCGGCATAGTCACACCCGGCCGGTGGCATGACATTATGGAGATTATGGCTTCATCTTCGACCGCCACCGGCAGGGCCGGACGCCCGCGCGCCCGGGCGGAGGGCGCCGCATCCACGCTGTCGGCTCGGGAACAGATCCTCGATGCGGCGGCCGCGCTGTTTGTCGAGTCGGGGTTCTCGGGGGCCTCAACCCGGGCGATCGCCGAGCGGGTGGGCATCCGCCAGCAGTCGCTCTACTATCACTTTGCCGGCAAGGACGAGATTCTGGCGGAGCTGCTCAGCGGCTCGGTGCGCCCGAGCATCGACTTTATCGAGGACATGCGGGCGCAGAGTGTCGGCGGCGCGAGCCCGGCCGGCACGCTGTTTGCCCTGGCCACGGTGGATACCCGCACCCTGCGCGCCGCACCCCACAACATCGGCACGCTGTATCTGCTCCCCGAGATTCAGGATCCGCGCTACGAGCACTTCCGCGAGCAGCGTGTTCGCCTGCGCGGGATCTACGGAGAGCTGGGCCTCGCCGCGGCGACGCCCGGTGTAGCCGCGGCTCTCGGCGAGGAACGCATCGGGCTGCTCCTCATCCAGCTCGCCGAAACCGTGATCCAGCTGCGCCGTGATCCGAATCCCGGCACCGCCCTGGATGACGAGATGATCGCTACCTCGTGCCTGCGCATCCTGGGTCTCGGCGACCCCGAAATCGCGGCGGCCCGCGTCGAGGCTCACGAGATTTTGACCGAGCAGGAGCCGGTGCCCCAGCCTTAGCCCGAAGCCGGAACAGGAGTCGAAGTCGGTTCCCCAGCCGCGACACGAGGGCGCTCGAGGTCAGTCGTGAGCTCGTTTTAGCGGGCAACCCCCCCCCCAGTCCAAGGGGTTTATACCGCCGAGAATGACATTTTGGCAAGTTTTTCTCACTTTTTGCCAGAAGATCTCCAGATAACTACTACTATCGATCGGGTGCCAGCGCGACTTCACGCGGGAAGCGCGCTTGGAGCTCTGCCGACGGTGCGGGGCGCATATTAGAAAGATCCACAAATCATGACTCAGGCTCCCGCCCAGGTAGCTGCGCCGGTCCGCGCAAACTTCGACACCAACCGCTCGCTGGTGAAGTACATCTTCATCGGCATCATCACCCTCGGTATCTACGCCATCTGGGTGACCGCCCGCGGCGGCGAGGACCTCAACTCCATCGCCGGCCGCTACGACAACAAGCGCTCGATGAACTACTGGCTGCTGGCCCTGCTGATCGGTCCGATCACCCTGGGGATCGCCGCACTGGTGTGGTGGCACAAGACCTCCGACCGAATCGGCAACGAGCAGACCCGACGCGGCCTGCCCAAGACCATCTCCGCCGCCGATTTCTGGCTGTGGAACGTGCTCGGTTCGCTCATCATCGTGGGTCCGTTCATCTTCATCCACAAGTGGCTGACCTCGATGAACGCCCTCTGCGCCGACTACAACGAGCGCGGCTAACCAGCCCACACAACATGGCCCCGACAAACCTTCGTTTGTCGGGGCCATGTTGCATTCTCGGCGGCAGAGTCGGCCACTGCGATAGCCGTTAGCAAGGTGGTCAGGACGAGAGCCCCCCGATAGTCGAGACATGACCCACCCACGTCTCAGTCGGTTCCACGCGCGGGTGGGGCGGCCGGTCGGCTAACGGAGGCTCGGGACTCTCGCGCTGTGGTTACGGAGTAGCTCGGCGATCAGAACTCCCGCGGCATTCTTCTGCATGAGGTTGGCCGTTCGCTGCTTTGCTCGCTCGGAATCGGTGGACTCTATGACGAGCACCCCGACATTGTCGTTATGAAATTCCAGTCTGACCCCGGCAGCTGACAGCGACGTCATGTGGATCGTTTCCCCAATTCCTGGGGAATGCCCGAGGTCTTGAGCCAGAGCGGAGCGCCACTCTTCAACGTTGGGATACTTTGTGCTGGCGATCTGATTACGCCAAGCCGAGGAAATGAGGCTTCGGGAAACCAGGTAAGCGTCCTCCTTGGCCGTATGGAACACCGGGTCGGCGGAGTATCTTGCGGCCATTACAAACCGGGATCCGTTATTGAAATAAACCGAAATCCGGTCATTCGGTGTTCTAAAGTTCAGCGCAACCGCAAGCTCTCTCACCAGGGAATTCAAGATCAGCTGCAGCGCCCCCTCGGTCGCCTCAATGTCATTCTGTTGACGAACGTTGTTTTCTTGAGCCTGTTCAAGAGCCGATCGAGTGTTTGCGAGTTCCAGGGCGAGCGACCGGTAGCTTCTCTTGTTGGTGGTGGTCACGATCGTATCGAAGACGAGAAGTCCAATAGCCACCGTGATAAATATCCAACGCCTGTTCCAGTCGACAGCTACCCAGGCAAGCAACACCGTCGAGGTGATGGGTCCGGCATAGGCAAGTCCGATTACGGAGAAGCGGGACACTCTCGACCAGGTCTCCCCCACCAGCGCGGTGGTCGGAAACCGGGTCAGACCGGTGGAAGGCACACCCTTAGACCGCTACCAGGGTTTGCCTGGCGAGGAAGGTTCCTGCTCCGGACAAAACCCCCGCACGATCCCCGTGATTGACAGACTCCACCACGGCGTCAAAGAAGTCGTCTGCTATCTCGTCTCCATACTCGGGCATCGTTACGCTGAGCAGGAGACGAACGAATACTCCGGAGCGAGCAGGGTCTGCCCACACCAGGATTTCACTGATCTGCGGGTATTCCGAGGCCGTCTCAAGTGCGACGTCTCGGATCGTTGTCGCCTGGTGCTCAAGGTGGTTCACATGATCGTTCATCTTCAGTAGGACGCGGACGTCAAAATCCATGGTGAGGCTCCTCTCGGCAGTGCGCTTGACTAAGTTTTGCCTCACTCTAACCCAGGAACTATGACTAACAGAGCAGAGTTTCTGCGCCTCTATTCACCATGCGCCGACACCGAGAACTCGCATCCGTTTTGCCGCGAGATTCCGCCCAATAATCGTCAAAAATCAGCACATCCGGCCACTTCATCTCCGTCGTTCAGAGAGACAAAGCGGACACCACGGCCCTAGGCCAGCCCCGTCATCCGCTCGGCGGAGGCCCAGATGGTGCGTGCCAGTTCCGGGTCGCGGCCGCGGCGGTTGGAATCGCCAACCTTCGGGTAGCCCTTCATCCCGAACGCTCCGTTGGGTCCCACAAAGGCGCCGCCCGGAACGTCCTGAGTGGCCGCATACAGCGTGGGAAGTGCGCCGTGGGCGGCGTCGTTCACGAGCTTCGGGAAACGGTAGATGAAGCTTGAGCTGGTGCCCACCGCCAGGTTAGTCAGCGCAACACCGGGGTGCGCGAGGACCGAACGCACCGGGCTCCCGGCGGCCTCGAGGCGGCGCTGCAGCTCCTTGGCCAGGTACACATCGGCGAGTTTCGAGTCGCTGTACGCGCCCATATCGCTGTACTTTCGGCGCTGCCAGCCGAGGTCACTCCCGTCCATCCGCGACATCCGGTGCATCACCGAGGACAGCGTCACCACCCGCTCGGTAATCCGCGGCAGCAGCAGGTTGGTGAGCAGGAACGGCCCCAGGAAATTGGTCGCCAGCTGGAGCTCAAACCCGTCAGCCGAGCGTTGCTCGGGCACCTGCATGATCCCGGCATTGTTAATCAGGATGTCCACCTGGCCCTCGCCCCCGGCGGCAAAGGCACGCACCGAGTCCAGGCTGCCGAGGTCGAGCTCACGCACCTCGGTGTCTCCGTCGATGGTCGCGGCCACCGCCCGCCCCTTTTCCACGTTGCGGACCGCGAGGAGCACGCGGGCACCCACCCGGGCGAGCTCCCGCGCCGTCACCTCGCCGATGCCGCTACTGGCACCGGTCACGACGACCGTTTTACCGGAGAGATCGGGCAGGTTCTGGGCGGTCCACTGGGTCATCGAGGGTCCTTTGGTGAGGGGGAAGAGGCGCTGCTGCCTGGATCCTACTCCGGTTCCCGGCGCAACACCCAGGTGTCCGCCCGGCCCGCATCGTTAGTCGGAGAGCCAGCGGATTCCGGTCAGCTCCTCGCTGCGTCGCCACAGCCAGGCCGCCCGATCCGGATCGATGCTCATCGGATGCGGGCGCAGCCGTACCGGCCGGCCCCGCGAGGTGTGAATCGGGCCCACATAGTCGCCGCCCCGAACCCCCGCATCCAGCACCGCCCGGACGGCGGGCAACGCCCCGTCATCCTTGCCCTGGATGACCGTATGGACCGGGGCGAACAGGGCGCGGGTTGCACGATTGGCACCGGCGATTCCCTCCCGAGACGGGGTCATCTGATCCATCGCACCGCCGGGATGCGCGACGATCGAGGTGATGTCCAGCCCCGCTCGACGCAGGCGTCGATGATAGTCAAACCCGAAGAGTTCGGTCGCATGTTTGGAGTTCGCATAGGCCTGCAGGGGCCGATACGAACGCTCGCTCATCAGATTGCCCGGGTCCAGTTTCAGCCGCCCCACCAGCATGCTGCCCATCGAGATGACCCGGCTACCCGCGGTGTTTTCCAACACCGGATGAGCGGCCGCCACCAGCGCAAAATGCCCCAGATGGTTGGTGCCCACCACCAGTTCATGGCCCTGCGCGGTCACCCGCCGGCGGCGGCCCGCGGAGATGAGTCCGGCATTGGCCACCAGTGCGTCCAGGCGCGGCAACTTGGCCAGGGCCTGTCCCGCGGCGGTGGCGGACTCCAGATCCGACAGGTCCACCCGGATGCGCGAGGTGTGCGCACCGGGGACGCGGCTCTCGATCTCGCGCCGGGCCCGATCGATTCGTTCCTCGCTGCGCGCCAACAGCACGATCTCGGCGCCGGTCTGGGCGAGCCGCTCGGCAATGAAGTACCCAATGCCCGAGGTGGCCCCGGTGATCGCGAAGACCGCGTCCGGACGTCTCGGCTCATCGGCGAGGTTCCACGGATCAAACATGCGCTGCTCCCTCGGATTGGACTGGCCCGAGCGTAGCAGACGGGGATGGCGAAACGGCGGCCGGGCACCCCGCGGGCGCCCGGCCGCCGGGGGCACTAGGCCCCGAGACGCTCGGAGAGCTCCACCAGCCGGTTGGTGAATCCCCACTCGTTGTCGTACCAGCCGAAGACCTTCACCTGGTCACCCACCACCTGGGTGAGCGGGGCGTCGAAGATCGTCGAGTGCGGGTTACCCACGATGTCGGCGGAGACGATCGGTGCCTCGGAGTACTCCAGCACGTGGGCCAGCGAGCCCGAGGCTGCGGCCGCCGCAAACGCCGCGTTGACCTCTTCCACGGTGGCGGGACGGGTGAGCTTGACGGTGAGGTCGGTGATCGATCCCACCGGCACCGGAACGCGCAGGGCCAGACCGGTGAGTTTGCCGTCAAGTTCGGGGATGATCTTGCCGATCGTCTTGGCCGCCCCCGAGGAGGTCGGGATGGTGGAGAGGGCGGCGGCGCGGGCCCGACGCGGGTCGCTGTGTGGGGCGTCCTGCAGACGCTGATCGCTCGTGTAGGCGTGCACGGTGGTCATCAGGCCGTGCTCGATGCCAAACGCATCGTGCAAGACCTTGGCCAGCGGGGCCAGCGAGTTGGTGGTGCAGGAACCGTTGGAGATGACCTCCACCGAGTCGTTGATCACCTCGTCATTCACTCCGAGGACCACCGAGGGCAGATCGCCCGAGGCCGGTGCCGAGATGATGACCCTCCGGGCACCACCAACCAGGTGGCGCCGAGCGCTCTCCTCGCTGGTGAAGAAGCCGGTGGATTCCACCACCACGTCCACACCAACCGAGCCCCAGGGGATCTGGTCGGGCTCACGCTCGGAGAACACGCGGATGCGGCGCTCGCCCACGACGATAAAGTCGCCGTCCACCGAAACACCGTCCAGGTGCCCGGAGATCGAGTCCCACTCCAGCAGGTTTGCGAGGGTTTGAGCGCTGGTGATGTCGTTGATCGCGACCACCTCAACGTCGGCTCCGCTCGCCAGGGCGGCGCGCAGGTAGCTGCGGCCGATCCGACCAAAGCCGTTGATTCCAATCCGAGTGGACATGGGTACTCCTTCTGTTGTGCGGTTAAATCTCGGGGCGCGGGGCACCGGCGGCATCCAGCAGCGCCAGGGCTCCACGGATCGCGGCATCCATTGGAGCCTGATCGCCGTGCGCGCGGGCCAGCACATAGCCGCCCTGGATGACGGCCACCAGGGTGTGGGCCAGCTCGACCGGATCCACGCTGGCCGGCAGCTCTCCCGCCCGGATCGCCTCGGTCAGGACCACGGTCCAGCGCTCGATAATGAGGTCAAAACCTCCGGCCACCAGGCCGATCATCTCGGCGTCTTCGACCACCTGCGGGTCCTGGGTCATCCGGCCGATGCGACACCCGCGCACGCCCGGACGCGGCAGCGTCAAATAGGCGTGGATGCGCTCCATCGGGGTACCCTCACCGGTGAGCAGGATCGAACGCTCGGTGACCCGGGTGACCGTCTCGCGCAGCGTTTCTACGGCGAGCTCATGCTTGCCACTGAAGTGGTGGTACATGCTGCCCTGGCCCACGCCCGCACGATCGAGGACGTCTCGCGGGCTCGTGGCCGCGTAGCCGCGCTCCCAGAGCAGGTCGGCCATGGCGGTCGTGAGCTTCTCGCGGGTCGTCATGCGTTAACTGTAACTACTAGTATGTACAAATTCAACCCACGCGGGCTCGCCCGGGTGAATCACATCCGAGTGAAAACCAATGAATGCGTTCACGGTTCGAGTTTCTAGATAATTACCCGTATTTAATTCGGCAATGCTCGCACAGTTTATAAACATGTGCATAGTTCTGTGGATAACTCGTATTTTCTGCGGATAAGATGTGGATATGGCCCGTTTGGACGAATTAGATACGGCGATCCTGCGGGAATTGCAGCGTGATGCACGACGCACAAATCGTGACATCGCGGCCGCCGTGGGCGTCGCCCCCACCACCGCGCTGGATCGCACCCGCGCGCTGCGCGAGCGTGGAATCATTCGGGGTGCCCGGCTCGAACTCGATCTCACCAAGATCGGACGTCCCGTCCAGGCGATGGTCGCCGTGCGTGTTCGCCCACCCACACGCGCCAATATTGAGGGCTTTCGGGAGTGGGCGGCGACCCTCCCCGAGGTCATCGGGGTCTTTGTGACCAGCGGAACCGAAGACTTCCTGCTGCACGTGGCCGTGCCCGATAACGAGCACCTCTACGCGTTTGTGATTGACCGACTGACCGAGAAACCCGAGGTTGCCGATGTGCGCACCTCGGTGGTCTACGAGCACATCCGTAGCCCCGAGGTCGCCCCGGTCGTCGACCGAGACTAGCCTCCCGGTTATTCGCCCTAGCGCACCGAACGAATCGGGATCACCGCTAACGCCCCCAGCACTACCAACACAATCGCGATGGGGAAGAGCATCACATACCCACCCAGAGACACCACAATCAGGCCGGCCAGCGCGGGACCAAAGGTCTGCGGGAGGGTGGCCGCAATATTCAGGACCCCGAGGTCCTTGGCAAAGCTCTTTTCGGAGGGCAATACCTCGCTCATCAGCGCGGTATCCACGGCCTGGAACATCCCGCTGAAGAATCCGCCGAGGGCCGCGTAGATCAGCACCCCGGTGACCGAGGGGGCGATCCAGGGGACCGAGAATCCCACCGCCATCCCGACCCCCGCGATCATCACGAAGATGCGGCGACGCCCCAGTCGGTCCGATAGCGGCCCGGAGATCAGCACCGCAAGCGTGGTTGCGACCAGGTTGATAACGGCGAGCAGCGGCACCAGCCCGATGGCTCTCTCGCCGAGCCCGATGTAGTCCTGCAGGATGTACAGCTGATATCCGACCACCAGGTTGGTTCCGACGTTGAGGAGCATGCGTCCGCTAAATCCCCAGAAGAAATCGGGGTGCCTGATCGGGTTGACCCAGAAGGTGTGGAAAAAGGCCGCCACATCGAAGCGCTCACGCGGTTCACCCCGGTTGTCTCGATCGGGGTTGAGGAAAACAAACACCACCAGCACCACGAGGGTCACCCCGGCAAAAAAGAGGTAGCCGGCGGGGATATTGGCGGCAAACTGGCTGGCAATGACCTGTCCACCCGCCATTCCCGCCATGACCCCGAGGCCGGTGAACGCCGAAAACAATCCGCGCACGGGTCCCGGCACGCGATCGGGCATGATGGCGCTGAGCGGCCCCTGGGCAAAGTTATAAGCCAGTTGGACCACACACCAGGAGATGACGATTTGGACCAGCGTGGAGGCGCTGGCGATGCCGATCAGCCCCAGCCCTCCCACCAGCGCACCGATGATCATCCACGGGCTGCGTCGCCCGAACCGGCTACGGGTGCGGTCCGAAACCATGCCCGCCAAAGGCTGGGCGATCAGCGCTACAACGGCCCCGACCGCCAATACCAGGGCCAGGTTTTCGGCTTTCTGATCCTCCCCGAAGGCCTGAATTTGGAGCGGTAGGAGGATCCCCGGGATTGCACCCCAGAGAAAAAACACCCCGAGGTTGGCCCCCAGGATGGAAAACAGGAGCCGAAGCAGGGACCCCCGCACCCGGGGCCGGTCCGGGGTGGGGTCCGCGAGGGGTGCGGTCATGGCGAGGTCCTCTCGTGTGGGCCCACCGGCGGTGGTGGGTCTGCGCCACGATAGGCGCCATCCCCGCCTGGCATCAAATAAATTGCCAGATCACAAGCGCTATCAACCCGGAATTACGGTGTTCGCTCCCCCGCTCGGCGGACAAGCCGGACAGGCTGGCGGTTTGTACACCCCGTACGATGGAGGCATGGCAGCCTCCAGAAGACGTGCAAACCCCCTCGGCCTCATCGGCATGGGCCTCATGGCCCTCGGCGTGGTCGGGCTGGTCCTGGGACTCCTCCAGCCCTGGCGCACCTGCGGGGATGACATCATCGCCGCCGCCTGCCCGGCGACCGGTACCGAGCTGGGTGTGATGATCGGCGCGATGATCGTCGGTCTGGCCGGTTTTGTGGTGATGTTCTTCGCGCTACGCCGCAGCTAACCGGCCGCGCACCCGAACGCCCGCCCCTAGACTGGGAGCATGCGTTTTGGATCCTCCCCCACCCGATCGATTGTCTCCGCCGCGGCGCTGGACGCCCTGCTGATCATCGTCTTCGTGATGCTGGGCCGGCGCAGTCACGCCGAAGGCAACGACCTGCTGGGAATCCTCGGGACCGCCTGGCCCTTCCTGGTGGGTGCGGCCATCGGCTGGATCGTCACCCTCGCCTGGCGCAACCCGGTGGCCCTGCGCTGGACCGGTCCGCTGATCTGGCTCGCGACCGTGGTGCTGGGCCTCCCGTTGCGGGTCCTCGCCGGTGGCGAAGCCCCGATCTCGTTTGTGCTGGTGACCGCCGGCGTCCTCGCGATCTTCCTGATCGGCTGGCGCGCACTGGCGCTGCTGCTGATGTCGCGTCGTGGACGCCGCACCGCGCGCCGCTAGCGACCGCTCACGCGGCAAATCAGGCTCCTGAATTCCTCATCGGCCAGCAGGATTTGTGAGCCCGAACGCATACTACATATCACGCTGCGTCCCGTTGTTCCTCCCCCTGAGCCGTGCTAATTTCGCTTACCAGAGAGCTCTCAACAAACGTCAATGATGACCGAAGTTATGAGGATCAACCATGAGCATTACAACATCAAAACGTCAGATTAGGCCTATTCTTCTGGGGCTGCTCATTACGGCGTTAGTGACAACGGCTTCAGTTTCACAGCCTGGCATTGCACTCGCATCTTCCGAACCAAGTGGTTCGCATCCCTCCCTGGCAACGTTGCAACAGGACGCGGCTATCCGGACGCTGTCGGCGGAGGAAGGTAATAGCCTTGAGCTTCTCACGCAGGCCGTGACGCGTGAGAACGATAATCTCACTTTTGACTACGCCAAAGCGCTGTCGGCAGGCGTTGACGAAACATTCGCGGCAGATTATGCGCGCGGAATTCTTCTTGCCGGCGGCGTGGTACACGGCTCACCCGGTGTGAAGGTTCCCACGCTGTCAGTTTCTGACCAAGAATTACGTCAATCAGTGCGTGCGTGTCTGGGGAGAAATGGCGTCGAGAACTACTGGTGGGGACACCAGCTACGAATCGATTCCTGTAATACCCAGCTCGTCATTGGCCTCCTGACTGCCGGTGCTGGAATCTCTGCACTGGCAGCCATCATCACCGCGGCTACGGGTGCCGGAGCGGTTGCGGGGACCGTCGCTGCTGCGGTTCTTACGGTGGGAGCCGGTGCCGTGACCGCCTGCAATATGTATGGCAGGGGAGTCTTCTTAAATCATCTTTGGACAGGCACGCCGTTCTGCTGGGGACAGTAGTTAGGGGATGAAGGCGATGTTTATCTCTCACGATGGATTCCCGAAGCCGCTTGCCCGATGGCGCATCGCCGCGCTGTCAATCTTTGTTCTCGGCATTCTTACCGGTCTGGCCCTCGTTACTGCGAGCATGATCATCGGCTACCGGACGGGTGATGGCCAGTCACTCCTCGTCGGAGCATCATCGCTGCTCAGCTTGGGCTCCCTCGGGGCCGTTGTGATGCTCCTCACGTCGCGCCGCGGGCGCGGCACCGCGCGCCGCTAGCGTCCGCTAACACACCTGACGGCCTGTCGGGAAACCGCCCCCATGCCGCTAGCGTCCGCTAACGCGGAGAGGCGGGGACACCGTGGTGTCCCCGCCTCTCCGTTTAAGTTGGTGATTAGTCGCGCAGCTTGTCCTTGGCCTCGTTACGGGCGCGGACCGATTCGGCTTCGGCTTCGGCCTTCTTGACCTCGGCATCTGCCTTGACCTCGTCAACCTTGTCCTTGGCCTGGTCCACCAGGTCGTGTGCGGCGCGCGAAACCTTTTCGGCTCCGGCTTCGATGGTTTCCTTGGCGTCTTCGATGAATCCCATAATTCCTCCTCGAGCTAGTGAATAACCTACGTTTTCATTCTGCTCGATTGGGCCTGAAAATCCAATGGAAAGACAAAAATGACGATTCGCCCGTAGGGGAATCGTCATTCAGTGTTGGTGCGCGGTGCGCGGCTACCGCCAGGAAAACCCCCGACGCAGTCGCAGGAGCACACCGATCGCGTGCACGATGATGGCGAGGGCGATGACACCCAGGCCGATCCCCGCGCCGGCGGCATCGAGCCGATAGGCGGCAACGCCGATCAGTAGGATCCCGGTCATCAGACCGAGGATGCCCACCACCGAAAACACGCGTGATAGCGCCGTGGCGTCCCCGGCAATTGCCTCGGAACGCCCCTCCTTGAGAACGGTCACCGTTCTCCCGCTAGCGCCTCCGCAGCATGTGGAAGGGGATAGCGAGGCTCAGCGAAATCGCCAGGATTCCGGCGAAGAACACAACCGCGTGCAGCTCTTCCAGGTGGAAGGCCAGACCAAACAGGTAGATTCCACCCAGGAACAGGACCAGTGCAATTACAAAAATCATGCTGACAGTCTACCGAGGGAGTGCCCCGAAACTCGATTCGAGAGAAAACCTCGTGCTATTGAAAATCTCGGGACCGGGTGCGAACCGCAAGATCCAGGGGTTCGGCGCCGTCGGCCACCAGGTTAATAATGCCCTCGGGGCTGCGCTCCAGGATGCCACGAATCACCAGGGCCGGGGATTCGCGCAGCACCCGGCGGTGGCGCTGCCAGAGGCCGACGCTACAGATCACGTTGATCATCCCGTCCTCATCCTCAAGGTTCACAAACGTGATCCCCGAGGCGGTGGCCGGACGCTGACGGTGCACCACGACCCCGGCCACCCGCACCCGGCGGCCGGATTCGGTGTCGCGCAGCGCGGCCGACCCGAGAATTCCGCGGGCGCCGAGGGCCGTACGCAGCCCGCGCATCGGATGATCGTCGGTCGAGATCCCGGTGGCCCAGAGGTCGGCGGCGAGGGTTTCCTGGGCATCCAGCAACGCAAACAGTGGCGGCTGGACGGTCACCGCGGATCCGGCCAGCTGATTCGGGTTCTCCCGCGATGCCGGACCCGCCTGCCAGAGGGCCTGCCGACGCGAGGTACCCAGCCCGTCGCAGGCCCCCGAGGTGGCCAGTGCTTCCAGCTGAGTTGCGGACAGTCCGGTGCGGCGGCCGAGGTCTTCCATGCTCCGATACTCGCCGCCGCGCTCACGCTCGGCGACGATCCGTGCGGCCGCCTCGGACCCGATCCCGGTGATCCCGGCCAGACCCAGGCGCACGGCAAAGCCGGTGTCGCGACGGTGCTCATGATCGAGGACGGGACCCGACGGATCGAAGGGGCCGGGACTTTCGGCGGGCGTGTGCAGGCAGGCGTCCATGCCCCGCCGCTCGGTACTCTGGGCCGGGAGGGGTTCCAGCCCGGCATCCACCCCCGAACGGTACAGGTCCGGGCGCAGGGTGCGCACCCCGTGCCGGGTCGCATCGGCCACCAGCGTGTGCGGGGCGTAGAACCCCATCGGCTGGGCGCGCAGTAGTGCGGCGAGAAACGCTCCCGGATAGTGCAGGCGCAGCCAGGCGCTCGCATAGACGATCAGGGCGAAGCTGATCGAGTGGCTCTCGGCAAATCCGAAGTTCGAAAAGGCCTCGATCCGCTCGTAGATGTTGTCCGCCTCAGCCCCCACGATGCCGTTTTCGGCCATGCCCGCATAGAGCTTTTCGCGCAGGGTCGCGATCTTCTCCCGGCCGCGCTTGGAACCCATCGCCCGGCGCAGCAGGTCGGCATCCTCGGCATCGCAGCCGCCCACGGCCATCGCCATCTGCATCAGCTGCTCCTGAAACAGCGGAATCCCCAGGGTGCGCTCAAGCACCGGTTCGAGGCTCGGGTGCAGGTAGGTCACCGGCTCCTGCCCCATCCGGCGGCGAATATACGGGTGCACCGCACCGCCCTGAATGGGCCCCGGGCGCACCAACGCCACCTCGATCACCAGGTCGTAGAACGTGCGCGGGCGCAGCCGCGGGAGCATCCCCAGCTGCGCACGCGACTCGACCTGGAAAACCCCCACGGCATCGGCCCGGCACAGCTGGTCGTACACCCCGGCCTCCTCCTTGGGGAGCGAGTGGAGGTCCCAGTGCTCGCCGGTGTGCTCCTCCACCAGATCGAAGCAGTGCTGGATCGCCGCCAGCATGCCGAGGCCCAGCAGGTCGAATTTGACCAGGCCCATCCAGGCGCAGTCATCCTTGTCCCACTGGAGGACCGTGCGTCCATCCATCCGGCCATGCTCGATCGGGCACACCTCCCCCACCGGGCGATCGGTCAGCACCATGCCGCCCGAGTGGATGCCCAGGTGCCGGGGGAACCCCAGCAGTTCGGTGCTGAGGGTGCGCAGTTCCTCGGGAATCTCGGGATCCTCGGCGAGCGCGCTGCCGCGTTCGATCCGCTTAGACCACGCATCCTGCTGCCCCGGGGTATAGCCCAGTGCCTTGGCCATGTCCCGGATGGCCGCCTTGGGCCGGTAGGTGATGACGTTGGCGACCTGCGCCGCGTTGAAGCGTCCATAGCGCTCGTACACGTACTGGATGGCCTCCTCGCGGCGGTCGGCATCGAAGTCCACATCGATGTCCGGTTCCTCGGCGCGCAGGCTGGAAAGGAAGCGTTCAAAGGGCAGGCCGTAGGCGATCGAGTCCACCGCGGTGATCTCCAGCAGGTAGCACACGGCCGAGTTGGCGGCCGAACCCCGGCCCTGGCAGAGGATCCCGCGCGAGCGCGCAAACTGCACAATATCGTGCACGATGAGGAAGTAGCCGGGGAAGTCCTTTTGCTCGATCACCGCGAGCTCGCGGGTGATCCGGTCGCGGTCACCCTCGCTCATATTCGGGTAGAGCTTGGCGGCCCCGCGCCAGGTGAGTTCGCGCAGCCAGCTCATCGGGGTGTGCCCCTCGGGCACCTCCTGCCGCGGCAGCTTCGGACGGGCCGAGCGCAGCCGGAACCCGATCTCGTCGGCCACGGTCACGGTGTGCGCGGCGGCCCCCGGGTACCGGGCGAAGCGCGCGTGCATCTCGGCCGGGGAGCGCAGATACGCGCCACCGGCGGCGGGCAGCCAGCCGGCGTGGGCGTCCACGCTGGTGCGGGCGCGCACGGCGGCGAGGGCCCGGGCCAGCGGGCGACGGTTCGGGGCCGCATAGTGGGCACCCGTGGTCGCCACGATCGGTAGGCCGCGTTCCCGGGCGAGGGCGGCCAGAGCGTCGTTGCGGGTGCTGTCACGCGGATCCCCCAGGTCGGTCAGCTCGACCAGCACGTTCTCGGGTCCAAACCGTTCCTCCAGCCGGATCAGCTCGGCCCGGGCGGCATCCAGCCCCTCGGCGTCCAGGGCCGATCGCACCGGCCCCTTGCGGCAGCCGGTGAGGGCGATAACCCGGTCGCGCAGGCTCTCTGCCAGCACATCGGGATCGAACCGCGGTGCGCCCTTCTCGGCCTCGGGGGCGAGCTGCCCGCGGGTGATCGCCCCGGCGAGCGCATGGTATCCCTCGATCCCCCGGGCGAGGAGCAGCAGGTGCTGCCCGGCCGGATCGGGCACCCCGTTCTGCGGGGCGTCCAGGCCCAGGGTCAGCTCGACCCCAAACATCGTGTGCAGATCGGGGTGCTTCTCGGCGGCCTCGGCCAGGCGCACCGCCCCGTAGAACCCGTTGTGGTCGGTGAGGGCCAGGCCGTGGAGTCCGAGCCGGGCGGCCTCATCCGCCAGCTCCTCAGGGCCGGATGCCCCGTCCAGGAAGCTGAAGTTGGAGTGGGTGTGCAGCTCGGCGTATCCCGGGCCATCCGTCGCTCCGGGGAGGTCTTCGGCGCGCGGTTCGGCAGCCGTCTCCGGGGTCTCCGGTGCAGCCTCGGCGGTGCGCCGCCCGCTCAGCCGGCGCTCAAACTCCGACCAGGGGATCGGTGGATTCGAGAATCCCATCTCGCGCTCCTCTCTGCTGTCTCAGCTAGTCGTAGCGGGCCTCGGCCCACCACTCGCTACGATCACGGCGCACCAGCCAGCCGTGGCCGCGCTCATCCACCAATTGAAAGCGGTCGACCCGCTCGGCCGTGGTCCCGGTGATCACCGGCCAGGGGCCCGCCCATGCCAGCACCGTCGAGTCCACCCCGCCCGGGGCGATCCGCGGGAGCGGCGGGATGACCAGGCGGTGCGGTGGGGCGCTCAGCACGTCCCGGTCGGTGATGCTCACGCTCTCCCCCGCCGCATCGATCACCCGCACCGGCAGCGGCTCGGCCAACACCGTCTGGGGTGGTGCGCCGGGCAGGCTCCCGGGCCAGGGACCGGCGGGATCGGTGCGGGGATCGCGCTCACCCCAGGGCACCAGGCTCTGACGTTCCCGCGGTTCGCGGCCCGCGCCGATCCGGGCGGTCAGGACCCCGTCATGACCCACCATCCCCTGTAACCGGGTCAGGCCGTTATGTACGCGGGTGTCCGGTCCGCCACCCCAGAGCCCGGGCTCCTGGGTACTCATCGCGGCAAGGGTTTCGGGGATCACCCGGATCAGCGCCACCGGCTCGGACAGCGCCGCCTCGATCGCCCCGGATCCCTGCAACTGCCAGCGCACCCGGTCCACAACGTCGCCCGCATCGAGGTGTCGGGGGTGCAGCCAGCTGCGGGCGCTGCGCCCGCCACGGTCCCCGACAATCTCGATCCGCACCGCACTCACCACCAGCGCATGCTCGGCCAGGCCCGCCAGGAAGCGGTCGGCGGAGGCGCGGAAACCGAAGGCCGCCTGGTCGGCGCGCTCAAGCGGCGGATCAAACTCGCGCTCAACCGCAAGCTCGGCCGGTGGGATGCGTGGGCGCACCCGACGAGGGTCCTCCCCCGCGGCGATCCGATGCGCCTGCTCCCCCGCCGCCCCAAACCGGTCCCGGACCGAGGCTGCCGGCAGCGCGGCCAGCTCCCCGAGCCGGTGCACGCCGAGCCGGGCGAGCACCCGGGTCAGCTCGGGTTCGCCCAGCGTGGTCACCGGCATCGGGGCGAGAAAACGGGCCGACTGTCCGGGCGGGATCACCAGGATCGCGTCGGTAATGGGCGCAGGTGAAGGCACCGGCACTGGCACTGGCACCGGCACCGGCACCGGCACCGGCACCGCACGATACGCCGCCTGCTGAGCTGCGAAGACCCCGTCGGCCGCGCCAATCCGCACCGCCGATCCGGCCGGAATCACCCCCGCCTCACGCAGCGCCGCGGTCAACGCCTGCGCCGCCGCCGCCTCACTTCCGTAATAGCGCGCGGGACCGCGCCCGGGCACCAGACACAGCCCCGGCCGCACCTGCTGGATGCTCGGCACGATGCCCTCCAGAATCCGAATCAGCGGCTCGAAACGTCGATGATCCACATCCTCCCGATACGGCACAAACACCGCCTCGGCCGACCGCTCCTGAGCCTCCCGAATCCGCAACCCTCGACGCACCCCCAGCGCCCGCGCCGCCGCGTTCGCGGCGAACACCTCGCCGCGCGCGGTCAGCACCACCGGGGCTTCGAGGGAAATCTCCGCATCCTCGGCGGCGGTGAGGACCGCCCAATCAGGAAGCCACAGTGCCACCACTCGCTCACTCATGAACGCACCACCCACCGCACACGCCACACAGCCACGGCACCAGCACCCGCGCGCTCAGGAACCCACCGCGCACACCACGACCAGGGCGGCATCACCCGCCCAGAAACACAGTCCCGCGGCATCAGCCCACCCCCGCTAAACGACGCTCGGGCTTCGGCACCGCTCGGATACCGGGTCGCTCGGCCGCGATCAACCCGCCGCTCTCGGCCAGGGTCAGCGAGGCTCGACGCAGGCGTCCGGCACGATCGGTCGCCTCAACCCTCAGCTCCCGCGCCCCCAGATATCCAAATCCCGCGCCGATTCCACCCCAGTTGCCGGCGCTATTATGCAGCTCTGCGTCGCTCCCCGGCCAGGTGCCCAGGGTCACCAGCGTCGCCGCCCGCTGGTGCAGTCGAGCCGTCAGACGCGCACGATCCGACGTACTCAGGTGTGGGGCGGGCCCGGTGATGATCACGGTCACCACATCGGCGAGCGCCGCCACCACCTCCAGCCAGTGTGCACCGGGCTGGGGCACCACCACCAGGCGTTCGAGGTTGATCCCCACCCGCTCGGCAGCCTCCAGACCAAAGGTTGGCAGGTCCACCACCGCGCTCCAGGATCCGGCCAGGCTCGGCCCCGCCGCCAGCGCCATCGCCAGCACCGGCGCATCCGGCACCGCATATACCCCGCCCGCCCGCAGCGCGCCGCCGGGCAGCAGGTCGCCGAGGATCGGCAGCGTCGGTAGTGGCTGAGACTCTAGTTCGGTGCGCTGCATCCCCCGGATGCGCTCACGCAGCGCCGCCACGGTGCCCGCCCGTTCGGCGGCACCGGAATCGGCACCGGGCCGAGCGGGTCCGGTGCCCACACGAGAGGAGAAAGCGAGCGACATGCGTTAATATTCGAACACATGTTCGATTAAGTCAATTACGTACGGCATGTCCTGTCGCATCGCGACGGGCCCGGTTTTTCGCGCCCGCTGGGCCTACGCGCGAGGTGGTTTCCTCCGCAACAAATACGGGCGCACACCCACGGAAACGATCAGGAATCCAAGCACACAGCCCACGGAATTCGAGAGAAAATCGTTGATATCTGCCGTGCGTCCGGTTGCCAACACATACTGCATGACCTCGATCCCCAGCGAGATCACTGCCCCGGTGACCGTGGCCTGCCAGAGACGGGTACCGCGCACCGCCAGCAGGATCCCCAACGGAAGAAACATTGTTATGTTCAGGGCAAAGTCCACTAGGTCGGCACGGTTGGTCACATCCAGTGGCCGCAGGTTCAGGCTCGATCCGCCGCCAGATTTTGTTCCAAAGGTCATCGCTAGGGCACCCCATATCCAGACCCACAGGAGCGCGGTTGTCACGATCTGGGCCCAGCGGATGGACCGCCGCGAATGCAGCCACGGCCCACCCGCCAACACGATCGCTCCGCCCACAAAAGACACGGTCAAAGCAAGGGCGTACCAGCTCATGTGGGGCTCCAATCGGTTGCGGGCTATCCCCACACTACGAATGAATGCACCCCGAGATTGGATTTAATGAAATCCGCGGTTAGGCGGTGAAGCCCTCTGCGCGGATGCCCCAGCTCACGCTCCAGGTCTCACCCGGGGCGATCCACTCCAGGCCGATGCCGCTGTTCAGGGCGTTGGCCGGGGCGGTCATCGGCTCGATCGCGACCACCGCGTTGTCTCCGGGATAGCGGGTCGGGTTGAAGACCTGCCAGGTGCCGAAGCGCTCCTCGCCCCAGATGGAGACGGTGCGGCCGGCCGGGTCGGCGAGGGTGTGGATGCTCACGCCGTCCACGATGTGCGGGGCGGCAAAGCCGTGATCCAGGACCACCGAGTCCAGGGCGACGCCGTGGCGCAGGTCGTTGCCCGCGCCCACGGGCACCTCGTTCTGCGGGATCTGGTGGGCATTAACTTCCCAGACGGTGTCGCAGGCCACGGTGAGGGTCAGATCCGAGGCGGGAACGCCGCCGATGGTGAGGTACGGGTGGGCACCAACACCGGCCGGGGCGGGGGCCTCCGAACGGTTGGTGAGGCGGTGGGTCACGGTCAGGCCGCGCTCATCCAGCACGTAGTCCACCTCGGTGTCGAGGTGGAACGGGTAGCCGTGCTGCGGGAACACGGTCGCCGCCAGCCGGATCGAGTTGGCGGTCTGCTCCAGCACCGTATACGGGGTGAAGCGCAGCAGGCCGTGGATCGCGTTTGACTGCGCGGGCTCGGTCACATCCAGCTGCTGCACCTGGCCGTCGAGCACCCAGCGGGCATCCTCCACGCGGTTGGGCCAGGGGGCCAGCACGATGCCCGAGGCCATCGGACGAGGCTCGGTCACATCGTAGGGGGCGAGCACGTCCACGCCGTTCGCGGTGAGGACCCGCAGGCCCGCGGCCACCTCGGTAATTTCGGCGTGCAGGGCGAGGCCATCCTGCTCATGGGCGAGCGTGAAGCTCTGACCGTTGGGGGCTGCGTGCATCGTGTTTCTAAACCTCCTCGACGGCGGCCATATGCCGCCATTTCGACAATAGCGCCAAAGCAGACCGCCCCGCGATCTAAACGATCGCGGGGCGGTCAAAGTGAGAAAAGTTACAGCCTCTCGGCCGCGAACGGCGGAAGGAAGCCATCTGGCCGCGTTAAAAACACAACGCCCCGCGATGCGAGGCGTTGGCAGATGTGGGAGGCTTACGCGTCCTACCCCCTCAGGTTAACACCGCTCGTACACGATGTCCAGGAACGGGTAACGGGCATGACCTCAAAAGTTGGGGTCATGCCCGTCACCTGTGGGAAAAGTTACAGCCGCTCGGCTGCCTCCACCACGTTCTTCAGCAGCAGCGCACGGGTCATCGGGCCCACACCGCCGGGGTTCGGCGAGAGGAAGCCGGCAACCTCGGCCACGGCCGGGTCGATGTCTCCGGAGAGCTTCGCCTTGCCAGACTCGGTGGTGCCCACGCGGGTCACACCCACGTCCAGTACCGCGGCACCGGGCTTGATCCACTCGGGCTTGACCAGGTGCGGCACACCCACGGCGGCCACGACGATGTCCGCCCGGGACACCTCGGACGCGAGGTCCGGGGTGCGCGAGTGGGTCAGGGTCACGGTCGCGTCGATGCCCTTACGGGTCAGCAGGAGGCCCAGCGGACGACCCACGGTGATGCCGCGGCCGATCACGGCCACATGCTTTCCGGGGATCGAGACGCCGCTGCGCTCGAGCAGCTCGATGATGCCGGCAGGGGTGCAGGGCAGCGGCGAATCCAGTTCGCCGCCCACGCCGAGCACCAGCTTGCCGAGGTTGGTCGGGTGCAGGCCGTCGGCGTCCTTAGCGGGGTCGATCAGCTCAAGCATCTCGTTCTCGTTGATGCCCTTGGGCAGCGGCAGCTGCACGATGTACCCGGTGACGGCGGGGTTCTCGTTCAGGTCACGGATGGCCTGACGAATCTCCTCGGCACTCGCAGTTTCGGGCAGATCCACGCGGATCGACTCGATCCCGACCTCGGCGCAGTCACGGTGCTTACCCGCCACATACGAGCGTGAGGCACCGTCTTCACCAACCAGCAGGGTGCCGAGACCGGGAACGATGCCGCGCTCACGCAGGGCGTCGATCCGGGTACGCAGCTCATCCTTGATGGCACTCGCCGCGGCGAGACCATCAAGCTTCTGTGCGGTCATCCCTACAGGCCCGGGTAGAGGGGGAACGCCTCGGTGAGCTTGGCGACGCGTGCACGCAGGGCGGGCAGGTCGGCGCCGGGGCGCAGGGCCAGGGCGATCACGTCGGCAACCTCGGTGAACTCGGCGTCGCCGAATCCGCGGGTCGCAAGCGCGGGGGTACCGATGCGCAGACCCGAGGTAACCATCGGCGGACGCGGGTCAAACGGCACGGCGTTGCGGTTCACGGTGATGCCCACCTCGTGCAGCGCATCCTCGGCCTGCTTGCCGTCGAGCTCGGAGTTACGGAGGTCAACGAGTACCAGGTGCACGTCGGATCCACCGGTCAGGACGTCGATGCCGGCGGCCTTGCTGTCCGGGGCGGTGAGGCGCTCGGCCACGATCTTCGCACCGGAGAGGGTACGACGCTGACGGTCGGCGAACTCGGGGCTACCGGCGATCTTGAATGCGGTGGCCTTACCGGCGATCACGTGCATCAGGGGTCCACCCTGCTGGCCCGGGAACACGGCCGAGTTGATCTTCTTGGCGAGATCAACATCGTTGGTGAGGATGAAGCCCGAGCGGGGTCCACCGATGGTCTTGTGCACGGTCGAGGAGACCACGTGAGCGTGAGGCACCGGCGAGGGGTGAACGCCCGCGGCAACCAGACCGGCGAAGTGAGCCATGTCGACCCAGAGCAGTGCGCCCACCTCGTCAGCAATCGCGCGGAACGCGGCGAAGTCCAGCTGACGCGGGTACGCCGACCAGCCGGCGATGATGACCTGCGGCTTGTGCTCGAGGGCCTGGGCGCGCACGACGTCCATGTCCACGAGGAAGGTTTCGGGGTCAACACCGTAGGAGACGGCGTTGTAGAGCTTGCCGGAGAAGTTGAGCTTCATACCGTGGGTCAGGTGACCACCGTGTGCCAGCTCGAGACCGAGGATGGTGTCTCCCGGCTTGGCGATCGCGGCCAGGACGGCGGCGTTTGCGGTGGCACCGGAGTGCGGCTGGACGTTTGCGTACTGAGCCCCGAAGAGCTCCTTGACGCGGGCGATCGCGAGGTTCTCGGCGACGTCAACGGCCTCGCAGCCACCGTAGTAACGACGGCCCGGGTAACCCTCGGCGTACTTGTTGGTGAGCACGCTACCCACGGATTCCAGCACCGAAACGGGAACGAAGTTCTCGCTGGCGATCATCTCGAGGTAGTCGCGCTGGCGACCCAGTTCCTGCTCCAGGACCGCGGCGATCTCCGGGTCTACTTCGGCAAGGGGGGCGTTAAATAGGTCGGTCAAAACTGGCTCCTCTGATGACAGCGGCGGACAAAACATCAATTTTCCGTATCGGCCCAGGCGTGCGGTCGAATCCGTGTCGGTCGCTCCCCGATGGTAACCATCTTGAGTGGTGCGATCCCGCTCCACCGACGCCAGTCGCGACGCGATTAGCCTAGCATCCCGGGGCGGGCTCGTGGGCGATCCGCATGCAAACATCAGACATACGCAGGAGAACGGATTCGGTACGGTCCCAGCCGCCGAAAACCAGCCGTTCCCTAACCTAGGGTTTCCTCTCCAACAGCTCCGGCACACGGCACTGATCTCGCACCCACTCCTCCAGCTCGGGGGAGATCCACCGCAGCACATCCATGGCGCAATCCTCGTACGCGACGGACGTTGACCAGGCACCAAAACCCTGTATTTCCCAACAAACAAAGCCAAATTGAACTTTTTTTGATAAAAACTGAAGCTCCAATGTAGAATTACAAGCCTCACCCTTTTCAACCCTTCTGGAGAACGATATGAGTAGCAACACCTTTCAGCCGTCCCTCTGGATGAAGGAAGCATTCGAGGAGGATGCGGCGGAAGTAGCCACGATTCTCATCCAGGCTGCATCCACCGCACAGGCAGATGGCTCTGAGGCTAAAGCTGGAAGCCGCCTCACCACAGATGATGCCTACGGAGTAACCGCACGACTTGCATTCGCGAATGAAACCGTTACTGGGCTCGAGGAGATCGGCGCGGAAATCGTGCACCCCAGAGGAAGCCGTCACAGCGTTGGGGTAGTGAATGGAACCTTGATTCTTGCGATAAAGCTGCCTGCGAATAATAAAGGTGTTGACGACATCAAGATGAAATCCGCAGTCCGTCGTCGCATGCTGGACCTCGCGCCGGTCCGCGAGCACACCACTTTGGATTTCGGAGCCGACTACGAATTGACTAGTTCTGATGGGCGCGTTGTCAACACCACCGAATTTGGCACGGCAACACGAGCGGTACTCATTGCTCTCAAGGGATCCGCACGGAGCGGAGTCGAACACCTTTACATAGGCGATGTACGTCTCAGCGATTCAGGAGAAGTGATCTGGCTTCATCGAGAAGAACTGCCAATCGATATGACCGAAACGACAGTTGCAGGGCTAGTCGCACTCGATTTAAAACCACAGGATGGATCCTTCGCCTCAGGCGCTCTTCCTAAAGCATCGCTCGGTCTTGTGACAAACGATGAAACTGTCACAGACAATGACATCGCCGATGAACGCACAGATTCCACCGATATGAAAACAGCAGTGAACGATGAATCTTCAAAGAACTCCCGATAGCGTGCAGAGCGCCGCTCTGAGTAACGAAAAAATCGCAGAAACATTTGATGGCGACCGGCTTAAGCAAGCTCGCCAGCTTGCTCTTCGTACGAAGCAAGATATCGCCAACGCCATTGGGGTGTCACCTGCAGCAATAGGTCAATATGAAGCGAATGCGATAGCTCCTCGCCCGGAGCTCATCACCGCGCTCGCGGATGTGCTTGAAGTCCTGCCCGAGTTTTTTGCGGCAGGACGACCACAATCGAAACTTGAGTCCGGCGACGCTTTCTTCCGCAGCCTCAGAGCCACTACTGCACGTCAGCGTGCCAAAGCTACGTCTTACACTGAGCAAGTCTGGGAACTCGTCAACACCATTGAGCGACATGTTCGTCTGCCAATGGTCAACCTTCCAGATTTTCAAAACGATCGAATGGACAGCCCAAAAGATCCAGTAAGCAAGGCACGCAGCATCCGGCAGTTTTGGGGCTTGAACGGGGAGCCTATCTCCCATCTCGTGCGCCTTCTCGAAAGCTACGGGATTGTTGCAGTGCTCGTTCCGATGGTTGAACATGAAGTTGCTCGTATCGACGCTTTCTCAACGCTCGCTTTTGGCCGCCCTATGATGGTGCTCTCCTTAGACAAAGCTGACGATGTTTTTCGCCATCGATTCACGGCAGCACACGAACTCGGTCACATCCTTATGCATGGCGAATTCAGCGCAGGAGACCCGACACTTGAACGAGAAGCTGATCGTTTCGCGGCAGAATTTCTCATGCCGTCGAATATTATTCTCGACGAACTCCCTCGGCGATTTGACATGCGAAAACTCGCTCGCCTCAGTGAACGGTGGGGAGTTTCTATTCAGTCTCTTATATATCGGAGCAAGGAACTAGGAATAATCTCAGATTCCGCCGCTCGCCGTGCCTACATAAAGCTGAACGATCTCAAAGCCACGCCGATGGTAGCCCATCGACCAGTTCATCAGTACCCCGGCGAAGTGCCGGGAATGTTGGCGCAAGCGATTGACCTCGCAGGAACTCGAGGAGTGACAATCGCATCAATCGCAGCAGAACTGGCTTGGAGGCCTGCGCGAGTTCGGCAGTTACTCGGCGAACAAGACACCCGCCCCACTCTCACCTTGGTATAAACGCAAGACGTCACGGAGTCACAAAAATTAGAATTGCGCTTTACGAATCGTAAAAGCGGATACAAAGTTATGGGTGCCAGAGTTTGACTCACAACATGCGCGCTGTTGCGCTAGCTGATCCTAGGTTTTCAGAGCCCCGCAGTCTAGGCTGGCAACAACGCTTCAGAACGGCCTCTGGTCCTTAGCAGATTAAGCCGCTGAGGCGTTTTTGCTTGTCAAAGGAAGCAATCCAACTCCCTAGCACCCCGGAGTACACGCTGCGGGACTACACTCGTGCGTATGCGGAACCTCATTCACTCGGCCACCGTAATTTCCGGCGGGCAGAGCACCAAGCACGCCTGGATCGAGTTTGACGAGGATGGGATTACTGCCCGCGGCACCGACGACACCTGGCGGACACGGGTCGCCGAGAGCCCCGATACCACGGTGATCGACGGCACCGGGCAGATCATCACCCCCGGCCTGATCGACCTGCACTGCCACGGCGGCGCGGGCATGGCCTTTGAGCAGGGTGAAGAGGCGATCCGCACCGCACTTGCGCTGCACCGCTCCCACGGCACAACCCGCGCGGTGGTGTCGTTTGTCAGTGCGGACGTTGAGGACCTGGTCACCCGCCTGGAGATCGTTGCCGACCTCGCCGAAACCGATTCGGGAGTCCTGGGCAGCCACCTGGAGGGACCGTTCCTGGACCCCGGACACCGCGGTGCCCATGATCCCGAGGCCCTGCGCACCCCCGATGTGCGCACGGTGGACCGGCTGATCGAGGCCGGCCAGGGCACGCTGCGCCAGATCACCATCGCCCCCGAGCTCGATGGGGCCACCGAGGCCATCCGTGAGCTCACCGCCGCCGGGGTGATCGTCGCCGTGGGGCACACCGACGCCGACTACACCGCCGCCCGCGCCGCCTTCGACGCCGGGGCGACCCTCCTCACCCACGCCTTCAACGCGATGCACCCGATCCACCACCGTGCGCCCGGCCCGGTGCTGGCAGCGATCGACAGCCCCGGCGTGACCCTCGAGGTCATCAACGACGGCGTGCACGTCCACGAGAGCGTTGTGCGCCTTGCCTTCACCGAGGCACCCGGCCGCATCGCCCTGGTCACCGATGCGATGGCCGCGACCGGTGCCGCCGATGGGCACTACATGCTGGGTTCTCTTGAGGTCCTCGTCACCGAGGGCACCGCCCGGCTGGTTGAGGGCGGTTCGATCGCCGGATCCACCCTGACCCTGGATGCCGCGCTGCACCGCGCGGTCCACGTCGTGGGCATCCCGCTTCCCGAGGCCGTGCGCGCACTCACCGAAACCCCCGCCCGGGTACTCGGGCGTGAGCGCGACCTGGGCGCGATCGAGGTCGGCTATCCCGCCGACGTTCTGCTCTGGAGCGGCGACCTCACCCTCCAGCGGGTGTGGGCCGACGGGACCGAGTATCCGGCGGCACACGCCTAGACCCCGCAGCACCGCTCCCCCGCGCAGGCTCCGGACACCCGATACGGGTCAGACAACAAACACCACAACGGCCCCGTCCGGTGAGAATTCTCACCGGACGGGGCCGTTGCGCGGGACGGACTAGTTGGCCTCCTCGCGCGGCAGCAGCACCTCGGGGGTGCGGATCTGGCCGGGCAGGGTGTCCACGGGCAGGGTCGGGAACGCGGCACGGGTCGCCGGCCAGCCGCTGTCGCGCAGCTCCTTCATGGTCTCGTCAAAGGCCTGCAGGGCGGCGACCTCGTCGGAGGCGAACGCGGTGGCGATCCGCACGCCGCGCCAGTAGTCTGCCGCATCGGTATACAGGGCAAAGGCGACGTTCCCCAGGCGCTCGATCAGGGTCCAGGCGGTCTGCTCGCTCACCTGCCCGGCCACAAACGCGGTGCGGACGATCGCGATCAAGCGCTGCACATCCCCCGCCCACAGCAGCAGCGGCGGACGCCCGGCCTGCGATTCGGCCAGCGCGCGCAGGTCCCACTCGGACAGACCGGTTAGGCCGGCGATGCGGGTGAGCATCCGCTCGGCATCCGGGCCGTTGAGGATCGCCTGGAAGCGGGCGCTCATGCTGTGCTGGGCCATCCCATCGGCCACATACAGTTCCAGGTCGCGCTCGGAGGCGATCCGAGTGCGCTTGTCCAGGTCGGCCTGCAGGTCGCGCAGATCGTTCATCGGCAGAGAGATGATCGGGTAACCCTTGGCACCGTCGGCGTACTTCTTGCGCAGCGATTCGGGCAGTTTTGACCAGGCCGGGGAGAATTCCAGGCTGGAGTTCCAGAGCCCCGAACGGAAGTCCGATTCGGCATCCAGCGCCAGCAGTGACTGCTGCGCCGGGGTGATCTCGCTCGCACCGGTCAGCCGGCGGTAGCGGCGCTGATCGCGCCAGGGTCCCCAGGAGTCCAGGCTCGAGACGGCAAAGGCCACCACCACAAACGCCAGCGCGGCGGTGAGCACCGGGGCAAAGGTGGAATCCGGGGTAAACGGCAGCGCGGCGGCAATGGCGTGCCAGTTCACCGAGACCACGGCGGCCGCGAGAATCGCGATCGCGAAGGTCAGCAGCGAACGCCCCTGCGCTCGGGCGGGCCGCTGATCCTTTCTCAGCTGCTGATAGTTACGCTGATGCCAGATGCGCGGACGGACGGGATAGGCACGTTCACCGAGATGGTTCTGAAGAGTCACCCAAACGAGTGTAATCCAGTTTGTAAGCGCTTACGCGCGCCTACCGCGCCGTGTCTCCGGGTGTCTGCTCGTGGTTGGGGACCACCGGATCATGCTCGACCGGAGCCTCCTGCACCAGCGGGGTTGCCACGGTGTTGCCGGACACGTAGTCCTCGGGATCCGGGTAGTCCAGGCCCAGCAGGTGGTTGCGGCCGCGAAGCTCGTCGCGGAAGAGCACATCGCTGCGGAACTTACCCGTCCGATACGCCGCCCGGCCCACCATGTGTGCCGAGATTGGTGCGGTGAGCGCCTGGAACAGGATGATCGAGAACCCCAGCGTGATCGTGCCGATCGTGGGGGTCGAGAAGATCACATCGGCCACCACCAGGATCACACCGAGCACCTGCGGCTTGGTCGCCGCATGCAGACGCGCGAGCACGTCGGAGAAGCGCAGCAGACCCACGCCCGCGGCCAGACACAGCACCGCGGCAGCAAAGACCAGCGCGATGGTCAGGGCGTCGCGCCACCACTCGCCGGTCACGCTTCGGCCTGATTCGACATGAAGCGGGCCACGCTGACCGAGCCCACAATCGCGAACATGGCCAGCACCAGCATCACCGGCAGCGTGTTGGTGTGACGGTTGATGGCCATCTCGGCACCCATCGCACACATCGCGGTCGCAACCAGCACGTCCGAGGCGATCACCCGATCAAGCAGCGAGGGTCCACGCACGATCCGATACACCGCACACAGCGCCGAGGCACCAAACATGGCGATGATGATTCCCAAAATTATGGTCATCGGTTTTTCCTTCCTCGGGCCAGGGCATGCTGCTCGTTGACCCGCACCACCTCGGCCTTGGATCCGATTGCCAGCACCAGGCGGCGTTCGGTGTCCAGAACCTCCTGGATGAAGCGTTGAATGTCTTCCTCGGAGTGCACGTCGATCACGTGCACGTAGAGGATCGAACCCGAACGGTCCAGGTCCACCACGATGGATCCCGGCACAATCGAGATCGCCGTGGAGGTCCACGACATGATCAGGTCCGAACGGGTGTTCAGCGGGATGCCCACGATCGCGTTACCCGGCTTGAAGTTCGGTGCGAAGGCCAGCCAGGCGATCTGAATCGAGGCGCGCAGGATGTCCCAGGCCAGCACCACAAAGAAGACGATCACGCGCCAGGGGTTGACCCGGCCGCTGAGTTCAACTCCGGGGAGATAGAACGTGAACGAAACCCCGAGCGAGACCAGGATGCCGGTGATGATGGTGAGCGGGGTGAAGCTGCCCCAGAGCAGGCACCACAGCAGGAGCAGACCGAGGGCCAGCAGGCCCTGGCTGAGCCCGGCGAGGCGGTGCTTATCGCGAGTCTGTTGTGGCATTAGGGCGATCCCTCCGGGAACACGGCGGAGATGTAGTTATCCACGTTCTCCACCTGGGCGGCCGCACGCTCGGCATAGCCGAAGATGGGGCCGGCGAACACGGTCAGCAGCAGGGTGAGACCCACCATTCCGGTGGTCGCGCCCACCATCAGACGCGAGGTCTGCTTGGTCGCGACGGTCCCCGAGTCCTCGGGGCTCTCGGCCAGGGATTCCAGCAGCGGAGACTGGTAGCCCTCGACCTCACCACGCGAGCGCCAGAAGGCCATGTTCCAGACCCGGGCAAGCGCGTACAGGGTCAGCAGCGAGGTCGCGGCACCGGCGGCAATCAGCACGTAGGAGAGCCAGCTGCCCTCCTCGACGCCGGCCTGGAACAGGCCGATCTTGCCGAGGAAGCCGGAGAATGGCGGGATTCCGCCGAGGTTGAGCGCGCCGAGGAAGAACAGCACCGCCACAAACGGCGCGGCCTTGAGCAGACCGCCCAGGCGCGAAATGGAGGTACTTCCCCCCACGCGCTCGACCAGTCCGGTCGCCAGGAACAGCGTGGTTTGGACCACGATGTGGTGCACCACGTAGAAGATGGTGGCGGTCAGCGCGATGTCGCCGCCGATCGCGATACCAAAGATCATGTACCCGATGTGACTGACCAGGGTGAACGAGAGCAGACGCTTAATATCTGCCTGCATCACCGCACCCATGATGCCCACAAGGAGTGTGAAGAACGCCACCACCATCAACGGTATTCGTAGCGGCACATCCACAAACATCACGGTGTCGGTGCGGATGATCGCGTACACGCCGACCTTGGTCAGCAGGCCCGCGAACACCGCGGTGACCGGCGCGGGCGCCGTGGGATACGAGTCGGGCAGCCAGAAGGACAGCGGGAACACCGCGGCCTTGACCGCGAAGCCCAGCAGCAGCGCCGCGCAGAGGATCGCCTGGACCCCCATCGGCAGCTCGCGCACCCGCTCGGAGATCAGCGCGATGGTCACGGTCCCGGTGGCCCCGTAAATCAGCGCGATGGCGCCCACAAACAGCAGCGAGCTCATCAGGCTGATCACGATGTAGGTCACGCCCGCGCGGATGCGGGCACCGGTACCGCCGAGGGTCAGCAGCACGTAGCTGGCCGCCAGCAGCATCTCGAAGCCGACGTACATGTTGAAGAGGTCGCCGGCCACAAACGCGTCAAACAGACCGGCCGACAGCACCAGGTAGGCGGGGTGGAAGATCGACACCGGGGTCTCGTTGTCGTCGTCCACGATGCCCTGGCCGATCGCGAAGATCAGCACGCCGAGCAGCATCAGGGCGGACACCAGCAGCATGATCGCCGAGAGGCGGTCCACCACCAGCACGATACCCCAGGGCGGTGCCCAGCCGCCGACGTTGACGGTAACGGTGCCGGTCTGATCCACGGCCACCAGCAGGACCGCGGCAATCGCGGTCACCAGGGTCAGTGAGATCAGCGACACAAAGATCTGCACGCGCGGACGCTGACCGAAGATCAGCGCGATCGCGGCACCCAGCAGCGGAATCGTGACAACGAGGGGAACCAGGGCGTTCATCGTCCCACCTCCGTGTCTCGTGCTGTCTGAACCGGGTTGGGTTCGGGGTCATCTTCGTGTTCGTTGGAGGCGTCCAGGACCCGTTGAATGGCCTCATCGTCCTCATCCACCTGGCGGAACGCCTCCTCGGCGTCCTCCTCGGTGTCGTGGGCGTGGTCATCCGGCAGGGTGTCACCCTCGTCGCCGAGCTGCGCGAGCCACCAGGTGCGGTAGATCAGCGCGAGCACAAACGCGGTGATACCGAAGTTGATCACGATCGCGGTGAGGATCAGGATCTGCGGCAGCGGATCCACCATGTCGGCGTCCTCCGGGCCGCCGGTCCACAGCGGCGCATTGCCGTTGGGTCCGCTCATCAGGAAGATCAGGATGTTGGTGGCGTTACCCACCAGCAGGAAGCCGATCAGGAAGCGGGTCAGGCTGCGCTCCATCATCACGTAGATGCCCACCGCGTACATCAGCGACATCAGCAGGACGAGGGTGAGGGATGCACTCATCGGTTGTCCTCTCGGGTGTCGGTCGCGGACGGGGTATCCGGCACAATGGGCACGCGCTGCGTGGCCCAGAGGTCGGTGTTGGGCACCTGCTGGCGCGGGCTGAACTCGTCGGTGCTTTCCTCGGCGATATCGGCCTCGTCCTGTTGCCGGTCGACCTCACCACCGAGCGAGCGCAGGATGTCGAGCACGAGGCCCACGACCACCAGGTAGACACCGATATCGAAGATTGTGGTGGTGCCGATGGAGATGTATCCCAAAACCGGAATATCTGCGGAGAGGTAGGCCGAGGAGAGGATCTCGGAGTCGAAGAACAGCGATCCGATCGCCGATCCCACCGCGAGCACCAGACCCGCACCCAGAAGCTTGCCGGCGTCGATCGGCACGGCCTCGCGCAGCTCGTAGCGGCCGCCGGCCAGGTAGCGGAAGACCAGGGCAAGACCCGCCAGGAGTCCGCCGGCAAAACCGCCACCGGGCGAGTTGTGGCCCACGAAGAGCAGGAAGATCGAGACCACGATGGCCGGGTGGAACATCAGTCGCACCAGCACCTCGAGCAGGATCGAGCGGTTGGCGCTGGCGATCTTGCCACCGCTCACCAGCCAGGACTGACGCGCACCCGGGGTGGCGGGCTGGATGTCCGGATCGGAGAGGACGCTGCGGCGTCCCAGCGCGGTGGCCGGGCGGCGCAGGCCACGACGGCCCTTATCGGCCCGTCCGGAGACAAAGAGCAGGCTGGCGATACCGGTGGCGACCACCACGAGTACGGAAATCTCGCCCATGGTGTCCCAGGCACGAATATCCACCAGGGCCACGTTGACCACGTTCTTGCCGTGGCCCTCGTAGTAGGCCATCTCGGGCAGCTGGGCCGAGATGGGATCGGCGATCCGGGAGCCCAGCGCGATCAGCGCGATGGCCCCCATCACCACACCGGTTCCGATCGCGATCACCGCACGGCGACCGCGGTGGACCCGCTTGGTGAGCTTCTGACTGTTGCCGGGCAGACGGCGCAGCACCAGCACAAAGGCGACGATGGTGATCGTCTCCACCAGTGCCTGGGTGAGCGCCAGGTCGGGGGCACCGTGGAAGGCGAACAGCGCCACCATGCCGAATCCGGTGACACCAACCAGCAGCACGGCGGCCATTCGCTTGCGCGTCCAGGCGGCACCGAGGGTGGCCAGGGCCATCACCAGCGCGATCACCACCTGCTGCGGGTAGTCGTAGAGGCGGAAGGTCGTGGGCCAGACGTTGCCAATCGCGGCGAGGGTTCCGAGCACCAGGACAAAGACCACGAGGATCGTCGAGAGGTACTGCGGCAGACCACCGCGCTGACCGAAGATGGTGACCTTGGCGGAGATCTTGTCCACCGCGCGGGTCACGCTCCAGTAGCCGCGAGAGGAGTCCACCAGCGGGGGCAGCGCCTCCTGCAGGCGGGCCACCTGGGTCTTCTTCCAGAACAGCGCGGCACCGAGGCCCAGGATCGCAATCGAGATAAACAGGGCCGGCTCGAAACCGTGCCAGAGCGCCAGGTGGCCCTCGAGGTGGCCGTCGAAGCTCTCCGGGTAGGGATCCAACCAGGCGTTCAGCGCCGGGGAGAAGATACCCAGCAGAACCGAGACCACCGCGAGCACACCCGGGCCGATCAGGATCGCGGTCGGCGGCTTATGCCACTCGGTCGAGACACAGGCGGCGGTGCGGGTGGCGAAGGCACCCCAGAAGAAGCGGGCCGAGTAGGCGACGGTCAGGATCGAACCCACCGCGGTCCCGATCAGCGCGATCCAACCATAGGGATCCCCGGCCTCGGCGGCCTGCAGGAACGCCCCAAAAATGGACTCCTTGGCCACGAAGCCCAGCAGCGGCGGGATGCCCGCCATCGAGGCAATCGCCAGCGCGGTGATGACCGCGAGTACAGGCATCTTGCGTCCGAGGCCCGAAAGCTGACGCCAGTCTCGGGTACCGGCGGCATGGTCGATGATGCCCACCACCAGGAACAGCGTGGACTTATAGATCGCGTGAGCCAGCAGCAGCGCGGCACCGGCAAGGGCGGCATCCGGGGTACCGAAGCCCACGATGACCATGAGGAAACCGAGCTGGCTGACGGTGCCATAGGCGAGCACCAGCTTGAGGTCGTACTGACGCAGCGAGCGCCAGGCACCCACCAGCATCGTCCAGACACCCAGCCCGATCAGGACCAGCTTCCAGCCGGGTAGGTCGGCATAGCCGGGGGCCAGCCGGGCGATCAGATAGATACCGGCCTTGACCATCGCGGCGGCGTGCAGGTAGGCGGACACCGGGGTGGGCGCGGCCATCGCGGCCGGCAGCCAGAAGTGGAAGGGGACGATCGCGGACTTGGAGATCGCGCCCACGATGATCAGCAGGATCGCGGTGACCGCCATCGGGCCGGTCACCCCGGCCGCGACGATGGCCGAGAGTGAGGTGCTGCCCACCTGCACCGAGATCATGATCACACCGATCAGCATCACCAGGCCACCAAACGTGGTGACCAGCAGCGCCTGAAGGGCCGCACCGCGGCTCTCCTTCTTGCCGGTGTAGTGCCCGATCAGCAGGTAGGAGAGCACGCTGGTGATCTCCCAGAACATGAACATCAGCAGGATGTCATCGGCCGTGACCAGCCCAAACATGGTGCCCGCGAAGGCAAACAGGAACGCCGCGAAGCGCCCCAGTCCCGGCTCCCGCTTGGTGAAGTACTGGGTGCAGTAGAGCAGCACCACGGTGCCCACACCGGTGACAACCAGTGCGAGGAGCCACGCGAGGGTGTCCATGCGGAATGCGAGAGCCAGATCCAGCTGGGGAACCCAGCGGATGGTTTCGGTGATCTCGCCGTGCGTGCGGATCTGTTCGCCCTGCAGCAACGTCCAAATAAATGCCCCAGCGGGCACGAGAGCCACAACGGTGAAAACATGGTTCTTGAGGAACCTGGCAAGAAATGGAGTCGCGACGGAGACAATCAGGAAGATGGTCAGAATCGTCGCCATGAGGTCTCCGTAAGGTAGGTGGCCTGTAGCTTCTAACCTATCAAAACCGGGAAGCTTCTTCGTAATTGAACGACAAAATAACCCGGATCATTCCCCGTTTAGGCCGAAACCTCGGCCAATTCCGGTGTCGGCGAGTGGCGCTCAACCGCCGCCTTCACCCGTCCACGCGCAATCAGGAACAGCACCAAACCGGCCGCGGTGAGGGCGGCCGAGAGGATCGGCAGCGCGCCCAAACCATATGCCGAAAGCAGAATACCTCCGAAGAGTGCGCCGCCTCCGATGCCCAGGTTGAACGCGGTGGTGTAGAACGCACCGGCGTTGTCTCGGTTCTCGGGGGCCGCGGCCCGCAGCATCAGGGTCTGTGCCAGCGGCGGGATCAGGCCGAAGCAGAATCCCCAGATCGCCATCGCGATGGCGGCGATGATCGGTGACTGCGCGGTCATCGCGATCACGCTGACCGCCACCACACAGCCGACCAGGCCGATCGCCAAGCCACGCAGCGGCAGCCGGGAGAAAATACCGCCGGTAAAGAACAGCGAGATCGCACCGAACGCACCGAACCCGAGCAGGGCCACACTCACCAGTTCGGCAGGAATCCCGATAAAGCCGATGAAGAACGGGGTGATGTAGGTGAAGAAGGCGTAGTAACCGGTCATGGTCAGCGCGACCATGATGCAGATCAGCGCCACCGGGAGCACCGAGCCGGGCACCTTATTACCGGCGGCATCGGTCTTGGCGGCCTTCGGGGTGACCGGGTCCTGGGCCACCTTGGGGAGGAAGAAGAACACGGCCAGCGCGCCGAGCGCGAGGGCCACGGCGACCGCGCCGAACGCAACCCGCCAGCCCACCGCGTGGCCGAGGGCGGTGCCCAGCGGGACACCGAGGATCATGGCGAGGGTTCCGCCGGTCAGCGCGATGGTGATCGCACGACCGATCAGGTGCGGGGCCACCAGGCGCGAGGCATAGGCCGGGGTCAGCGACCAGAACATACCGTGCGCCACCCCACCGAGGATCCGGGCAAACACGATGGCCGGATAGCTCGGCAATACCGCGGTCAGCACGTTACACAGTGCCAGGGTCAGCAGGATCGCGACCATCAGCGTGTGCCGGGGCAGACGCCGGGTCACCCGAATCATCGTGGTGCTGGTGAGCACCACGGTGAAGGCAAAAATGGTCACCAGCAATCCCACCTGGGATTCGGTCACACCCAGGTCGGCGCTCATCTCGGGCAGCAGCCCGGTGGGCATCATCTCGCTGGTAATGGAGAGGAAAACGGAGACCGACAGGGCGATCAAACCCAGCATCGGCAGCGCATTTGAGCGCACGGGTGTCGTGGTTGAAGAGGTCATCAGGAAAATTTCCGGAATGGCGTTCACTCGGGCCGGGACTGTGCCTCGGGCGGCGAGTTCGTCTGCGCGCTGATGTGCGCGCCCAGGGCTCTCGGGGACTGCCGGAACCATATATCAGGGTACAGGGTTGGCCCGGAATACGCATCTACCCCGTTGAGGCAATACTCTAGAGCGGTGACCAACAACACCGCCCCCGCAGAACTGAACCACTGGGTAATCACCCTCGTATGTGCCGACCAGCCCGGCATCGTCCACGATGTGAGTGGATCGATCGTCGCCGCCCGCGGCAACATCACCGAGAGCCAGCAGTTCTCCAGCGCCGACACCGGCCGCTTCTTTATGCGCCTGCAGGTCGAGTCCGCCGCCTCCTATGAGGAGTTTGCCGCGGCCCTCGCCCCGGTCGTGGAGCGCTTTGACGCGACCTGGACCCTGGACCGCGTGGGTCGTCCGCTGCGCACCCTGGTGCTGGCCAGCAAGGCCGGCCACTGTGTCAACGACCTGCTGTTCCGTCAGCGCGGCGGGCAGCTGCCGGTGGAGATTCCGCTGGTGCTCGCCAACCACGACGTGCTGGGCGACCTCGCCGAGTTCTACGGCGTCCCGTTCGAGTCCCACGCGGTCACCGGCCCCGAGAGCAAGGCGGCGTTTGAGGCGCGCGTGCTTGAAGCCGTCGAGGAGCACAACATCGAACTCGTGGTCCTCGCCCGCTACATGCAGATCCTCTCCCCCGAGCTGTGCGAGGCACTCGCCGGCAAGGCCATCAACATTCACCACTCCTTCCTGCCCGGCTTCAAGGGCGCAAACCCCTACCGTCAGGCGCACGCCCGCGGCGTGAAGCTGATCGGTGCCACCGCGCACTTTGTGACCAGCGACCTGGATGAGGGCCCGATCATCGAGCAGAACGTGGTGCGCGTGGACCACTCCCGCTCCCCCGAACAGCTGATCTCGATCGGTCAGGACGAGGAGAGCCGGACGCTGACCCAAGCCGTGCGCTGGTTCGCCGAGGACCGCATCCTGCTGGACGGCGATCGCACCATCATCTTCCGCTAGATCGACGTCGGCCAACACCACGGCGCGCTGCCCCTCGGGGTGGCGCGCCGTTGTTTTTTCACGGCCGGAGAAACACACAACAAACCCTCGGCGAGTCCAAAGCCTGGGACCCTACATTGTGGACGGGTGCCACAGAGCCATCCGGCCGGGCCAGAAAATTGGGAGTCTTCATGAAGCGTCGTACGGCACTGATCACGGTCGGGGGAACGGTCCTGGTGGCCGCCGGACTGGTGGTTGCGGTCCCGAACCTGATGCACCCGGGGCACCCGCACCATGCCGATTCGCGGGCACTCGCCTCCACGATCTCCGCGACGCATCCGGCACCGCAGGCGACACCGGCCCCGGGTACACCGGCCGCGGGAAGCGGCGCCGCACCCTCCAGCCGCTTCAACCTCGCCGACTGGGAGCTGCAGCTGCCCACCGGCCCCCAGGGCGACCCCACCACCATTTCGCCCACGGCCCTTACCGGCGGCTACACAAACCAGGACTACTTTTTCCTCAACTCGGCCGGGCAGATGACGTTCTGGGCACCCGAAAACGGGGTCCACACCCCGCACTCGCAGTACGGACGCAGCGAACTGCGCCAGATGAACCCGGACGGTTCCCTCGCCGAGTGGAAGGTCACCGAAAACCACACTCTCAGCGCCACCGTCGCGGTCCCCGATGTGACCAAGCGGGTGTGCGTGGGGCAGGTGCACCTGGGCACCGGCGGCCCCTCCACCAAGGTGGTCACCGAACTGTTCTACGATGCCGACGGACAGATCACCCTGGGCGTCGCCAAATCTCCCGACGGCGGTCAGACCATGTATCCACTGGGCACCGTCGCGCTCGGCCAGAACTGGACCTATTCGATCACCGTGGATAATCACCGGCTCCGGGTGAGTGTCAACGGCACAGAAACCAGCTACCCAATCCCCGCCTCCTTCGACCGATACAACGTGTACTTCAAGGCCGGTTCCTACAACCAGTCCTCCTCGGACAGCGCCACCAATGGCGCCCGGGTGGAGTTCTCCGCGCTCTCGCTGAGCTAGGCGAGCCGGCGGGCGGGGTCCCGATGCCGGACTGAGCGTCGGAATCCCGTAGACTATGCGGGTGTCAGACGTAACCCCTCGCCCCGCCTTTGCTCCCAACGATATTCTTCGACTCTTCCTGGAGCTCGCCGCGGTGGTCATCGTCGCGATTTGGGGATTCACCTCCTGGCCCTTCCCCTGGAACATCGCCTTTGGTATCGCGGCCCCCGCCCTCGTGGTGCTGATCTGGGCGCTGTTCCAGTCGCCGCGCGCCGTGATCCACTTTGATGTCTTCGGTCGCGCGCTGATCGAGATCATCGTGATGTTTGGTGCCTCGCTGGCGCTGTGGCACCTGGGTAGCTGGATCGGTGCCGTGATCCTCGCGGTCATCTCCACCGTTTCGGGCCTGGTTCACGGCCTGCGTAGCCTCAACCGGTAACACCACGCCGCGGTCCGCGCGGCACCGGTGTTCGCCCGGGTAATCCGGCGTCTCACGAGTGTGCCCGCACACGGGCACTCGGTAGGATGCCCCTATGCTCTCCGAATTGCGCGCGGTTCTTGGCGACCGCCTCGACACCTCCCCCGCCGCACTCGAGATCGTTCGCAGCGACCGCTCGGGCTACGTGTCGGCCGGGGCACCAGTCGGCATCGTGCATGCCGAATCCGTCGAGGATGTCCAGGCCACGCTGCGCTGGGCGCACACCCACCAGGTGCCCGTGGTCACCCGCGGCGCGGGCACGGGTCTGGCCGGGGCCGCCACCGCGGGTCCCGGAGAGATTGTGCTCTCGACCGCGCGGATGACCCGGATCCACGAGATTAACGACGTGGACCTGCTCGCGGTGATCGAGCCGGGTATCATCAACGCCGACCTCAACGCGGTGCTCGCCGAGCACGGCCTGTGGTTTGCCCCGGACCCCGCCTCCCGTGCCATCTCCACCGTCGGCGGTAACATCGCCACCAATGCCGGCGGGCTGCTGTGCGCCAAGTACGGGGTGACCCGGGAGGCCGTGCTGGCCCTCGATGTGGTCCTCGCCGATGGCTCGCTGATCTCGATGGGACATCGCAGCGTCAAGGGGGTCACCGGCCTCGACCTGACAGCACTCATGGTGGGCTCCGAGGGTCTTCTCGGCGTCATCGTGGGTGCCACCGTCCGGCTGCGGCGCGCGGTTCCCGGGCCGGTACACACCATCGCCGCCTACTTCCCCAGTGTGCGCGACGCCGCCGAGGCGTCCGTCGCGATCGGTCGCGCGGGTCTCACCCCGGCCATCATGGAGCTGCTGGATGCGACCTGCCTCGCCACCGTGCACGCCCATCTGGGCCTCCCCACTCCGCCATTCGGACAGAGCCAGCTGGTGCTGCGCACCGACGGTCCCGATGCGCGCGAGGCCGCCGAGGCGGCGCTGGGGATTCTGCGGGCCCACGGCGCAACGGCCGAACTCGCCGCCACCGAACGGGACGGTGAGGACCTCCTGGTCGTGCGCCGGGCGATGCACCCGGCACTGGAAACCCTCGGTTATCCGCTGATCGAGGATGTGAGTGTCCCCCGCTCCAAGCTCGCCGAGATGTTTGATGCGATCGCCGAGGTATCCACGCGCTTCGATATCCCGATTCCCACGCTCTCCCACGCCGGCGACGGGAACCTGCACCCCAACCTGATTGTGGACGGACCCGAGGTGCCCGAACGCGTCTGGGAGGCGGCACACGCACTCTTCCAGGCCTGCCTGGAGCTCGGCGGAACCCTCTCCGGGGAGCACGGCATCGGGGTGCTCAAGCAGCGCTGGCTGGCCGAGGAACTGGGCGAGACCCAGCATGAGCTCCAGAAACGGATCAAGCTGGCGTTTGATCCACTCAACATCCTGAACCCGGGGAAGGTGTTTGCGCGGTCCTGAGGTAGGGCGCATCGCACGCACCCGGGAGTGATCCCCCAGTCGGGTCTGCTACGCTCGCCGAGCACCCGAACCGAAAGACTGTTATGCACCTGCTCACCCCACGCCGCCTCGCCCTGGTTCCGATTCTGCTTGTCGGGGTGATCGGACTCGCCGGTTGTTCGGCCGGCGATCCGGCCCCCTCGCCGTCCTCCACCGCGCAGTCGGCACCCCGGGTAGAACCCTTCCCCTCACCCACCACCTCTCCCACGGGTGACCCGGTGGATCTGGCAACCGCCTGCGCCACCGCCAATGAGGCGCTCAACACCGCCTATCCGGCAAACTCCACGGTCAACCCGACCGAGGATCCGGCGGGCGCGTTCGCGACCCTGCGCGCCACCAACATCGAGCTCTCCAACGCGTTCAACACGATCAATAATGACGAGGTCCGCAAGGCCGGCCTCGAACTCACCACCACCGCCGCCGCGATGGCTAACGTCCTTCAGCAGGGCCAGACCGATCCCAGCAAGGTGGACCTGGACAAGCTCTCCACCGCGGAAAAGGCGGCCAAGGACGCCGATGCGGCGTTCCTCAAGCTCTGCCCGAGCGCCACGCCCCCGGCAACCACACCCGCCGGCTAGCCTCGCGCACGCCAAAACGGCCCCGTCGGATCCGAAGATCCGACGGGGCCGTTTTTGCCGGGGATGAGCCCGCGCTGCTACCGGGGACTAGCCCAGGCGAGCCTGGAGGTTCGCGGTGATCGACGCGAGGAATTCCTCGGTGGTCTGGTAGGCCTGGTCCGGGCCAACCAGGAGCGCGAGGTCCTTGGTCATCTTGCCGGATTCGACGGTCTTGATCACGACGTCTTCGAGGGTGTTCGCGAAGTCGATCAGCTCCTGGTTGCCGTCCAGCTTGCCACGGTGGGCGAAGCCACGGGTCCAGGCGAAGATCGAGGCGATCGGGTTGGTCGAGGTCGGCTTGCCTGCCTGGTGCTGACGGTAGTGACGGGTCACGGTACCGTGGGCGGCCTCGGCCTCCACAACCTTGCCGTCCGGAGTCGACAGAACCGAGGTCATCAGACCCAGCGAGCCGAAGCCCTGAGCCACGGTGTCGGACTGCACGTCACCGTCGTAGTTCTTGCAGGCCCAGACGTAACCGCCCTCCCACTTCATTGCCGAGGCAACCATGTCATCGATCAGGCGGTGCTCGTAGGTGAGGCCCGCGGCGTCGAAGTCGGCCTTGAACTCGGCCTCGAAGATCTCCTGGAAGATGTCCTTGAAGCGACCGTCATAGGCCTTCAGGATGGTGTTCTTGGTCGAGAGGTAAACCGGGTAGTTACGGCTCAGACCGTAGTTCAGCGAGGCGCGAGCGAAGTCGCGGATCGAGGAGTCGAGGTTGTACTGAACCTGGGCAATACCGTCGCTGGGTGCCTGGTAAACCTCGAACTTCTGAGCTTCGCCACCGTCCTTGGGGGTGAACTCAACGGTCAGGGTGCCCTCACCCTGGAACAGGAAGTCGGTCGCACGGTACTGGTCGCCGAAGGCGTGACGGCCGATGATGATCGGCTTGTTCCAGCCCGGAACCAGACGCGGGATGTTGGAGATGATGATCGGCTCGCGGAAGATCACGCCGCCGAGGATGTTGCGGATGGTGCCGTTGGGGCTCTTCCACATCTTCTTCAGACCGAACTCCTCAACCCGAGCCTCGTCCGGGGTGATGGTTGCGCACTTCACGCCGACGCCGTGCTTCTGGATCGCGTGAGCGGCATCGATGGTGATCTGGTCGTCGGTAGCGTCGCGCGACTCGATACCCAGGTCGTAGTACTCCAGGTTCACGTCGACATAGGGGTGAATCAGGGTGTCCTTGATGGACTGCCAGATGATGCGGGTCATCTCGTCGCCGTCGAGCTCGACAACGGTTCCCTCAACCTTGATTTTGCTCATAAGAGTGCTCCTCAGAAACGGGCCGGGTCCGGCCATCAGCCAGCTTACCGGAGCGAGCGAATTATCTCGACATCGAGACAGATTCGATGGGTGAACATCCAGTATCCAGAGTATTCGCGCCCACGGGCTACCACTGTCGGAAGGGTGGGGCTACCCTAGGGATATGACCGACCTACGCCTTGAGGAACTTTCGGCCACGACCATCGTCGCGGTAAACGCCCTGACCCTGAAGCCCGGACAGGAGCAGTTTGTTGCGCCCGTCTCCTACTCGGTAGCCGCCGCCGTCACCGACCCATCCACCACCTGGCAGCGCGTGGTTCTGCGCGATAACAAGGTGGTCGGCTTCATCCAGGGTTCCTTCGACGATGACTCCCCCAGCGAGGAGTTCCGCAGCGTGCTCTGGCGGATCAACGTGGACGCCGATGCTCAGGGCGAGGGCGTGGGCACCTTCGCGGTCGACGCCCTGACCGAGGAGGCCCGCAAGCGCGGCTTCGACCACGTCAGCGTGATCTATGAGCCCGGCGACCTGGGTCCCGATGTCTTCTTCCGCCAGGTCGGCTTCGAGCCCGTGGGTGAAACCGCCTACGGCGAGGTCCTGGCCCGCCGCAGCATCTAGGTGACGGTTCCCGAGTCGAGCGAACCCGAATTCCGGGTAGTCCTCCCCGTCATCGATGATCCCGAGGCGTTCCTCGAGGCCGTCTATCGTGTGGTGTTGGCGATCCCTCCGGGACGCGTGATGAGCTATGGTGGGGTCGCCGCGGCGATGGGGACCCGCGCCGCACGCCAGGTGGGTGCGATCATGGCCCGGCAGGGCAATGATCTGCCCTGGTGGCGGGTGATCCGTGCCGATGGGACGCTGCCCACCCATTTGGCCGAGGCTGCCCTGGAACACTGGGAGGCCGAGGGCACCGCACTGCGCCGGCTGGGTGGACATCCGCGGCCAACGAAATCGGCCTTTGTGACCCGGGTCGAGGCGGAGTTTGAGACGGACGCCGTGCCCCGGTCGTGATCTGAAGCCCACATTCGGCGTTTTCCGGTCCCCCAAATGGGGAACATGGGAAGGGGATCGCCTAAATCATTACCGAATCGTTGCAATTCGGGAATGTGTCACCGAGGCAACTTAACTCCGCATTATCACGCGGTTTTTGCGCCCGAGGTGGTAAAAATCATCCCCGAGGACGACACACGCCACGCCTGCGTACGATGTTCGTCACAGGAAAGCGCGTTGTAATGGAATTATGCAACGTGTTTGGTCTTCTGCTCGCATTCTTTCCTTCGCCGCCCTCTCCGTGGTCGGGGTGATTGGGCTTGCCGGATGCGGAACCGTCAACACCCTGATTGCCGATCCGAAGTCCGCGATCTACCCCACCTATAAGGAATTTGCGCCGGAGGCCGAAAAGCTCGCGCCGACCCCGTTCATCCCCGAAGACTCCACAAACATCCGGATCAAGTCGCACCCGTCCACCCCGGGAACCCTGATCACCTTCCACACCGACTCTCCGCTGCCCGAGGGCGTATGCAAGCCCGGTGAGCGTCCCGAGTCGCCCGGGCTGAACGACACCTGGTGGCCCACCGAGGTCCCCAAGGAGGTCCAGATCTGCGGAGACTGGAGCGTCTTCTCGGCCTTCGGTAACTACTACGGCGAGACGATGGTCTCCCCCAAGTAATCAGTCGATTCCAGACAAACGGCGAGGGTGCCACGGATATTTCCGTGGCACCCTCGCCGTTTTGACGTCCGGGACTAGACCAGCGAGTTCCGCCAGGCCGCATGCAGCTTGGCAAAGCGACCGGTCCCGCTGATCAACGCCGCGGGGGTATCGTCCTCGACGATCTGGCCCTGCTCCATCACGAGCACCCGGTCGGCGATGGCGACCGTGGACAGTCGGTGCGCGATGATCACCGCGGTCCGCGAGGCGAGCAGGGTCTGCAGTGCGTTCTGCACCGCGCGCTCACCCGGGATGTCGAGCGAGGCGGTGGCCTCATCCAGCAGCAGCACCGCGGGATCGGCGAGGAACGCACGGGCAAACGAAACCAGCTGACGCTGACCCGCCGACAGGCGTCCACCACGCTTATTCACGTCGGTATCAAAGCCGGCGGGCATCGCCTCGATGAAGGTGTCGGCGCCCACCGCACGGGCTGCTTCGATGATCTGCTCGCGGGTGGCATCGGGGTTTCCCAGCGCAATGTTATCGGCGATGGTGCCCGAGAACAGGTACGCCTCCTGGGTGACCATAACCACCGCGCGGCGCAGGTGCGCATCATCCAGATCGCGCAGGTCCACCCCGTCCAGCGTGACCCGGCCCGAGGTCGGGTCGTAGAAGCGGGACATGAGCTTGGCCAGCGTGGTCTTGCCCGCGCCGGTGGCCCCCACCAGGGCGATGGTCTGCCCGGCGGGGATCTCCAGCGAGAACTTCGGCAGGATCTCGACCCCGTTGCCATACCCAAACGTGGTCTCCCGGAACTCCAGGTGACCGCGCGGTGTGTGCAGCGCGACCGGAGCCTGGGGTGCGGGCACGCCCGGCTCCTCCTCCAGCACACCCGAGATCTTCTCCAGTGCGGCCGCGGCCGACTGATAGGAGTTGTAGAACATGGCCATGTCCTCAACCGGATCGAAGAAGCGCTTGGCGTAGAGGACCGCGGCCAGCAGTGTGCCGATCGCGATGGCACCACCGGCCACCCGCAGGCCACCAACCAGCACGATCACGGCCACCGAGACATTGGCGATCAGGATCAGGCCCGGATCGAAGATTCCGAACAGGCCGATCACCCGGGCGTTAATCCCGCGCAGGTTCTCGACCTTCTCGCCGAACTCCTCCTCGTTGCGGCGCCGGGCACGGAAGGCCTTGACCGCGCGGATGCCGGTCATGGTCTCGACAAACTTCACGATGGTCTGGGCCGAGGCCACCCGCTGCTGACGGAACAGCACCTGCGAGCGGCGCTGGAACCAGCGGCCGAGTAGGAGTAGCGGGATCAGCGCGATCGCGATCACCAGGGCGCTAATCGGGTCCAGCAGGACCATCGCAACCGCGGTAAACGACATGTAGAGCACGCCGGACACCAGCTGGTTGATGCCGGAGTCCAGCAGCTCGCGGATCGCGTCGAGGTCACTGGTCTGGCGCGAGATGATCCGGCCGGAGGTGTAGCTCTCGTGGAAGTCGAGGCTCAGGTCCTGGGTGTGCGCAAACACGCGCAGGCGCAGATCCAGCAGGATCGCCTGGCTCACCCGGGCGCTGAGAATCGTGTACCAGGAGATGAGCACGGCGCCCACGATACCCGAGGCCAGCAGCGCCCCCACGGCCAGGAAGGCGGGGCCCCAGTCGGCCTGATCCAGCACCGCGGGCAGCGCCTTGTTCAGCCCGAACGCGATCAGCGCGGGGCCGGCCACCTGCGCGGCGGTCGAGAGAATCACGACCACCATGGTCAGGATGACCCGGCCGCGGACCGGCCGCACCAGCTCACCCAGGAGCTTCAGGGATCGCTTACGGATCCGTGCGGATTCCTCGGGGGTCAGCGAGGAGCGTTCCTCGCCGCTCACCCCCTGCACGGTGTTGTCACTCATCGGGTGTTCTCCTCGTCCAAACTGGACAGTACAAATCGGTATTCGGCGCTGCGTTCCAGCAGCTCACGGTGGGTGCCCGCATCGTGGATGCGACCCTCGTGCAGCAGAACCACATGGTCGGCGGTCTGCACGGTCGAGGGGCGGTGGGCCACGATCAGGGTTGAGGTGGTGCCGTAGTCGCGGCGCATCCCCTCCTCCACCCGGGCCTCGGTGTTCACATCCAGTGCCGAGAGCGGGTCGTCGAGGACCAGGATCTTCGGGTCGGTGGCCAGGGCTCGGGCCAGGGCCACGCGCTGGCGCTGACCGCCGGAGAGGCTCATGCCCTCCTCGCCCACCACGGTTTCCACACCCTCGGGGAGGCGACGGACAAAGTCCGCCTGGGCCACGTCGAGGGCGCGATCCAGCGACTTCTGGGCGGTCTCCGGATCGGTCTTGGTGTCGTCCCGGCCCAGCAGCACATTGTCGCGGATCGAGGCGCTGAAGAGCGTGGGCTCCTCAAACGCCACCGACTGATTGGCGTAGATGTCGTCGCGGTTGAGCTCGCGCAGGTCGATCCCATCCAGGCGGATGGATCCTCCGGTCACCTCATAGAGGCGCGAGGCAAGGGCGGTCAGCGTGGACTTGCCCGATCCGGTCAGGCCCACCACGGCCACGGTTTGACCCGGTTCCACGGTGAAGGAGACCCCGTCCAGCAGGTCGGGGGTGCCCTCGGGGGCGTCGGGGAAGCGGAAGTGAACGTTGTCGAACTCCAGGCGTCCGCGAGGGTTCTCGATGTGCTTCGGTGCCTCGGGATCGGCCAGGGTGATCGGTTCGTCCATGACCTCAAAGAAACGGTCGGTCGCGGCACGCGCGTCCAGGGTCATCGCCAGCAGGAAGCCGATGGATTCCAGCGGGAAACGCAGGATCGTCGCGGTGGCGAAGAACGCAAAGAGCTCGCCCACGCTGATCTGGCCCTGGCTGGCCAGCCAGATGCCACCGAGCAGACACAGCGCGAAGCCGATGTCCGGCAGCAGCACGAGCCAGAGCCAGATGCCCGCGAGGGCCTTTGCCTTTTTGATCTCGGTGCCCTGGAGGTCCTGGGCCTGACGGGTGAATCCACGCAGCGCGTGCCGGCCACGGCCGAAGGCCTTGAGGACCCGGATGCCGTGCACCGATTCCTCGACCGAGGTGGCCAGGTCGCCGGTCTGGTCCTGGCTCAGCCGAGCCACCACCGCGTAGCGCTTTTCAAACGCGAAGCCGTAGATCCAGATCGGCACCGAGATCAGCAGGAAGATCCCGCCGAGCAGCGGATGCCAGGTGAACAGCACCGCGGTACCCACCACGATGGTGACCAGGTTCACAAACAGCAGGATGATGCCGAAGGCAAGCCAGCGACGAATCAAACCCAGATCGGTGCCCTGGCGAGAGAGCAGCTGACCGGATTGCCAGCGGTCGTGGAAGGACACCGGCAGATCCTGCAGGCGCTCATACATCGCGTTGCGCATCGCGGCCTCGACGTGGGTACCGGGGGTCAGCACCAGCCAGCGGCGCACGGCCACGGTGGCCGCCTCGGCCACACCGAGCGCCAGCACGATCCCGGCCGCGCCGATGATCAGTGCGGTGTCGCGGGAGGCCAGCGGGCCATCCACGAGCTCACGCAGCACCAGCGGGATCGCCAGTGCCAGCAGCCCCGCGAACAGGCCGGCCACGCCGCCGAGCGCGAGGCGCGGCAAAGCGGGACGTGCGTATTCGCGCAGGCGCCACAGGGAAGAAAAAACAGAAGGTGAAGACATGCGTACCCGGAAGGTCGAAATATGGCCCCGCCACCGAGAAAATGAACATCGATGTACGAGGGTGACGCCGGGTCCCGGCGAACAGCCTTTCAGGATATCGTCAGGTTACGAAAAATCTCAAGCCGATGCCGCGTTATTTTCCGCGCCCGCTCACGCCTCGGACTCGTGAGTGGCGACCACTACCTCGACGCCGGCGGCGGCGAACTGGCCCGCAATCTCGGGGTCCAGGGGCTGATCGGTAACCAGCACGTCGATCACGTCCAGCGGACAGATTCGGGCAAAGGTGGATCGTAAAATCTTGGTGGAATCGGCCACCACGATCACCCGAGCTCCCACCTCGGCGAAGATTCGGCTCACCTCGGCCTCACTCTCATGCACGGTGGTTGCCCCAAATTTCGGGCCCAGCCCGTCCACGCCGAGGACCACAACGTCGAGGGCAAACTCGGTCAGGGTATCCCGCACCAGCGGCCCCACCAGTTCGTAGGATTGGGCTCGCGCGACGCCCCCGGTCACCGTGATTTTCACGTTCCGGCGCAGCGAGAGTTCATAGGCGATATTGAGGGCGTTGGTCACCAGGGTCAGCCCCGGCTCACCGTCCTCACGCACAAACCGCTCGCTCTTGGCCAGCTGCCTCGCCACCTCGGTGGTGGTGGTTCCCCCATTGATCCCCACGGTCGCACCGGTGGGAATGAGGGCCGCGGTCGCCCGGGCGATGGCGATCTTGGCCTCGGCCTGCAGGGCGATCTTGTACTGCAGCGGCAGCTCGTATCCGGTGCTCAGCGCGGAGGCCCCACCGTGGGTGCGGGTGACCAGTCGCTGTTCGGCGAGCGTGGTGAGATCGCGCCTTGCGGTCGCGGCCGACACCTCAAACTCGGCCACGATTTCGGCGATCGACACGTTGCCGCGTTCCCCCACAAAGTCGAGGAGTCGGTTGAGTCGCTGCTGGGTAGTCACGGGGCCATCATATCTGTCGTTTCGTTCACGGCGGTCACGATCAATTTGATCGAACTTGATTAATTATATTGATTAACGATCATTAACAGTCATAGTCTAGATCCACCACACCGATGAAAGGACATCGAATGGCCGCAAGATTTGTCTCCAGTGAGTTGGAATCCCAGCCCGAGACCTGGCGTCTGGCCCCCGCGGTTGCCGCGGACAACGCCGCCCTACTGCCCCAGCCCGGAGAGCGTGTAGCCGTGGTCGGCTGCGGAACCAGCTGGTTCATCGCGATGAGCTACGCGGTGGCGCGCGAACGCGCCGGGCAGGGCGTCACCGATGCCTTCGCCGGGTCGGAGTACCCTGCCGATCGAGACTATGACCGGGTGGTGGCCATCACCCGTTCGGGCACCACCACCGAAATCCTCGAGCTTCTGGGCGCGGTCCGTGCCCCCAGCACCGTCATCACCGCGGTAGCCGACAGTCCCGTGGTGTCACTGGCCACCCACCAGGTGCTGCTCCCCTTCGCCGATGAGCGTTCGGTGGTGCAGACCCGCTTTGCCACCACCACGCTCGCGCTCCTGCGGGCACACCTGGGCGAGAACGTCGAGGCTCTCGCGGCCCAGGCCGAACGCGCACTCACCCTCCCCATTGATGACCTCCTGGACGCCGACCAGGTCACCTTTGTGGGGCGTGGGGCCGCGGTGGGCCTTGCCCAGGAGGCCGCGCTCAAAACCCGAGAGGCCGCACAGTTCTGGGCCGAGGCGTATCCGGCAATGGACTACCGACACGGCCCCATCGCGATCGCCCAGCCCGGCAGACTCGTGTGGTCCCTGGGTGACTATCCCACCGGACTGGATGAGGATGTCGCGCGCACCGGCGCCCGCTTTGTCCACCACGATCTCGATCCGCTGGCCGAACTGGTAATTGTGCACCGCTTCGCGGTGGCCCTGGCCGAGCGGCGCGGGCTTGATCCGGATCAGCCGCGTGCCCTGACCCGATCGGTCATCCTCGCATGAGCACACCCCGAGAATCAGACACCGACGATGTGGTCATCGGCATCGACGTGGGCGGAACCGGCACCAAAACGGGACTGTTTCACTCCGATGGTCGGGTCCTCGCCCTGCGCCGAGACACCACCCCGAGCAACGATGCCCAGGCACACGCCCTCACCGATCTGATCGTCGAGGTGGTGCGCTGGGCTCGGGAGTCCTCCCTCGCCGCCGGCTACACGCCGCTCGCGGTGGGGATCGTGGTTCCCGGCATCATCGAGGAGGGCTCGGGGGTTGTCGGGCACGCGGTCAACCTGGGCTGGCGCAACCTGCCGCTGCGTGAGCTGCTGCGCACCGCGCTGGACGGTGCGGGTCTGACCCTGCCGCTCGCGTTTGGACACGATGTCCGGGCGGGGGCCCTCGCCGAGAGCTTCCCGCGGGTGGGCGACAGCGTCCGACACCAGCGGATCGCGTTTATCCCGATCGGGACCGGGATCGCCAGTGCGCTGGTGGAAAACGGTCACGTGGTGGGCGGGGGTCTCGCCGGGGAAATCGGGCAGCTGCGTCTCACCCACGGACCGTTCCGCGGCCACACGCTCGAGGAGGTGGCCTCCGCACGCTCGGTCGCCCGCCGGGCCGGGGTCGCGACGGCCCGCGAGGTCGCCGAGCTGGTGCGATCGGGCGATGCTGAGGCGAGCCGGGTCTGGACCGAGACGGTAGAGGTCCTGGCCGAGGCGGTGTCCTGGGTGACCGCGGTTTCCGGAGCGACCCGCGTGGTGCTGGGTGGCGGCCTGGCCGAATCCGAGGGGTTGCTCCTGACTCCGCTCACCACCCGCGTGGCCGAAATCCTGGCTCCGATGCCCGCGCCGGAGATCGTCAAGGCGCGACATGGGGATACGGCGAGCGCCCGCGGCGCGGCCCTGCTGGCCCGCGCGGTTGCCGCCCAGCGGGGAAGGCGGCAAGAATCTGCCCCGTCGGCCCCCGCTTCCACGATGCCGCGCACCACGGTGACGGCATGAGCGGCGTCCTGATCCTAACCCCGAACCCCGCCCTGGATCTGGGGTACCGGGTCGACCGACAGCGCATCGGCGTGACCCAGCGTGTGCGCGAGGTCACCACCCGTCCCGGCGGCAAGGGCGTTAACGTGGCCCGGGTCCTGAACACCCTGGGGATACCGGTCACCACGATCCAGCCCCTGGGCGGACCCACCGGCGACCGGATCGAAACCGCGCTGCGGGACCGGGGGATCCCCGTGGTCGCCTGTCCGATACGCGGCGAAACCCGGCGCACGGTCACCGTGCACGACGGAATCGATCACCCGACGATGCTGGGGGAACCCGGCCCGGTGATCACCACGCCGGAGTGGGCGGCGCTTTCTCGCCTCCTGTTGACCCGGCTGGCCACCCACTCGACCCTGGTGATTGCCGGGTCGCTGCCGCCCGAGACCGATACTCGAATGGTGGGCGACTGGATCCGGCTTGCCCAGACCCAGGGGGTACACACGGTGGTGGATGTTTCCGGGGCGGCGCTGATCTCCGCGGCCCAGGCGCGCGCCGATGTCCTCGCTCCCAACGCCGCCGAGGCGATGGAGGCCACCGGCACCCACGAGGTTGATGCGGCGGCCACCGCGCTGCTCGCTCTGGGAGCACGCACCGTTGTCCTCTCCCGAGGCGCCGAGGGCCTGCGCGGCTATACCGCCGCCGGTACCCGTTCGGTGCCCGCCGTGCCCGGCATCAGCGGCAACCCGACCGGGGCCGGCGACGCGGTCACCGCGGGGCTGGTCCGCGCGCTCGAGGCCGGGGCCGACCTCCTGGAATCCTTGGAGGGTGCCGCCGCGCTCGGGGCGGCCGCGGTGCTCAGTCCCGTGGCCGGGGAGCTTGATCCCGCGGATGCCGATCGTTTTGACGCACTCCTCCACACATCCGAGGCGTCCCGATGAGCGCGGCGAGCACAACCGTGCGCGGCCTCCCCGGGCTGCTGGCCGACGCACATGCGCGGCGCGCGGGCATCGGTGCCTTCAACGTGGTGCTCCTGGAACACGCCGAGGCAATCGTTGCCGGGGCCGAGGAGGCCGAGTCCCCGGTCATCCTGCAGATCAGCGAGAACTGTATTCGCTATCACGGCTCACTCGCCCCGATCCTGCGGGGCAGCCTGGGGATCGCCGCCGCCGCACGGGTCCCGGTCCTGGTCCATCTGGACCATATCGAGGATCCCGAGCTGATCGCACAGGGAATCCGGCTCGGTGCCGACAGCGTCATGTACGACGGCTCGGCGCTGGAGTATGCGGCCAATGTGGACACCACCGCGCGGATCGCCGCGCGCTGCCATGCGGCCGGGGTCGGCGTCGAAGCCGAGCTGGGCCGGGTGGGCGGCAAGGACGGTGTGCACGCTCCGGGTGTGCGCACCGATCCGGACGAGGCCGCCGCGTTTGTTGCCGCCACCGGAGTGGACGCGCTCGCGGTCGCCGTGGGTTCCTCCCACGCGATGCAGCAGCGCACGGCCGAGGTGGACCGCGACCTGATCGGTCGGCTGGCTCACGCCGTCCCTGTCCCACTTGTCCTCCACGGGTCCTCGGGCCTCTCCGATGAGCAGCTGCGCGGCGCGATCGACGCCGGCATGACCAAGATCAACATCTCCACGCACCTCAACGGCCTGTTTACCCGGGCCATCCGCGCGGAGCTGGAGGAATCCCCCACGGCGACCGATCCGCGCCGCTATATCGCCCGCGGAAAATCCGCGATCCGCACCGAAACGGCCCGGCTGCTTCGGCTGATCACCACCCCGTCTCCCCGCATCACGCAGTAATCCAACGAAGGAGCTTCACATGCGTTTTTCGAAAACCGGCACCCTGGTCGCGATGGCCGCGGCCTCGGCCCTCCTGCTCACCGCCTGTTCGGGATCCTCCGGTGGGGGTGCGGCGGCCGGCAACACGGCCGTCCCCACCACTGAGGGAAAGGGCAAAACCCTCACCGTTTGGACCATGCAGGACGACTACGATGCGGCGACCATCGACGCGATCAACGCCGAGTTTGAAAAGCAGACCGGTGCCACCGTCAACGTGCAGGAGCAGCAGTGGAACGGGATCACCACCAAGATCTCGACCGCCCTGGCCACCTCGACCCCGCCGGATGTGATCGACCTGGGCAATACCCAGGTTGCCAGCTTCGCCGAAAACGGCGGGCTGCTCGACCTCACCCCGTATAAGAAGGATCTCCAGCAGGGGCAAACCTGGGTGACCGGGCTTGAGGAACCCGCGACCGTGGACGGATCCCTCTACGCGGTGCCGAGCTTTGCCGGCAGCCGGGCCGTGCTCTACAACAAGAAGATCTGGGCCGCCGCCGGGGTCACCGCAGCCCCGACCACCTATGCCGAGCTCACCGCGGCGCTGGATAAGGTGAAGGCCGCGAGCACCGAGGCGGATTTCTCCGCGCTGTACTTCCCGGGCCAAAACTGGCAGGCCGGCCTGCAGTGGGTGTGGGATGCCGGCGGGGACATCGCCACCGTGAAGGACGGCACCTGGAGCGGGGCACTCGGTAGCCCCGAGGCGCAGAAGGGTTTGGCGGCCTGGAAGGAGTTCCAGAACGCCTACTCGACCCCGGCCTCGCAGACCCTCGATCCGCAGAGCCCGGCACAGGTGCAGGTCTTTGCCGACGGCAAGACCTCGGCGATCATCGCGACCTATGGTCTGATCGCTCAGGTCCTCAAGGCCAACCCCGCACTCACCGCCGATGACCTGGGTGCCTTCGCACTGCCGGGTCTCTCCGGGAAGCAGCAGCCGGTGCTGATCGGCGGATCTGACTGGGGTATCCCGACCAAAACCCAGAATAAGGATCTGGCCCTGCAGTGGGCCAAGATCGCCGCGAGCCCCTCGATCCAGAAGGACTTCGTGTTTGGCAGCAACGGCTGGATCCCCAACTCGACCGAGCTGGCCACGGAGATCGGTGCGGGCTTGGATCCCACCCGCAAGGCATTCTTTGACGCCACCCAGATCTCCCGAGCCACCCCGGCCGCCGCCCGCTGGGCCGACCTGGAGGGAGACAAGAGCATCAACAACCTCTTCACCAGCATCGCCTCGGGCAGTAAGAGCCCGAAGGACGCCGCCGCGACCTTCGACCAGGCCACGGATAAAACGCTGAACAAGAAGTAGCACCCCGTTCCGGACGGGCCCACCCGACCCGTCCGGAACCCCTCACCTCGCAGTCTCGGCATTCCGAAGGACACCATGAACGCCACCTCCACGCTTCTCCCGCCGGACGCAACGTCGCGTCCCCCGGCGGCCACCCCGGTCCCGCCGGCACCCCGCCCCACCACGCGCGCTCCGCGCCGACGCTCCCTCGCGCCGTTTGCCCTGCTGGCTCCCGGCGGGATCATCCTGGCCCTGGTGACGCTGGCGCCGATCCTCTTTGTGGTGTTTATCTCCTTCACCGATTTCGGTCAGCGCGCCCTGTTCACCGGCGCGTTTGCCGGGGTGGGATTCGACCAGTACACGGCGCTGCTGAGCGACCCGGAGTTCTGGTACTCGGTGCTGCGCACCATCGGCTTCACCGTCGCCCTGGTGGGTGGCAGCGTGCTGATCGGGATGGGAATCTCGAACCTGCTGACACGGCTGAATACGGGAATGCGACTCGCGGTGACAATCGTGTTGATCTGCGCCTGGGCGATGCCCAATGTGGCCGCCTCGCTGGTGTGGACCTGGCTGTTCCAGCCCGGCTACGGCGTGATGAACTGGCTGCTGACCCAGCTCCACGTCTTCGGCGATATGACCAACACCAACTGGGCCAATGATCCGGTCCTCGCCTACAGCAGCATCTGGATGCTGGTGGTCTGGCAGGCGGTCCCCTTTATCGCGCTGACCCTGAATGCCGCCGAAACCCAGGTGCCCGGGGAGTACATCGAGGCGGCCCGGCTGGATGGAGCGAGCGAGTTTCGCATCTACCGCACGGTCACCCTGCAGCATATGAAGCCCACCCTGTTTCTGGTCACCATTCTCTCGGTCATCTGGGACTTCAACATCTTCAACCAGATCTGGTTGGTGTCCTCGGGCGGACCGGACGGGGCGACCTCGACCCTGGGAGTGTTTATGTACACCACCGCATTTGTGGGCTTTGATATCGCGCGCGGTGCCGCCATCGCGGTGGTCACCACGCTCATGCTGCTGGGGCTCACGGCCGTCTATATTCGCAGCCTGATCCGCTCGGGAGAAGAACTATGAGTGCCACACTGACCCGTGTCACCGGGGCTCACACCGGCCCGCGTCGCCACCGTCGCCCGCTGCGCTGGAAGGCCACGACGATCGCGATGATCTTCTGCCTGGTCTGGATCTTCCCCACCTATTGGATGATCAACACCGCGTTCAAACCGCGCGCCGAGCTGATGAGCGCGGTGCCCAAGTTCTGGCCCGAGCATCCGACGATCAACAACTTTGTGGTGGCCGTCACCCAGACCGGCTTCCTACGCAATCTCGCCAACAGCGCGATTGTGGTCATCATCGCCGTGGTCTGTGCGATTCTGCTGGGTCTGCTGGCCGCCGCCGCGCTCTCGGTTTTTCGGTTCCGCAGTCGGCGCTCGATCCTGGTTGCGATCCTGGTGATCCAGATGCTGCCGCCCACCTCGCTGCTGATCCCGCAGTTCCTGATCTTCAACAGCGCGGGCCTGCTCGGTACCTATGCGGGGCTCATTCTGGCCTATATCTCGCTGACGCTTCCGTTTGCGATCTGGGTGATGCGCGGGTTCTTTGTGGCCATTCCCGCCGAGGTGGGCGAGGCCGCGCAGATCGACGGTGCCTCCAGCTGGCAGATGCTCACCAGGATTTACTTCCCCCTGGTTGCCCCCGGCGTGATCTCCACCAGCGTGTTCGCGTTCATCACCGCCTGGAATGACTATCTGATTGCCTACACATTCATGAAGGATCAGGCCATGTATACCCTCCCGGTGTGGTTGGCTACCTTTAGCACCCCGACACACGGGACCGATTTTGGCGGGCAGATGGCCGCGTCGGTTCTGTTTGCCCTCCCTGTGGTGGTGTTTTTCATGCTTGTTCAACGACGACTCGTATCCGGGATCACCGCCGGATCCGTGAAGGGATAGTAATGACCGCTTTAGTCCCCCAGCCCCGCCGCATCGACACCGAATGGGCCGTAGGGTATTCGCTCACCTCCGCCACCCGGATCGCCGCGGATCCCGCCCTCGTGGAGGCGCGACGCTGGTTGCAGCAGGTGCTGCGTCCGGCCACCGGTCTCGACCTGGACACCCAGGATCCCACGGCCATCGATCCCGATTCCGGCGAGCGCGGCATCCGCCTGCTGCTGGATCCTGCCCTCGGTGCCGAGGAGTACCGGCTGCGCATCGAAACCACCGGGGTCGCGATCACCGCGGGGGCCGCGGCCGGCGCGTTCTATGCGGCGCAGGTGCTGCGTCAGCTGCTGCCGGTGGAGGCGTACCGCGAAGCGGTCATCCACCCGAACACCGAGTGGATTCTGCCCGCCGTGAGCATCGAGGATGCGCCGCGCTTTGGCTGGCGCGGGGTCATGCTGGATGTGGCCCGGCACTTCCTGCCCAAGGCCGACATCCTGCGTTTTATCGATCTGATTGCAATGCACCGCCTCAACGTGCTGCACCTCCACCTCACCGAGGATCAGGGGTGGCGGATCGAGATTACCCGCTATCCGAAGCTCACCGAGGTGGGCGGCTGGCGGCGCGAATCCCAGCGGGGTCCGGTGCGTGATGCACCCGGCGATGGACGTCCCCACGGAGGCTTCTACACCCAGGATGATATTCGCGAGATCGTGGCCTACGCCCACTCGCGGCACGTCTCCGTGGTACCCGAGATCGACCTGCCCGGGCACTCGCAGGCGGCCATCGCCGCGTATCCCGAGCTCGGAATCGGCGTGGATGAGCACGGCCAGGGCGGCCCGGACCTCGAGGTCTTCACCCGCTGGGGCATCAACCCCAATGTGCTCAACACCGAGGATTCCACCGTCGAGTTCTTCATCAACGTACTGGATGAGGTTATGGATCTGTTCCCCGGCTCCCACATCGGCATCGGCGGAGACGAGTGCCCCACCGAGCAGTGGCGCGACGACCCGCGCACCCAGCAGCTGGTGCGCGAACGCGGGCTGAACGATGTGCACGACCTGCACGGCTGGTTCCTGAATAAGCTCTCGACCCACATCGTGGCCCGTGGGCGCAAGCCGTTCGGCTGGGATGAGCTGCTTGAGGGCGATCCGCACCCCGATTCGACAATCGCCTCCTGGCGCGGCATGACCGGTGCCCGCAGTGCGCTGGCCCGCGGGTTCCACGTGGTGTCGAGCCCGGACGACCAGGTGTATCTCGACTACCGCCAGTCGGATCTGCCCGAGGAGCCCATCCAGGTGGGTACTCCGGTGGGGGTCGCCGACGTGTACGCGTTCAACCCGATTCCCGCGGGGGCCACCCCCGAGGAGGAGGCGCTGGTTCTCGGTGGTCAAGCCAACATTTGGACCGAACACCTGGATGGCGTACGCGCCGTGGACTACGCGGCCTTCCCGCGACTGTGTGCGCTGGCGGAAACCCTCTGGGGTTCGGACGGCGACATCGTCGAGTTCCAGGAGCGGCTGCGTCGTCACCTGGCCCGTCTCGACGCGGTCGGGGTGGAGTACCGCCCCGAGGACGGCCCGCACCCGTGGCAGCAGCGCCCCGAGATTCCCGGTCGGCCGAGCGATCCCGCCGAACGAGCGGCGCACATCGCCGCGCTGGTGGCCAATATTTCTCTTCCCTCGCAGCATCCCAAACAATGACGTGAACGGAGCAACACCATGCACAACCGTCTCTCACGCGGGACGGACCGGAACTCTCGGTCCGTCCCGGTTACCCGGGGTCGGCGTCTCACGCTGACCTGTGCCCTGCTCGCCCTGGTGGCCGCGGCCTGTGTGCCGCTGGCCACCGAACCGGCGAGCGCCACCACCTCGGCCGGAACCATCACCTCGGGCACGCGGTGCCTGGACGATGCCGACTTCGGCACCGCCAACGGCACGGTGATCCAACTCTTTGACTGCAACGGATCCTCCGCCCAAAAGTGGACGTGGGAATCCGATGGCACCGTGCGCATCTTCGGCAGGTGCCTGGACGTGACCGGCGGATCCAACGCCACCGGTGCCCTCCTCCAGCTCTACACCTGCACCACCGGTGCCGTGCAGCAGCGGTTCTCCGCACTGCCCGACGGCACCATCTATGCGGCCAAATCCGCCAAGTGCCTGGCCGTGCAGGGCACCCCGGCCAATCGGGCGCGGATCGGGCTGGCGTCCTGTGATCCGGGGCAGCCTGCCCAGCAGTGGAAGGCGCAGAGCGCCCCGGCCCCGCGCTATACCCTGACCGGCGGGCCGGCGACGCAGAACACCTATGCCAGCGACACCCCCAACAGCGCCTACATCGATCGCGACGGCACGTTCTATCAGCAGTACGCCCACGCGCTCTATGAGGCCACCGCTCCGCGGGAGTGGAAGTTCCTCTCGGGGGCCAATGCCGATTCCGTGACCCCATCGCCGCTGAATGATGCGGTGGATTCGGCGAACCCGATCGACAAAAACAACAACACCACCTGGCGCTGCGATAACAGTCCCACCGGAAAGAAGAGCACGTTCGCCCCCGCGGGTAGTAACTACTCGCAGCGCAACTACTGCGACCTCGCCGGTGTCTGGGTGGATCCCGACTCGGGTGACTGGTACGGCCTGGTCCACAACGAGTTCACCCCGCAGCCCTTCGGGGACGGGATGCACTACGACTCGGTGGACTATGCGATCTCCCGTAATCAGGGCAAAACCTGGGCAATCAAGGACCAGGTGCTCACCTCCCCGTTCAGCACCCAGCGCGGCGACACCGCGGCCTTCCCCGGCGACAACTACTACTACGGAGATGGCGACCAGCGTCTCTTTGTGGACAATGCCTCGGGCTACTTCTACGTGTTCTACGCGTCCCGCACCATCGCCAAACCCGGGGTTACGCCCGGTCAGAGCTGGCTTCAGCACGTGGCCCGCGCGCCCATCGCACAGAAGATGGCCCCGGCCTCCTGGCAGAAGTGGTACAACGGTGCCTGGCAGCAGCCGGGCATCGGCGGCAAGGAAAGCAACATCATCCCCGCCGACGGCAACGGTCCCGGCTTCACCGCGCCCGCGGACGATTACTCCCCCACCCGGCCCGGGTCCCAGCCCGCGCAGGTTGCCGCCGGAACCCTGCCGGATGATTCGCAGCTTGCGGTCATGAACATCGCCTGGAGCGCCTACCTGGGCAAATACATCGGCACCCCGCAAAACTCCCTGGCTCAGGACACCGGAACCAAATCCCCGCAGCACTACTATGCAACCGACGACCTGGCCACCCAGAAGTGGACGGATTTGGGGACCGTGGACTCCAATAAAAACGCCTCCTGGTATCGCTGGCTGCTCGACTCGGGCAACCGCACCTCGGGCACGATCCTCGGCAAGACGTTCCGCACCTACTGCTCCTTTGAATGCACCACGTTCACCTCGGAGTATGCGGACACCACGATCGAGCCGAAAAACCCGGCCGATCTCCCGCCGGCACCGGTCAGCGCGGGCACCCGTTATCGTGTCGCCGCCACCGGCGGGGGCGACCTCACCGTGGGTGGCACCTCGGTGTGGACCTTCACCGCGACCGGCGATGGCTTTTTCACCGTCGGTGCCGCCGACTCCGGCAGGCTACTCGGCGTGGATGCCGCGGGCAACGCCGGACGTGCCTGGGGCGCGGTTCCGGCCCTGAGCCCGGCCGCGACCGGCGGGGATGCGCGGATCGCCCAGCAGTGGTCCTTCCAGCGGATCACCACGGTGCCCTCCGGATCCGGGGCGTCTTCCCCCACCGCCGAGTACCGCCTGATCAACCGCTATAGCGGGCTGGCGCTGAGCGTGACCGGCGGCGGAGATCTGCGTACCGCGACCTCCCCGATCCGCCAGTGGAACGCCCCCGCCGGGGCCACCGGCGATGCACGACCCGAATCCGCGCAGCGGCTCACCCTCTCGCCGCTGCCCTAACCCTCCCACCGGATCGCCCGTCGTGCGCAGCCCCCACCCGCCCACGACGGGCCTTCCGATGTGTGTATCCGCCATCCCGGCGACCCCGCTGCTTCCCCCACAGCATTTCACCCAATGACGTGAATGGAGCAACACGATGAGTACCCTGTCCCCATCCTCGGCCGACCCCTCGGCCCGTCCCCCGAGGAAGGTACCGCTGCGCGGTATCGTCCTCACCATCGCCCTTCTGGCCCTGATTGCCGTGGTTATGGTGCCGCTGCTGACGAAGTCCTCGGGCACCCAGGCCACCGCCACCAGTACGATCGTCGGCAACGGCCGCTGCCTGGACGTGCGCGATTCGACATCGGCCGATGGCTCAGCGATTCAGCTGTTCTCCTGCAACGGATCGTCCACCCAAAAGTGGAGCTGGGAAACAGATGGCACCGTACGCAATGCCGAGCGCTGTCTGGAGGTGCGCGGCGGGTCCGACGCCACCGGTGCACTGGTGCAGCTGGGCACCTGCAATAGGAAGTCCGTGCAGCAGAGATTTGCCGCGCTCCCCGACGGAACCGTGTACTCGGCAAAGTCTGCCAAGTGCCTCGCGATTCAGGGAACGCCGGCGAATCGCGCCCGGGTCGGTCTGGCCTCCTGCGATCCGGCCCAGCCCACCCAGCAATGGGCCTCGAAGACGGCACCCGGTGCGCGCTATGCGCTCAGTGGAGGCCCGGCCGTGGAGAACCGGTTCTATGCGGACACTCCCAACGCCTCGATCATCGATCGCGACGGCACCTTCATCCAGCAGTACGCCAACGCCCAGTATGAAATTGACGGGCCCCGGGAGTGGACGTTTATCACCGGACCCAATATGGATTCGGCGGACTATGCCACGGAGCTCAACGAGGCTGTGAACCCGGCCAATCCGCTCGACAAAAACAGCGACACCACGTGGCGCTGCAATAACAGCCCCACCGGGCTCACCAGCACATACGCCGAAGGGCATGAACGCTACTCGCAGCGCAACTACTGCGACCTCGCGGGCATCTGGGTCGATCCCGACTCGGGTGACTGGTACGGGCTGGTCCACAATGAGTTCACCCCGGCGCCGTTTGGTGACCGGATGCACTATGACGCGATCGACTATGCGGTGTCGCGGGATCAGGGGAAAACCTGGGCGATCAAGGACCAGGTGATTACCTCCCCGTACAGTATCGAACGCGGCGACACCGCGGCCTTCCCCGGTGATAACTACTATTACGGCGACGGCGACCAGCGCCTCTTTGTGGACAATGCCTCGGGCTACTTCTACGTGTTCTACGCGTCCCGCACCATCGCCAAACCCGGGGTTGAGAAGGGCCAGACCTGGATGCAACACGTGGCCCGCGCCCCGATCTCACAAAAGATGACCCCGAACTCCTGGCAAAAATGGTACGACGGTGCATGGCAGGAGCCGGGCACCGGTGGGAAGGAGAGCAACATCATCCCCGCCGACGGCAACGGTCCCGGATACACCGCACCGAAAGACGATTACAATCCCAGCCGGCCCGGGTCCCAGCCCGCGCAGGTCGCCGCGGGTACCCTGCCCGAGGACTCACAGCTCACGGTGATGAACATCGCCTGGAGCGCCTACCTCGGCAAGTACATCGGGACCCCGCAGAATTCGGTGGCCCAGGATACCGAGACTCAGACGCCCCTGCACTTCTATGCAACCGATGACCTGGCGACCCAAAAATGGGTGGACATCGGCACGGTGGAATCCAATAAGAATGCCGCCTGGTATCGCTGGATGCTCGACTCGGGCAACCTCACCTCGGGCACGATTCTGGGCAAAACCTTCCGCTCCTACTGCTCCTATGAGTGCTCCACCTTCACCTCGGAGTATTCGGAGACCACGATCGAGCCGCTCTCGAAAAAGGATCTACCCCAGGCCCCGGTGAAAACCGGAAAACCTTACCTGATCACCGCGTCCGACGGCGCCACGTTTGAGCTGAACGGCGCAGCCGCCTGGCGGTTCGACAGCACCGAGGACGGATTCTTCACGATCACGGCCGACGGCTCCGACCGGGTTCTCGGGGTGGAGGCCTCGGATAATGCCGGGCGTGCCTGGGGCGCGGTCCCCTCGCTCGCGGCGGCTGTGGCGGAGGGGGACGCCCGGATCGGCCAGCAGTGGTCCTTCCAGCGGGTTACCCGGGTCTCCGGCGATCGCGGTGCCAGCACACCGACGGAGGAGTACCGCCTGGTCAACCGTTACAGCGGGCTGGCGTTGAGCCTGAGCTCCGACGCGAACGCCCCTGCCGTCACCGCTCCGATCCGGCAGTGGAATGCGCAGCCCGGGGCGACCGGCGACGTGCGTCCCGAGTCCTCACAGCGCCTGACCTTCGCCCCGGCACCCTAGCGGGGTCGCCGCGGGGACGAGATCGCCGCTCGGTCTCGTCCCCGCGGCGGTATCCCACCCGCCACACCGTCCGGAGGCATCCGCCGCTCAGGTCTGCCTGGGTGTCGCGCACAGGCGCACCGGGGACCGCATTTTCACTCATGTGTCGCGCCGTGACGGGGCCGGTGGTGTGCCGACGATGCGCTCGCTAGCATCGGGACACGGGCGCTCCGGGCTCAGAGCCCATGCCCAGCCGGGTCTGCCTAAGCTCGCACCCACGCGCGTCCGCGCCGCACCGCACCGCACAACTCATCGGGGGAACGATGTCACTCAGCGCCTGGCTCTTTCCGGCCACCCAGCCCACGCCTGCGGGCAGACCGCCAAGCGCCCGTCGAAACCTGATCCTGTTGGGCATCGCGGTGATCGTGGTGTTGGGGATCGCCCTCTCCCCGCTGATCGCCCGCACGGTGACCGGCACCATTCCGCTGCGCGCCGAGGAGGTGGTGGGAAAGTGGAATACGACCGACGGCAACGGTGTCCTCCTCTTCCGCGCCGATCACACCCTCACCGCGAAAAATGTGGCCAAACTGCCCGGCCCCGGCCCGGAGAGTGATGACCCTGCGACAACCACGGGCATCTGGTCACTAGCCGCGGGCACAAACCGCGATCTCACCGTCACCAACAACCGCCCGGAAACCCGCCCCCTCACCCTCCAAACCCACGTGGTGTGGGGCGACCTGCGCATCACCTACAACTGCGGCGTCGACTTCGAGCGCCTGTGCGAGTTCCGCCGCAGGTAGCGAAAGTCCAGCCGAATCCATTTCATTTGGCCCTTGGAAAGGGCCAGCTTCCGACATACCCTGGAAGAGCAGGAAGGAAACTTCCCGCCTTGCCGAACCCTCACCCTGGTGAGGGTTTCGTGCTTAAGGCCAAACGCGAAGATATCTCGGTCGATTTCACCAAGCACTTGATACAGGCACGCCGCATCAACGATTACTGTGCGACTTCAACAAATCATCGGAGACATTTAGATACGTGATAATGGCACGGTGGAGTTAACGCTAAAGCCCGTGAGAATCATCCAGTCGCGAATGATCGGGTATCGCCTAATCCCTGATTATCGCAGTGATGCTGGCTTCAACCCCACATGGTGGAACGAAGGAATATCCATCGACGAGCCACACGCACACGAGTTCTTCAGCATGATCGATGCGATGCATGGTGAGGTGGCACGAGCTCACATACAAATACGACTCGACGGCTTTCCCTGCTATCGCGTTCCACCGGATAGCCGGGGTATCCCGGAAATCCTTTACTTTGAAGTGGCTCAACGGTTTCGCGGTAGCCATTACGGAGCTCACTCGCTCGAATTGCTCCACAAAATGTATGATTCGTACCCGCAGATGGCGGCGATTTCCTTCGGTGCTGATGGATTCTGGGGCGCAGTCGGCTGGGTCCCATATAGCTACTACGAAGGCCGACTCAAATCCAGAACACTATTCCTCTCGCCGTCGTGAGGTCACACGAAAAATCGACGCAGAAAAGCGGCTGGCATCGGTTGATTACCGATGCCAGCCGCTCAATTTTGCCTAGTGGAAGAAGTGACGCTCACCGGTGAAATACATGGTGATGCCGGCGGCCTTCGCGGCGGCGATGACCTCCTCATCGCGCACCGAACCACCGGGCTGGACGACGGCGCGCACGCCGGCCTTGAGCAGAACCTCGAGGCCGTCGGCGAAGGGGAAGAAGGCGTCGGAGGCGGCGACGGAGCCAACCGCACGCTCACCGGCACGGTCCACGGCCAGGTGGCAGGAGTCCACCCGGTTGACCTGGCCCATGCCCACGCCCACCGAGGCACCGGCGTGGGCGAGCAGGATTCCGTTGGACTTCACCGCACGGCAGGCCTTCCAGGCGAAGCGCAGGTCGGCCAGGGTGTCCTCGTCGGCGGGCTCACCGGTGACCAGGGTCCAGGTGGCGTCCACGTCGTCGGCACCGAAGCGGTCGGCTTCCTGAACCAGCAGGCCGCCGGAGATCTGCTTGAACTCGCTGGTCTCCGGGGTGAAGCCCTCGGGCAGGCGCAGCAGGCGCAGGTTCTTCTTGGTCTTCAGCACCTCGAGGGCCTCGGGCTCAAAGTCCGGGGCAACCAGGACCTCGGTGAAGATTTCCTTGACCGTCTCGGCCATCTTCAGGGTGACCGTGCGGTTGGCGGCGATCACGCCACCGAAGGCGGACACCGGGTCACACTCGTGGGCGCGCTGGTGGGCGCTGGCGATTGCGTCGGGTGCCTTGGGGCTGGCCACGGCGATACCGCAGGGGTTCGCGTGCTTGATGATCGCGACCGCCGGGTTGACGAAGTCGTAGGCGGCGCGCACGGCAGCGTCGGCGTCCACGAAGTTGTTATAGCTCATCTCCTTGCCGTGCAGCTGCTCGGCCTGGGCGATGCCGTGCCCGCCGGCACGCGAGTAGAGCGCCGCAGCCTGGTGGCTGTTCTCGCCGTAGCGCAGCACACCCTGACGCTCGGCCTGGATGGTCAGCGACTCGGCGAAGGCAGCGGAGCTTTCTGCGCCTTCCGCGTTGTCCGCGAACCAGCCGGCCACGGCGGTGTCATAGGCGGCGGTGTGAGCGAAGGCCTGGGCTGCCAGCTCGCGACGCAGGGCGAGGGTGGTTCCGCCGGCGGCGACGGCCTCGATTACGCGGGCGTAGGACTCCGGGGAGACCACGATGCCCACATTGGCGTGGTTCTTGGCGGAGGCACGCACCATCGCGGGGCCACCGATGTCGATCTGCTCGACCACGTCATCACCCACGGCACCGGAGGCCACGGTCTCGACGAACGGGTAGAGGTTGACCACCACGAGCTCAAACGGTGCCACACCCATCTCGGCCAGCTGGGCCTCGTGGGATTCCAGGCGCAGGTCTGCGAGCAGACCGGCGTGCACGGCGGGGTGCAGGGTCTTCACGCGACCATCGAGGGCCTCGGGGAACCCGGTGACCGCGGCCACGTCGGTGACCTGGTGGCCGGCATCGCGGATGGTCTGAGCGGTCGAACCGGTGGATACGATCTCCACCCCCGCCTTCGCCAGGGCCTCGGCGAGCTCCAGCAGGCCGGTCTTATCGCTGACCGAAATCAGTGCGCGGCGGACGGGAACGAGATCGCGGTTTCGGTACAGGTGTGCATCGTGACGGGGGCCGGCCATGGGTGCTCCTAGTGTTTGGTTGTTATCGTGCGGATAAATCCAGACCGTCGGCGATGCGCCGAACGGTGTCCACGAGCAGCCGGCGTTCCACCGGTTTGATGCGCTCGTGCAGGCTTTCTTCGGTGTCATCGGCGAGGATCGGCACGCGCTCCTGGACGATGATCGACCCGGTGTCCACGCCGTTATCCACCACGATGATCGACGCACCGGTCTGGCTGGCACCCGAGGCCAACGCATCACGCACGCCGTGCGCACCGGGGAACTCGGGCAGGTAGGCGGGGTGGGTGTTGATTAGGTTCGGGGACAGCGCGGAGACCACATTGTCGGGGACCAGGCGCATCAGGCCGCTGAGGACCACCAGGTCTGGGGCGTACTCACCGATGGCCGCAAGCAGCGCGGTACCCCACTGCTCGCGCGAGGCATACTCGCGGAAGGGCACGGTGAAGGTGGGGATCCCAAACTCCGCGGCGTGCTCCAGCCCGCTGGCGTCACGGTCGGCACCCACGGCGATCACGCGCGCCGGATATCCGGGTTCGCGAGTTGCCTCAAGCAGCGCCCGAAGGTTCGAGCCGGTCCCGGAAATCAGCACAACGAGTGAGAGCACCCGATGAGTCTACCGCTCCGAAACCCCGCTCAAAAACCGCGGCTCCTCGACAGTCTCCACGCTGCGGCCGGAGACCAGACCGATCAGTGCGCCGACCAGGATTTCCCCCGTAAAGACCAGTCCCACAAGCCAGGCGGTCGGTCCCATCTCGGCGAGGCGTCCGGGTCCAAAAGCGCCGGCCGCGAACCACGAGAGCAGTCCCAGCAGCACTCCGGCGACCACCGCGGAGCCGGCGGCGGTGATCGCACCCTCCCCCATCGACAGCTCGCCGCTCTCCACCCGGCGGCGACGGATCCACAGGCCCGCGAGGAACCCACAGAGGATCGGGACGATCAGCAGAATCCAGGTCAGCGGGCTCGACGAGGAGGGCAGCACACCAAACACCGGCAGTGCGGGCAGGGGACCCGCCACGGTGCCCAGCGGGGAGAAGATGCTGTTGGCCCCCACCGCAAATCCGGGACCGATCAGCCAGGACGCCGCCCAGATGATCAGCGTGGGCAGGTAGAGCAGCTGCGCCAGGGTGATCACGATGCCGCCACCCACCCCCAGCTCGGTGGTCTCGTACAGCCCGATGATCAGCGGATAGTTGACCAGCAGCAGGATCGCGGTCAGCAGCCCGGCCACACCGATCAGGGCACCGGAGGCTAGCGCCCCGCCGCGCAGCGAGGCGAAGGCGATCGTACTTCCGGGTTCCCCGAGCCGCTCGGGCAGGGTATCCAGCGGGAACCGCTCCCCCGCCCGGTACCGGGCAACCACGAGGCCCAGAGCCATCGCGGCGGCGAAGATCAGCGGCGGGAAGATCAGGCCGGTGACCCGATCGGTGCTGATGATCTCGCTGCCCGAGGTGAAGACCACACCGCACGCCAGCAGCGCGTAGGTCACGGTCCCGGCAATCAGCGCGGTGATCGGATGTCCGGAATCTGCCGAGCGGGTTCCGCTGCGATAGGCGAGCCAGATCACCAGCGCGGTGATGCCGATCGGGGCGAGTGAAAGCACAAACGGATCGCTCGCCCCGGCCAGGCCAAACGGGGCCACGGTGTCGGCCGAAAGCTCCACATTCAGGTGCACGCCGTGACCGAGCAGCCAGAAGTCGACCGAGCTGCGCCAGAACAGGCTCCAGAATTCGGAGAATCCGGTGCCGATGGCCCAGATCAGGGTGGCCGGAACCACGAGGACGCCCACGCTGATGGCGAGGGCGATGAGGGCTTCGAGAGCGGCGAGGAGGGCGACCTGGGTGCGTTTCATGACACCCTCAGACTAACCCGCTCGCCCGCTCCCACGCCGAAGGCGAGCCGCGGGTACCGTGAGAGCGCCCCGCGACCCTATTCGATGTACACGGTCAGCAGGTAGGAGATTCCGCGGGGAACATCCACCGTGATATCGGCGGCACCCGCCCGCGACGGTACAAAGACGCCCATCCCCTCGCCCGTATCCTCTAGGGAAACGGTCCGGTCTGCAACCAGCAGGGGGCTCCGATACAGCGTGTCTCCCGAGGCACAGTCCTTGCCCTCCGAACGAGCCGAGGGCCCGGATTCTCCCGAGTACTTGAGGGAGATTGAGTACGCGGCACTCTGCATACACTCAATCTTCCAGGACACATGTTCATAGTCGAGCGAACCAAACGAGAAGTTCTGCTTCCCCTGCTGCTGCACCTGGAGCAGCACCTCTCCGCCGGTCGCCGGGACGTATCCGTCCTCCTCGGGCTGGGTGCCGACAGCGGGTTCGGATTCATCGACGCTGGGCAACTGAGCGTTGTGAGCCTCGATCCGTGCCGCCTCGCTGGTCGCGCATCCGCCCAGGCTGCAGGCCATAAGCCCCAGGGTCAGGCCGATGAGGGCCCGAGATACCGGTGTTGTACGTTGCTGATGAATCTTCATTGATCACTGCCCCGAGTCTGAGCACTCTGCCCAGGCTAAGCATAACGAGAGTTATGTGCTCGCCTGAGCATGTCCAGCCGAGGCGGTGATAACCCCGCTCCGCGAAGGTGCCCGACTATCCCTCGGCGAGGGCGCGCTCCACCAGCACCCGCACCACCTCGGGGTAGCTGCGGCCGGTGGCCGCCCACATCTGCGGGTACTGCGACTGCGCGGTCAGACCGGGCAGGGTGTTGATCTCGTTGAAGATCGGGCCCTGCTCGTCGAGGAAGAAGTCGATCCGGGCGAGGCCCCGTCCACCGAGCACCCGGAAGATGCGGCGGGCCTGGTCGGCGAGGTCGGCGGCCACCTCATCGGAGAGGTGGGCGGGCACGGTGAAGTGCGATCCGCCGCTGGTGTACTTGGCGGCGTAGTCGAAGAAGGGCTGGTTGGGGTCGGCGTCGATCTCCAGGGCCGGTGCCACCTCCAGAGTCCCGTCGGCATGTTCCAGCAGGCCCAGGTCGATTTCGCGACCCACAATCTCGGTCTCGATCAGCACCGCGTCGCCACCCTCGGTGGCCAGCGCCAGTGCGGCCGGAAGCTGGGCGATCGCGGTGACCTTGGTGCCACCGATCGAGGATCCGCCGCGGTTGGGCTTCACAAAGACCGGCAGCGAGATGCTGCGCTCGGCCAGGCGGGCCACCAGCGCGTCGGGGTCCGCGATGGCCGCGGGCACGTCGGTCGGGTCCAGCCGCAGCGCCGGGGCGATGCGGATGCCCGCGTCGGCCACAACGGTCTTAGCCCACCACTTGTCCATCGCGATGGCACTGGCACCCACGCCGGCACCCACGTAGCGGATGCCCGCGGTCTCCAGCAGGCCCTGCATCGTCCCGTCCTCGCCGCCCACACCGTGGAAGGCGGGAATCACGACGTCGTAGCCGCGCAGCAGGGCGAGCACATCGATCAGGCCGTAGACCTCGCCGGCCACCCACTCGCCCTCGCGGGTCACCAGGACACTCAGGACCTCGGCCCCGAGCTCTTCCAGCGCCACCACCAGACCGCCACCGCTCTTCAGCGAGACCTCATGCTCGCCGCTGATGCCGCCCATCAGGACCGCGACACGGTGCGGGAAGGCGGGGGTTTCTGCGGTGGTGCTCATGTGGATGGTGCTCCTCAGTTGATGTAGCGGCGGTTGATACGGGCGCCGATCCCGCAGTAAATCTCGTGTTCCAGGGTACCCGCCCAGGCCGCCCATTCGGACACCGTGGGTTCACCCTGGGTACCCGGTCCAAACAGGATCGCGGTATCACCCTCGGCAACCGGATCATCGCCAAGATCCACCATAATCTGGTCCATCGAGATACGCCCAGCTACGCGCCGTCTTTTTCCGCCGAGCCACACCTCGGCCTTGCCCGCCGCCGCCCAGGGCAGGCCGTCGGCGTAGCCCACGGCGATCAGCGCGAGGGTCGTGTCACGCTCCAGCGTGTAGGTGTGAGAGTAGGAAACGCCCTCGCCGGCAAAGGCGCGCTTGACCTGCATCACGCGGGCGGTCAGGGTCATCGCGTGGCGCAGACCGATCCCCGCCTCGTCGATGCCGTAGACCCCGGCCCCCAGACGCACCATATTGTAGAGGGAGGGATCAATCAAGCTCACGCCGCTGGAGTTGGCCAGGTGGGTGAATTCGGGGTCCAGGCCCGCGGCACGGGCGGTCTGGATGGCCTGCTGGAGTCGGTCGGACTGGGCCCGGGTGCGCTCGGCGTCGAGATCACCGGCGTGGGACAGGTGCGACCAGATGCCGCGGATACTCAGCGAGCCCTCGGCCTCAAAACGGGCGGCTTCGGCCACCAGGGTTTCCCATTCGGCCGCGACGGTGCCGCCGCGGTTCAGGCCGGTTTCGACCTCCAGGTGTACGTTCACGCCGGTGTTCTCGGCGGCCACCGCACGCAGGTTGTCGAGACCCGAGACGCTGATGTCGATGTCATTGGCGCGGGCATGCCGGGCAAAATTGGGCACATCATTGAGCCAGGCAAACATCGGGGCTTCCTCGCCCGTCGCGCGCAGCTGCAGCGCCTCGCTCAGCCGAGCGAATCCGAGCAGGTCCGCTCCACCCTCGAGCGCCGCGGTGGCCGAGGCCGGGGCCCCGTGCCCGAATGCGTCCGCCTTGACCGCGGCCATGATTTTGCCCTGCGGATAGTGCGCGCGGAACGTGCGAATGTTGTGCCGAATCGCCTCCAGGTCCACGATCGCCTCGGCCGCAAACACTGTGGGCGGGACAAACGCCGTGGGGTCCGCGACGCCGCCGTCCACTGCGGAACCGGACAACGCTGCTGCGGGGGAATCGTTCACACTCACCCCCTAAGCGTACGGGGCACTGGCCTGTTTGCCCGCACGCGCCGCCCGCTCATCCGATTTTTGCAACGCGATAGGCCTCCGAACCGGCCGCAGTCCACATTTCGCGGTGACGGACAAGCAGGTCGGAAATACCGCTCGCGATGTTTTGCATCCCCACCCGCATCACAGGAAAGCAGGCCTAGCGTTTCACCTACATCCAGCAATATCGAAAGGAACACCTTGTCTGAACTCACCCAAATCATCGTCTCCCGCTATCTCGACGAACTCGCGACCTACGCGGAATCCTGCTGCGCGGAGGTCCGATTCTGAGTCACGTTCACGATCGCCGTGGCGGGCATCACCGCCTGCCACGGCCATCTATACGGCCGTCACCAAACAGGAAGGGCACATGATGCTGTCATCCGAGTACCAATCACTGATCCTTGAGCGGTTTCCCGAGTCGGAACATCCTCGGATACTCGTCCAGCTACGAGAGGTCGATCGGTTCCTCACCCTCACCTCCACACACCAGAGACGATTCATTCCGCTCACCGAAGAAGCCGATCTGATCTGGCACGAGATGATCGTTCAGACCCGTCGCTACGCCGCCTACTGCGAGGCGCTTCCCTCCGGAGGCTTTGTCCATCACGAGTCCATCGGATTTGAGGACTATGCCTCGGAAGTCGGGGTGGAACGTGCGGTCAGGGGGCTCCTTGAGTGGATCCCCGAGTATGTCCACACCTTCGGTGCCTTCACCGAGGAAGCCGCGGAGCACTGGGCAATCCTGCGATTTCTCAGGGAGGTCGTCGGTCTCGACCTGCCGGCGATCAACCGGCTCACCGGTGATGCAGAGCATCACGTCCCCCCGGCCGCTCATGCGTAGGGTCTTCTTCTCCCGTCCGCCGCCGGGCACAAAATCCTTTCGACGTGATTTTCGTCGACGAGGCACCCGCATGGCGATCGGATCGCTCCTCACCTCGGCGGGTGGAGCAATAACTCTGATCGGTATTCAGCTCACATACGGTGCCGAAACCGCAAACGTCTTTGGCATCGCGCTGTCCACGTTTGCCGTGACCGCGCTTCTCTGCGCGGGACTCGGCATCAGCACCATCGCGTCGCTGAAAAACGCGCCTCCCGGGACCTCGGAGTTCGCTCACCAGGTGGTCTCGGTTTTCCAACCCGCGGTTACCGCCACCACACTCTTGATGATCGGTGCCCCACTGTTTGGGCTCGCATCGGCGGTCGGGCTGGGCCTTCCGGGGCCGCTATTCTGGTCTGCTTTTGGACCGATGGTCCTCGCTATCTGTGTACTGCCGGTGAATCAGGTTCTCGGAGCGCTCCAACAGCTCGCGGGAGGGGAGGTCCACAATCTCCGGAACTCGCTGGAAAACCTCGCGCTGCGTGTGGCGGTCCTCCTGCTTGTGATCGGGCTGGTGTCCTCCTCCGTGATCGCGTTCCTCCTTCTGGGGCTACTGGATCTTCTGATCGATTTGTGGACGGTACGTCGGCGGTTGCGCTCGCTTCCGTATCTGCACGATTCGATGCGACGCACCGTGCGCAACGCCGCGAAACGGGTATTCGATGCCCCCGGCACCGCACTTCGCATGGTGGGACTCGTCACCGCGTCAAACGCCGATGGCCTGCTTTTGGTGGTGACATTTTTGATTGTAAATCAGAGCGCGCTCGGATTCACCGGAGCGGATGCGGGGTGGACAGCCGTCGGAATCGCGATCATGCGTTCGAGTGTGCTCCCCCTCAAGAGCATCGGTCTTGTCGGCGGGCGGCTTATTGCCGCCCCGACGATAGGAGCCTCGGACAGACTTGAGCGGGTTCGCACGGCGATATCAGAATCCACGCGCATGGTCATTCCCTTTGCCGCAGTCGGCCTGATTGCGGCGTGGATTATCTCCGCTGATGGTGACCAACCCGGCCTGTCCATCATGGTGCTGTGCATGGCCGGGCAGGTCCTCATTGAACCGATCAGTTCCGTCCTGTTCACGATTCTGAAAATACAGATCTCCCCACGAATCCTCATCGGGAAGCTCATCGTTGTGCTCTGGGGAGCGCTTATCCCCGCGATCTTTGTTCTGCTGTCGATGGATGCGCTCAACCTGACGCGGCTATGGCCCCTACTTCTTGGCGCGCGAATAGTGTTTGCGCTGGTTGTTCTCACTCGCTATCGGCGCTGGTCACGCGCGTCTTCCGGGGCGTCGGAGCGATGAACATCGATCGCGCCGAGTCTCCATTTGATCTGCCGCGCGCGTTCCGCAAAAGGGTTCTCAACCGTACCCTCCGCGCCGCGTGGAACTCGTACCCGGCGGGGATCACCGCGAATACGCTCACCGGGTTCGCGAAACTCTGGCAGGTTCCCCCGGCTGTCCTGCGATTCTCGGCAAGCGCCACCGCCGCCATCGACAACCTTGTCGTTTATGCGCGCCAACGGGGAATGACGCTCTGGTATCCGGACCTGTCCTATCCCGGTTTCGATACCGCCGTGCGCCGACACGGTGTACACCATGTCCGGTATCCGCCCGAGCTTCGCCCGTGGCAATTTCAGAGACAGGTCTCCGACGCACCGCGTCTCATCCTCATTAACTATCCCGGCAATCCGATCGGTCCCGATCGTCCCCCGCCGCCGTTTCGCCTCCCACCGGAACCGCATCCGCACGATGAGTACATTGTGGATTTCAGCGCCGCGGACCCATTCGGAAACTCATTTACGCGCTATGTGCAGGAAGCTCAAGCGACCACAACAACAATCGTGTTTAGCCTGTCGAAGGTTCCCGGTCTCGCCGGTGCTCGACTAGGCGGAACACTCTTTCCAACGGTCTCGGCGGCCAACCGGCATGCAGAAATCCCCATGCAGCATGAACTCGATGTATTTCAGATCGCGGTCCTTGCCGAGCTCGCCACGGCGTCGGGGTCCCGGGTAGCCCGACGGGCCGCACAACGGATCTGCACGTTACAGGACCGCATCACTCACGCACTGAGTCTCCGAGGCTTCACGATTGTGAATTCGACGGCACCCACCTTTACCACCGTCTTGATGCGTCCCGACGACAACATCGACGTGCTCGGGGACCGGATAGGAGGCAAGGTCTTCGCCTCACACGGTCTCCTGCGCATTCCCACTACGCAAGAGTCGCTCGCCGCCCTTCGACATCTCGAACCGAGGGAAACCTAGGATCGGCCGCCGGTGGGTTCCGACAGCGCTGCACTCCGCGGGGAATCGACCCTGGAATCCGTGGTCGGGCGGGACTAAGCTGGCTGCGATGAGCGGACCGGTGTTGCTGCGGGTCCGGGAAATGGGGACACACATGGGCATCTCGCTCTACTACAGCGCCTCGCGCGCACATCCGATTACCGCGGTGGAGAACGCCGTGATCGAGGAGATTGTGCTCAGGCAAAACGCCGCGTTCCCGTTCGACTACGAGGATATCGATTTCGAGCCGGACACCCCGCCGAGCCTCTTTTCCGGCTCCACCAAGCTTCCACTGGACACCCCGGAAACCACCACCGAGGCGCTGGCTCACTGGCTGCGCGCGTTTAGCGAGCTGCGCCGAGCCCTGCCAGAAGCCGACTGGGAGCTGGCGATGGACGACCTCGACATCCCTTGGAACGACATCGACGGCTACACGCTGCCGGGCCTCTTCGACGAGGACTAGGGACACGCAACAGCCCCCGTCACTTTGTGGTGACGGGGGCTGTTACGTGTCTTGCCTGACCTACAGACCGGCGACGATCTCGCGCATCAGGTTGGCTGCCTCGGCATGCGAGACCGTGTCTTGCCTGACCTACAGACCGGCGACGATCTCGCGCATCAGGTTGGCTGCCTCGGACGGAGTCTTTCCGACCTTGACTCCGGCGGCCTCGAGGGCCTCCTTCTTGGCCTGGGCGGTTCCGGCCGAGCCGGAGACGATGGCACCGGCGTGGCCCATGGTCTTACCCTCGGGCGCGGTGAAGCCGGCGACATAGCCCACGACGGGCTTGGTCACGTGTGCCTTGATGTAGTCGGCTGCACGCTCCTCGGCGTCTCCACCAATCTCACCGATCATGACGATCGCCTTGGTGTCGGGGTCGGCCTCGAACGCGGCGAGGGCGTCGATGTGGGTGGTGCCGATGATGGGGTCTCCACCGATACCGATGGCGGTCGAGAAGCCGATTTCGCGCAGCTCGTACATCATCTGGTAGGTGAGGGTTCCGGACTTGGACACCAGTCCGATCGGGCCGGTTCCGGCGATCGATGCCGGGGTGATGCCAACCAGGGCCTCACCCGGGGTGATGATGCCGGGGCAGTTCGGGCCGATGATGCGGGTCTTGTTGCCCTTTTCCTGGGCGTAGGCCCAGACCTCGGCGGAGTCGCCGACGGGGATGCCCTCGGTGATGATGACCAGCAGCGGGATCTCGGCGTCGATGGCCTCGATCGCCGCGTCCTTGGCGAATGCCGGGGGGACGAAGGCGATGGAGACGTCGGCACCGGTGGTGTCGATGGCCTCGACGACGCTACCGAACACCGGCAGGGTGACATCCCCGTGGGTGACGGTGGTGCCGGCCTTGCGGGCGTTCACGCCGCCCACAATGTTGGTGCCCGCGGCGAGCATCAGCGCGGTGTGCTTGGAAGCCTCGCCGCCGGTGATGCCCTGGACGATGACCTTGGAGTCCTTGTTTACAAAGATCGACATGTTCGGATCCCTACTACTTCGATGCCAGCTCGGCGGCCTTAGCGGCGCCCTCGTCCATGGAGCCCGCGATGGTGATCAGCGGGTGGTTTGCGGCGGCGAGGATCGCGCGACCCTCGTCCACCTTGTTGCCGTCCAGGCGAACAACGAGGGGCTTGGTGGCGGTGTCACCGAGGATTTCCAGGGCCTTGACGATGCCGTTGGCAACCGCGTCACAGGCGGTGATTCCACCGAAGACGTTCACGAAGACCGACTTCACCTGGCTGTCGCCGAGGATCACGTCGAGGCCGTTGGCCATAACCTCGGCGGAGGCTCCACCACCGATGTCGAGGAAGTTGGCGGGCTTGACGCCGCCGAAGTTCTCACCGGCGTAGGCAACCACGTCGAGGGTCGACATCACGAGACCGGCACCGTTTCCGATGATTCCCACCTCACCGTCGAGCTTGACGTAGTTGAGGTCGGACTCCTTGGCCTTGAGCTCAAGCGGGTCGGTGGTCGCGCTGTCGGCGAGCTCCGCGTGCTCGGGGTGACGGAACTCGGCGTTCTCGTCGATTGAAACCTTACCGTCGAGGGCAACGATGTCGCCGTCCTCGGTGAGGACCAGCGGGTTGACCTCAACCAGGGTGGCGTCCTCGCCCGCGTAGACGTTGTACAGCTTGACGAAGACGTCGGCGACCTTGTCCACCAGGTCCTCGGGGAAGTTTGCGGCAATCGCGATCTCGCGCGCCTTGGCGGCGTCGATGCCGGTGCGCGGGTTGACCTCGATGCGGGCCAGAGCCTCGGGCTTCTCTACGGCGAGCTGCTCGATCTCCATGCCGCCCTCGACGCTGGCGAGCGAGAGGTAGGAGCGGTTGGCGCGGTCCAGCAGAACCGAGAAGTAGAACTCGCGGGCGATCTTGGCACCCTGCGCGACCATGACGCGCTTGACTTCGTGACCCTTGATGTCCAGGCCGAGGATGGCCTGGGCGGCTTCGAAGGCTTCGTCGGCGTTCTTGGCGACCTTAACGCCACCGGCCTTTCCGCGGCCACCAACCTTAACCTGTGCCTTGACCACAACAACGCCACCGATCTTTTCGGCGGCGGCGCGTACGTCTTCGGCGGTGTCCGCGACGATACCGGCAAGGACCGGCACCTCGTATTTCTCGAACAGGTCTCGGGCCTGATACTCGTAAAGATCCACGTGTGGTTCCAATCCGCAATGAGGTTTTGGGAGAAAATTGCGTACCCGACGCCTCGCTTGTAACTCGACGTCAAGATACCCACCTAAGACTCTACCCCCTGCCCCCGGCGCAGGTCACCCGCATACCAAATACACGCCCGAGTTCTGGGTGAACAGACGGTATTGAGAGGGCTACGATCGTGATTTGAAATAACGGAACAGCTGCCTTTCCCGGGTGGTGAGCGCACCGGCGATCACCCCGAGCACCACGGCGGGCACAAAGACCACGCAGATTCTCACCGCCAGCCCCCGCAGTGCGCTCGGATCCGGGATCCCGGACAGCCCGGTCAGGACCAGGGTCGCGGTCAGCGCGATCAACACCGCTACCGCCGCCGGAACCAGAGCCTCCCCCAGCAGGATCAGGGCTTGAGCGCCCGGTGATATCCCACTGTGGCGCGCCGAGGCGAGTTCGAGCCTGCGGATACGCACCATCACAAATCCGATGACCAGTCCGGCGAGCGCCCCGGCCGGTACCGCAGCGGTGGTGAGCCGTCCGCCGAACGCATCGGCTCCGGGAAAGGTTTGCCCAGGCCGGGAATTCAGTTGGCTCAGTTGCGGGCGCGTCTGCGCATCTCCGTCACCCAGCAGCGTCGAACGCAGCTGGGCGGCAACGGCCTCGGTCTGCGGCCACACCTCAATCCAACACTCATCAAAGGGCTGGCGATCGACGGGAACCGGAGACAGCACCGTATAGCCCAGGCCGGGTTTGCGCCCATCATCGGGATAGGGGAACACGGCGCGCACCGGAATCGATCCGACACCGGCCACGATGCTATCGCCGCCATAGCGTCCCAGCGCCTCCGCAACCTGGTCCGAGATGACCACCCCGGCCCCGGGTACGGCGATGGGTGCGGAACCGGTGGAGGTGATCAGCCGGATAAAGCCCTCGCTGGCGTCGCGCTGGGGGATCGAGTGTCCGGGCAGCGCGGCCGGGTTCACCCCGACCGGGTTCTCGCGCACGGCTCCGGCCTGGTTCACGTTGGGGAGTCCGACCAGCGCTTCGCACCGGATTGCGTCGATCTGACCAGGTGCCTGAAACATCAGGGTCGAGGCACCGGATCGACGGTAGGAATCCGCGTCGTTCAACACCCGGGATACGGTACTGATCTCGGCCAGGCACAGTCCCATCAGCAGCGTCGCGCACAGCACTGTAAACAGCAGGGCGCGGGATGTTCCGGTGCGAACATCGCGCAGAATCTCTCCGATGAGTGCGCCGGGACGCAGGCCACTCCCACGGGTGCTCGCCGTGATGTGAGGGTGTGTTCTAGCCGGGTGGCGAGGTCGCGCCCTCATCCGGGGACGCTCAGATCGAGCAGGTCGGTGCAGGCGTCGCGCGTCGCGGCATCGTGGGTGGCCACCACCACGATGCCACCGGTCTGAGACAGGACGCCGAGGGTCGCATTAACGGTGTCCGCGGTGACCCGATCCAGCTGCGCGGTGGGCTCATCCACCAGAAAGAGTTCGGGGCCCGCGGCCATCCCCCGCGCAAGCATGAGCCGTTGGGCCTCCCCACCGGAGAGCGCACCAAATGGGCGATCGGCCACCGCGCCGAGGCCGAAACGGTCCAGATACTCTCGGGCGATTTCCTCGGCCTCTCGGCGGGAGTATCCCCGGGCGATCAGCGGCAGCACCACGTGATCCAGGGCATCCCGTTTGGCCACCCCGTGCGGATTCTGGAAGACCCAGCCGGTACGCCGCACCCCCTCGCGCAGCACGCGGCCGTGCGTGGGCTGCTCCCAGCCCGCCAGGATACTCAGCAGGGTACTCTTGCCCGATCCGGACGGTCCCGAAAGCGCGTAGACATGGTGGGGCAGAAGTTCTCGGGTCAGCCCGCTAAACAGCGGAGCACCGCCGGGGAAGGCATGGCCTACGTTCTCCAGGATCACGCGCATGCGCGCGCCGCGTTCGGGTTGAGATCAAGCGCCGCGGGTGGGGTGAATCCCTCGGCGAACCGAATGAACGTCTGTCCAAGCTGCGAACCGAGCAGGCTGACCCGATAGGTCTGCCGGCCGGCGGCCACGCACGCGGCTGCCCCCTCGATGTTGTACAGCGCCGACGGCGCGGTCACCCAGGCGGTCACCGGCTCGACCAGAATGTAGCGGGCCCCCAGTGTGCGAGTGGCACCGGCCTCGGTACTGTGTTCGGCGGAAACCCGCTCCCCGGCGATGATTGCCGCCTGCGCTTCGGGGTCGGTCACCGCACCGGTGTCTTCATCGATCGGATAGCGCTGCCCGTTGACCTCAACCACCCGGGCACCCTCCACGGGATTTTCGGGAAGTGTACTGAGGGTGACGGCGGACAGATTATCGGCCAGCGCGATCAGGGTGCGCCCCTCCTCTACCTGTTCGCCGGTTCCCAGCGGGCACCCGGTGATTCCCGCCGGACCCGGCGAAATCCAGGCGATGTTGGCCTGAGCGATGACCGATTCATCCGCGGGGGTTACCCCGGCCTTGGTGAGCAAGGAATTCATGGCCGTCAGTAACCTCGCATCGACGCGGCCCTGCTCGGGAACCGTGAATCCGAGACTGCGCAGCTCGGCACGAAGCGCGCTCACATCGGTTCCGGCATCTCCCGCAACCAGATCCCGCCAGGGCGGTTGTGGGCCGCCAAGGGCGAGCGCCGGAACCCCGTTAATAGAAAACGGCGCGCTGCCACGCGCAATCTCGGTGCCGGGTGTGCAGGCCAGGGCGGTAACCCTGCCGGTGATGGGCGCACGCAGGGCTCGCTGCGCTCCCCCGGAGATGCGCAGTTCGACGGCCCGGGAATCATCAAAACTGCGCTCGCTCACTATCGCCTGAGTGACGGCATTCGCCGGACGCAGTGACTCCGGAACCGTGCTCGCCGTTGCCAGCGCACCGGCGACCGCGCCTCCACACACCAGGACCAGTGCCACGAGAATAATGGTGGTTGGGCGAAGCCATCCCCGCGATTTCCACCGTCTATCCGGGCTGTCGGCCGCCGAGGATGTGCGCATCAATACGTCACACCGAGCGGATTGGATTGACATTCGCCCGCCTCGATATCGGTGGCCGAAAACGGAAACGAGTGGGAGTCGAAATCACGCCTGTAGTCCGTGGCCCCGTATCCGGGATCAACCTTTTTCTTATCCACGAGGCACTGAGCCACAATCGTAAACTCGTCGAGATTGTCGGGGTTACGCTTCATCTGCCAGTAAAGAAAGTCGACCTCCGTACCGGTCTTATCGACACACTCGTTATAAATCTGTGTTCGCTCGGGTGAAGATTGCGACGTGCGCGTCGAGGTCAGGGTGGATCCGCCGGTGGAGTCAAAGCTGATCGTGACATCCCTGGAGGCCAGGCAGGTGACGAGTGGTTCGCGAGATTCAACAAGCTGCTGCTCGGTGATCGTCCCGGTGGCGAGGATCTTGCGCTCGATCTCACTCCTGGCATTTTCATATCCCGAGCGGAACCCGTCTGCCCACGGCCCAGAAAACTCGGGTATCGCGGAGCTGCTTCGAGCGGTGTCCGGAGGATTTCCCGTTGTACATCCCGTCGCCGACAGGATGAGGCACAGCATAAGCAGTCCGCCGCCGACACGAAGGCTTCGGCCTGTGCCGCGCCCCTCGTTTCGCGGCCACCCACCAACGGTTGTACCGCGCGGGGTTATTTCCACCAATTCACCCCGGAGCCCTGAGCATCCACCCAGCACATGATCTGTCGCGAAACCTGACCGGGCCCAACCTTACGTGCCAGTTTGTCGCCGGAGAGCGTATAGGAAACGTGCTGGACCAGTCGACACGTCTGATTGGATGCGCTCCACATTGACCGAGTGAAATCGCACGTGGCTGCCGACTGCCGAGTTTCGGCTTGTGCGAGGGCCGGCGCGGGGAGGGCTGTCAATGCGATCGCAGTTCCCACCAGGGCCGCCGTGAGTATTTTCATGAGAATCTCCCTTGACCTCTTCGGCGACGTTCGCCGTGAGATCAGTGAAGCCGAAAATCGCCCAATATCGTGCGAAACTCGTCGCAAAAAGCACCTAGGTTCGTCGCAAAACGACCGTTCGAGGGCATCGCCTCGCCCACCTCATGCGTAGGTCGCACGGGGTGGGCGCCGGTGGCCTCTGAGGGACGCCACCGGCGGCACGGTTAGATCTTTTCGATCGGCGCGATCTTGATCAGCAGCTTCTTGGCACCCGCGGCCTCGAACAGCACATGGGCGATGCGCTTGGCCCCCTCGCCGGTGACCTGCTGTACGCGGCCGTCGCCGAAGTCGACGTGGCGGATGCGGTCGCCGGGAACCAGCTCAAGCATCGAGTTGTCGCGCACCTGGTTGGTGACCTGGTTGGGCCAGGCCTTCTTCTCCGGGCGGGGCAGGGCCGGAGGCTGCTCCGAGCCGCCACCGTATCCGCCACGTCCGTTGGAGAACCCGCGGCGACCGGTGGAGTTGAGCGCACGCGACTGCTGTCCGCCCCGCGAGTTGACCATGCCCGGTGACTGCCGCCACTCGATCAGCTTGGCCGGGATCTCCTGCAGGTAGCGCGAGGGCATCGCCACGGCGGTCTCACCGAACTGCGCGCGGGTCATCGCCAGCGAGAGGAACAGGCGCTTGCGAGCACGGGTGATGCCCACGTAGAACAGGCGTCGCTCCTCGGCGGGGCCGCCGGGCTCGTTCGCCGACATCTTGTGCGGGAGCAGGTCCTCCTCAATCCCGGTGAGGAACACGGCCTCATACTCGAGGCCCTTGGCGGTGTGCAGGGTCATCAGCGAGACGGTGCCGGAGGTGTCGTCCAGATCGTCGGCCGCGGCGACCAGCGATACCTCGGTGAGGAAGTCGATCAGGGTGCCGTCGGGGTTGTTTTTCTCAAACTCCTTGGTCACCGCCTGGAGCTCCTCGATATTCTCGGCGCGGGCCTCGTCCTGGGGATCGCGGGAGTTACGCAGGGTTTCCAGCAGTCCGCTGCGGGTGACCAGCAGGGTCAGCACGTCGGCCACCACGCCTGTGTCCGCGAGTTCCGCGGCCTCATCGAGCAGGTCGGAGAGGGCGCGGATCGAACCGGTGACCTTGGGTCCGAGTCCCAGACCCTCGACGTTACGCATGGCGTCGCGGAAGCTCAGACCGTTGGTCTCGGCAAAGGTCGCCAGCTGGGTTTCGGTGGCCGGACCGATACCGCGCTTGGGGGTGTTCAGGATGCGGCGCAGGGCCAGCTGATCATCGGGGTTAACAACCGACACCAGGTAACCGAAGGAGTCTCGAATCTCGGCGCGGTCGTAGAACTTCGTGCCACCCATGACCCGGTAGGGCAGCGCCGAACGGATGAAGATTTCCTCGAGCGCACGGGTCTGCGCGTTGGTGCGGTAGAACACAGCCATGTCGGCATAGGACATGCCCTCGGAGTGCAGCTTCTCGATCTCATCGGCCACAAACTGCGCCTCATCGTGACCCGAATAGCCGGTGAACCCGACGATCTTCTCGCCGGCACCGTCGGCGGACCACAGCTTCTTATCCTTGCGATCGAAGTTGTTCGAGATGACCGCGTTGGCGGCCGAGAGGATGTTCTGGGTCGAGCGATAGTTCTGTTCCAGCAGCACCACCTTGGCACCGGGGAAGTCGCGCTCAAACTCGGTGATGTTGCGAATGTCCGCGCCGCGGAAGGCATAGATCGACTGGTCCGAGTCTCCCACCACGGTGAGTGAGGCTGGCTCGACTCCGCCGGGACCGGCCCCCAGCAGGTAGTCGTCGGGCTCGGGTTCGGGCGCGCGGGTCAGCTCGCGGATGAGCGAGTACTGCGCGTGGTTGGTGTCCTGGTACTCATCCACCAGGATGTGCCGGAAGCGCTTCTGATAGGTGGCCGCCACGTGCGGGAACGCCCGGAACAGGTAGACGGTCTGACCGATCAGGTCGTCAAAGTCGAAGGAGTTGGCGCGCGCCAGCTCAAGCGTGTAGCGACGGAACAGCTCCACAAACATGCGCTCGGTGGGATCGCTAAGGTTCGCGTTGCGCGCGTAGGCGTCCACGTCGGTGAGTTCGTTCTTGAGCTTGCTGATCTTGCTGGCGACGTTGCCCGGGGTAAGCCCGAGAACGTCGGCCTGCAGCTCCTTGATCAGGCGCTTAATCAGCACCTTGGTGTCCGAGGAGTCGTAGATGGTGAAGTTCTTTTTGAACCCGAAGTGCTCGGCCTCGCGGCGCAGAATGCGTACACACGCCGAGTGGAAGGTGGAGATCCACATGCCCTCGGCCGCGCCACCCAGCTGCTCCTCGACGCGCTCACGCATCTCGGCGGCCGCCTTATTGGTGAAGGTGATCGCCAGGATCTGGCTCGGCCAGGCCTCGCGGTTGCGGATAAGTCCGGCGATGCGCTGAGTGAGTACCCGGGTCTTACCCGAGCCGGCACCGGCCACGATCAGCAGCGCCGGACCGCGATAGGTCACGGCCTCCAGCTGCTGCGGGTTCAGGCCGTGCGTGGTGGGGTCCTCCCCCTCGGGCAGATCCTGTCCGAACTGCATCGAACGCCCGGACTGCACCGAGCGCTGGGAAGCACCGGTTTCGAACCCCGGCCCGGTTCCGGGCGGGGCGATACGGACGACCGCGGGCTCGTTGGCGGACGTGGAGGATTCGGAAGGCTGCACCATGGTGCTCCCAGTCTAGGCCGCGCCGCCGACAGCGTGCGGCGGGACACCCGGGGCCGGGATCCGGGTCGCGATTAGCCCTCGCGGTGGTGCGCCCAGAACTCGGCGCGCGCCTCATAGGCGAGGTCGGGCTGATCGGCAAAGACACCGTCTACACCGGTTTCCAGGATCTGGCGGTACTCGGTTCGCCAGTCTCCGTGATGAGCGTCGTCCCCGTGGCCGCGGTTTTCGGGAATGAGGAAGGCGTTTTCCGGGCGCAGCGTCCAGGTGTACACCAGCAGGCCCGCGGCGTGGGCGGCGGCGACCCGGGCGGACCCCAGCTCATCCAGCAGGAATGACTTGGCCAGGCTCACCCCGTTGACGGCCGGCGCAAAGCTGGCCAGTGCCTCGGGGGTCGCATAGGAGGCGTAGGTGCGGGCGTCTTCGCCGAGGGCGGCGACCTCATCGGCCGGCGATCCCTCCTCGTCGATCAGATAGACGAACTTGGCGTTGAGACCGCGCTCACGCAGGTCGGTCAGGGCGGACAGCTCGAAGCTCTCCACGATCAGCGCCCGTTCGCCCCAGCCGGTGAGCTGCTGCAGGAACAGGTCGTTCATGGTGAAGCCCTGGCTGGCAAAGTATGCCGAGTGCTTGATTTCGGCGACCATGCCGAGGGGACGGCCGTGGTTCTGCTCCTCCTCGCCGATCAGCGCGATTAGGTCCGCGAGGCACAGCACCCGTGAGCGGTCGTTAAAAAGCACGCTGTCGTGACGCAGCTCGGGCAGACGTTCGCGGCACTTAAGGGTGGCGATCTGCGCCCAGGTGAGGTCCTCGGTGAACCAGCCCTCGTGGCGGATACCATCCACGGTCTTGACCGTTTTATACTCTGCAAACTCGGGCCGGTCGGCGATATCGGTGGTGTCGGTGATGTTGTTCTCGTGACGCAGAACGAGCACGCCGTCGCGGCTCACCACGAGGTCGGGCTCCACCAGGTCGGCGCCCAGCTCAAACGCCAGCCGGTACGCCTCCTCGCTGTGCTCGGGACGGTATCCGCTTGCACCGCGGTGGCCAATGACGACGGGGTTTGGAAGCTCGCTCATGCCCCCAGACTAACCCCGACCGCTACGCCGATGGTGAACACGCGCCCCCGTTTACCATCACTTCATAATTGGGCAGGCGCCTCCCAGCGAATTCCGGTAGATTATAGGGGTTACGGGCGCACATACCCCGAACGAAACAGCCACGACACAGCCCACCGCGCCCGATTGAGAAACCGAGAGCAGGACCCCCGCATGGCGAGCAACAACCCCGCATTCAGAAACCCCGCGTTCAACAACGGTGGTGCGCAGGCGCAGGCCGGCACCCAGGCACAGATGAGCGCCGAACAGCTGCAGCACCTGTACAACCAGCCCGTTGGTGCGGTGGATGCCAGCGACCGGATGACCGTTGAGGACACCGTCGTCAAGACCGGTATCTCCTTCGCGATCCTCGTCGTGGGTGCCGTCATCGGCTGGAACGTTCCGGCCCTCATGGTTCCGGCCATGATCATCGGTTTTGTCCTGGCCATGGTCAACATCTTCAAGAAGCTGCCCTCCGCCCCGCTGGTTCTGGCCTATGCCGGTGTGCAGGGAATCTTCGTTGGTGCCCTCTCCGGGTTCTTCGAGGCTCAGTGGCCCGGCATCGTGATGCAGGCCCTGATCGCGACCCTCTCGGTGATCGGTGTGACCCTGGCGCTGTTTGCCAGCGGCAAGATCCGTGCGTCCAAGAAGGCCACCAAGATCTTCATGATCGCCATGGTGGGTTACCTGGTCTACTCGCTGATCAACATGGTCCTGGTGATGACCGGCGTTGTCTCCACCGGCTTCGGCCTGAACAGCATGCCGATCGGTAACACCGGAATCCCGATCGGTGCCGTCCTCGGTGTCCTGGTGGTCATCATGGCCGCCTACTCGCTGGTGCTCGACTTCGACTCGATCCAGCGTGGCGTGCAGAACCGTGCCCCCAAGGTTTACGCCTGGGCCGGTGCTTTCGGCATCATGGTCACCGTGATCTGGCTGTACACCGAGATCCTGCGTCTGATCGCGATCTTCCGCAGCAACTAGTTTTCACCACACAGCGGCCGTCTCCTCCGGGAGGCGGCCGCTTTTGTGTAGCCGGAACAGAAGAACCGCGCACGCAAGAATCCGCCGGCCCCGAGGCGGGACCGGCGGATTCTTGAGGGGTGTTACTGGGCGGAGCGCTTGTGGGCGATGCCCGCGGCCAGTACGCCGGTGCCAAGCAGCAGGGCGATCAGCAGCGTCGCGGTGGGCAGGTCACCCGCACCGGTCTGCGGCAGGGACGACCCGGCGTTTGCCGCCGGGTGAGTGGCACCCGGCTGCGCGGTGGCCGACGAACCCGGAGCCTGGGTCCCGGGGGTGGGGGTGCTCGGGGCGGTGGTACCGGGGTCCGGGGTGGGGGTGGGGTCGACCGCGGGCTGCACCGTGACATCCGATCCCGAAACCTCGGCACCGTTCCACAGCACCACGATGCGGTGGGCACCGGCCGGGGCATCCGCGGGGATGGTGACCGACTCGGCGAAGGCACCGTTGGCATCCGTGGTCACGGTCGCCAGGCGCACCGGGGCCGAGTGCAGCTCCAGGGCAAAACCCTCGACGTTCGGGGCGAAGCCGGTGCCGGAGACCTTTACGGTGGCACCCGGACGCAGGTCGCCCGAGATCGCCAGTTTGCCGTGCACGTCGCCGGGGTTGGTCGGCTGGGCGATGGTGACCGCGGCCGAAACCGGTGAGGTCGCCGAGGCACCGATCGCGTTCACCGCGGTCACGGTGGCCGTGTAGGTGCCCGGAATCAGGTTCGGGACGGTTACGCTCAGTTCGGTTCCGGCCACCTCAATCGGGGCCCGGGCGGGCTGGTCATCGCCGCTCAGCTGCACGCGGTACCCGGTGATCGGGCTGCCACCGTCGGCCGGTGCCTGCCACGAAATGGTCGCGGTGGTACCCGATGCGGTAACCGAGGGCGCCGCGGGGGTGGCCGGGGCGGTGAGCACCGGCAGGGTGGCCTTATACGCCATCGCGTAGGCGATCTTGCCCGGCTTGTCGTCCGAGAACGGCTTGGACAGCTTGGCAAATTCGCCCTTGTCCACGGCCTTGCCGTCGTTCCACTTCTTCAGGGTACCGAGCTGCTTACCGGTGTATCCACCGGCGATCACGGTGTCCTGGCCCGCGGCAACCTGGGCCTCGCTGATGGTCTTGACGATCGCCAGGGTGCTCTCGGCGCTGGTGGGGTTCCAGCCGCTGAGGTCCACGCCGCTGGTGCGCAGCCAGTCGCCCCAGATGAACTCCTGGAACGGAATCGTACCGGCGGTGTAGCCGATGTCGCGGGTGAAGTAGAGCAGGCTGCGGGCCGGATCGTCCTGGAAGTTCTTCAGGCCGACGCTCTTGGGCAGCTGCTGCGGGGTGATCGTCTTGCCGTTGACATCCTTGAGCCAGGTCCAGCCGTTTTCTTGCATCTTCGCCCAGAAATCGGTCTCGCTCAGGTTCGAGAGGTTCCCCATCACGCGCAGGCGCAGCGGGGTGTTCAGGCCCGCACCGGGGGTCTCGGCAAACGAGGTCAGGGTGTGATGGCCGTCGGTGAGGTAGGGCACGCCACCGGGTCCGATCACCACGGTTTTCATCGCGGCCAGGCTGTCGGCGGTTTCCTGACCGAGCGGGATGGTGCAGGTGAAGGATGCGGCGTTATCGATGGTGGCACCGGGCTGCGCCGAGGCGACATCCCCCTGACCGTTGGCCTCACACCAGTCGCCGAGGCCCTTGTTCAGGGCATCCTTGCCCATCGTGTAGCGCCCCACCTTGTAGTAGACCTCATCGAATCCGACCGAGGGCTGGGTGGGGCGAATGTCGCCAATGCGGAGGTCCACCAGATCATCGGTCTTGGCGGCCAGCAGTTCGGACGGGGAGGTGAGCACCGGTGCCGGTTCGGCGTTGGCGATCGTGGGCAGGGCAAGCGGCGCGGCGATCATCATCGCGGCGGCGCCGGTAGCGAGGAGGTGCTTCACGCGGAGCCGGGGCACGGCTCGGCTGCGGGTTTCTGGCTGCACGGGACTCTTTCGATTCGGGGAGGGAGGGCACATCCGTTGGATGCCCCAGATGATCCTCACCCGCCGGGGTAACACCGCGGGTACCGCAGGGTAAACGGCAGGCAAACGACCCCGCCGCGCTACTCCTCGATGCTCAGCCGGTCATACTCCTGCCGGTCGGCCTCGATCCCCGGCACGTGCACGGTCGCCCACTCGACCACGCTGTCCAGCGCCTCCACCAGCGAGTGGCCGCGGGCGGTGAGGGCGTAGGTGACGGTCACCGGAACCGTGGCCTCCACGCTGCGGCAGATCAGCCCATCCCGTTCGAGCGTGCGCAGGGTTTGGGTCAGCATCTTCTGGCTCGCGGTGGCGATGGCCCGTGCCAACTCCCCGCGACGCTTGGGCCCCTCGGCGAGGGTGATCAGCGTCACCGCGACCCACTTATCCCCGAGCCGGGCCAGGGTAAGCCGGCTCGGACATCCCTCAAAAAACTCCTCGAACTCTGCCCGTTCGGCCTCGCGTCGCTGCCGTGCCGACATGGTCGCCATGAGTGGCCCTTCCTCCTCACCCCGGGGTGCCGTAGGCACTAAATAGTGCCTACTTATGCGCCGGGATCCTCAACTCGATACTGGAACTAACGTCAATTCAACGAAGGGTATTTCCATGCGTGCACTCACCGTCACCCCGCCCCAGGCCATTCAGATCAGCGAGTTTCCCGAGCCGACCCTGGCGGACGGCGACGTCGTGATCAAGGTCCGCTATGCCGCAGTGGACGGCGGCGATCATCAGGTGGCCCAGGGCGTCTATCACGAGCTGGGCTACATCAAGCGCGACACCGTGGGCCTCGGCTGGGACTTCGTGGGCACCGTGACCGCGGCCGCCGACGGCTCGGGGTTCGCCCCCGGCGACCTGGTGGCCGGGGTCGTGGACACCTTCGACAAGGAGGTCGGCTCGATCGCCGAGGTTCTCGCGGTCCCGACGAACGCCATCGCCCACATTCCCGCGGGCCTGGACCCCGAGCATGCGGCGATCATCTCGATGAGCGCGCTGACCGCCGAGCAGGCACTCGCGCTGCTCGGCCCGGCTCGGGGCTCGATCCTGATCACCGGGGCTGCGGGCCTGGTGGGCGGCTTCGCTCTGGACCTCGCCCGCGACCTGGGCTTCACCGTGACTGGTCTCGCTCGCTCGGGTGACCGCGAATTTGTCGAGGGTCGCGGTGCCCGCCTAATCGAAGCGCTCGAGGGCGACTTCGATGCGGTGTTCGATGCGGCAAACCTCGGGGCCCCGGCCCTGGCCGTGGTTCGCGACGGCGGCGCCTATGTGGGTGTGCACCCGGGATCCGAACCCGCCGCCGAGCGCGACATCGCCGTCTCCGCGGTGATCATGGAGGCCGACGCTGCCAGCCTGCGCAGCATCCTCGCCCGGGCCGCCGCCGGTGAACTCCCGGCCCGCATCGCCGGGGTGGTCTCCCTCGACGAAGCTTCGGCCACGGTGGCCGCGGGTCTGGCACCCGGCCAGCGCGGGCGCCACATCGTCCGCCTGTAACATCCGCCCCAAACGACTGTGGCCGCGCTCCCCAGGGAGCGCGGCCACAGTCAGGCTGGGATTACTCCCACTCGATGGTCCCCGGCGGCTTGCTGGTGACGTCGAGAACAACGCGGTTAACACCCTCAACCTCGTTGGTGATTCGGTTGGAGATCTTCGCCAGAACGTCGTAGGGCAGGCGGGTCCAGTCGGCCGTCATGGCGTCCTCGGAGCTCACCGGACGCAGCACGATCGGGTGACCGTAGGTACGGCCATCGCCCTGGACGCCCACGGAGCGGACATCGGCGAGCAGCACAACCGGGCACTGCCAGATTTCCTGGTCGAGGCCGGCCTCGGTCAGCTCGGCACGCACGATGGCGTCGGCCTTGCGCAGCAGGTCCAGACGCTCGCGGGTCACCTCACCGACGATGCGGATTCCCAGGCCGGGGCCGGGGAAGGGCTGGCGGCCCACGATGACCTCGGGCAGACCCAGCTCGCGACCGATGGCACGCACCTCGTCCTTGAACAGAGCGCGCAGCGGCTCAACCAGCTCGAAGGTCAGGTCCTCGGGCAGTCCACCCACGTTGTGGTGGCTCTTGATGTTGGCGGTACCGGTACCGCCACCGGACTCCACGACGTCCGGGTACAGGGTGCCCTGCACCAGGAAGCGGATGGGGTCGCCATCCTGCTCGCGGGACTCGGCGATGAGGTCGGCCTGAGCCTTCTCGAAGGTGCGGATGAACTCGCGACCGATGATCTTGCGCTTGGTCTCGGGGTCGGTCACACCGGCGAGGGCGCTCTCGAACTGCTCGACGGCGTCGATGGTGACCAGGCGCACACCGGTGGCCTTGACGTAGTCTTCCTCAACCTGGCGACGCTCGTCCTGGCGCAGCAGACCGTGGTCCACAAACACGCAGACCAGCTGGTCGCCGACGGCCTTGTGCACGATCGCGGCAGCAACGGCCGAGTCGACACCACCGGAGAGGCCACAGATGACCTTGCCGGTACCAACCTGAGCCTGGATCTTGGCAACCTGCTCGGCAATCACGTTGCCGGAGTTCCAGTCACCGGGGATCCCGGCGGCCTTGTGCAGGAAGTTGACCAGGAGGTCCTGACCGTACTCGGAGTGCTTGACCTCGGGGTGCCACTGCACGCCGTAGAGCTTTCGCTCATCGTTGGCGAAGGCGGCAACCGGGGTGCCCTCGGTCGAGGCGAGAACCTCGAAGCCCTCGGGGGCACGGGACACCGAGTCACCGTGGCTCATCCAGACGGTCTGGGCGGCGGGCTGGTCGCCCAGCAGCACACCCTCGTCCTCGATCGCGACGGCGGTCGAACCATACTCGCGCGAACCGGTCTTGGCTACCTCGCCGCCGAGGGCGGTAGCCATGACCTGGAAGCCGTAGCAAATGCCGAAGGTCGGCACACCCAGCTCGAAGATCGCCGGGTCAAACCCGGGCGCACCCTCTTCGTACACGCTGGACGGGCCACCGGACAGAACGAGGCCGGCCGGGTTCTTGGCGGCCACCTCTGCGGCGGTGATCGAGTGCGGGACCAGCTCGGAGTAGACTCCGGCCTCCCGAACCCGACGGGCGATCAGCTGCGCATACTGCGCACCAAAATCTACAACGAGAACCGGACGGTTCTCCAGGGACTGCTCGCTAATGGGAAGGCTCCACTTCTGCTTGGTGAGCGTTGGGGGTATTCGCGCCGATGCGCGAGGAAATCTGTGTGCGGGCCTTGCGGACGATCCGAACCTCCAGGAAGAAGGACAGGAACGGAATCACGCCACCGAGGGCCATCAGCAGCAGCCAGCCGATGTTCCAGCGCATGAGCGACCAGATGCGGAAGATCGACAGCAGGTACACCACGTAGAACCAGCCGTGCACGATCAGCAGACCCAGCGAAATGTTGATCGCCAGCACGGTCCCGGCGGGTACGAAGGCCAGGAAGCCGAAGGCACCACCCATCTCGATTTCGAGACCGTAGTACACCTTGAGCAGCACCTCGCCGCACAGGAGCAGGAGCAGGACACCCGTGATCACCGAGGTGATCTGGTAGAAACGGAGGGCTCCGGGAATCTTGGGAAGATCGCGTTCGCGCGGCTGGAGAGGCATGACTCTAGTCTACGTCACCGCTCGCTACTCAAAAGGCGAGGGGTCGCCGCGCTTTTCGGCCGCCTCATCCACTTCCTTCTCCCAGGCGTCGCGGGTCAGGCGGTACCAGAGGAACACGGCGAATCCGGCGAAGACCGCCCACTCGATCGCGTAGAAGATGTTGAGCCAGTTGAGTTCGAATTCGATCTCGGGTTTGGGGGCGTCGATCTTGGTCAGCCCGTCCGGTGCCTCAAAGGAGAGGAAGTAGGGCAGGTAGACGTCTCCGGCGGGGCCGGCCCACACGTTGATCAGCGAGGCCACCGACATCTCGGTCAGCAGGAACGCGTCGGGGGTCTTGGCGTCGGGAACCAGCGGTCCCTGAGCGGGCACCAGACGGCCGGTCAGATCTACCGGGCTCGCGGCCTCCGCGTTGAGCCGCTCGGCGACGGTGTTCGCCTGGTCCTGAGACTTGGTCCAGCCCAGCGCCACCGCGAGCGAGGCGGGCTTCTCTCCGGCAACCACCAGGTGCCCGGTAACCCAGAACCCCTTGGTGTCACCGTTGAGACGACCGCCCAGAACCACATAGTCGCCGGGAACAAACTCTCCCGAAACCGACACCTGCTGGCCCACGAGCACGTCGTGGATCGGCTCGGTCGGGCCGATCACCTGGGTCAGCGGAACCATGTGTTCGGTGGGTCCGGCCTGGCTGGGGTCCACCGCCACCGCGCGGGCAAGCTGCCACTGTCCCAGCGCGGCAAAGGCCGCGGCGATGGCCAGAGCCAGAATCAGCACGCCGATCCAGCGCGGACGGCGCATGACCTGGCCAAGCTTGGGGTCCCCCGGGGCCAGAATCACATCGCGCAGCTTCTTGCGCTTCGTGGGCGCCTCGTCCTCCGTCATCACCACCGTGGATGTGGGTGCCGAAGCGGCACTCTCGGTGGGGTCCTGAAGCGGGGAAGTCATCGGGGCTGCGGTCTTTCTTCCGGATTGCGCGGATGGGACACGCACGCTGTGCTTCGAGGGCTCGGAGGCATCGAAACGGCGCACTCCCTCAATTCTCGGTTACCCGGCCGGAAACGGGAAATCGGATCGAGATCAGGGGCGCGGACGCGCGGTGGACTCGCGCACGATCAGCTCGACCGGGAGTTCCCGGGCCAGCGCGGGCCCGGCGGCGAGCAGGGTAGCGGCGGGCACCGTGCCTTCCACGGGCGGGACACTCGAGTCGGAGGAGGTGGCCTCATCCTCGACCAGACCGGCCAGGCGGTCGATCAGCAGCTGCGCCACGTGACGCCCCTGCTCGGCCGGGTACTGGGCGACCGTGGTCAGCCCAAAGAATTCCCCGTCGGGAATACCGTCGAGGCCGGTCACCGAGAGGTCGGAGGGGATGTTCAGTCCCAGCTCGCGGGCGGCGAGGATCGCGCCGATCGCCATCACATCCGATGCCGCAACGATCGCCGTGGGCCGGTTACGGGGTGCTCCGAGCAGCTGCTTGGCCGCGTCGTTTCCGCCGCGCAGGGTGAAGTCGGCACCGCGTTCGATCTTCGGATCGATCTCGATACCCGCCTCGGTCAGCGCGTCCCGATAGCCCAGCTGACGCATCGTGGGCAGGTGGAAGTCGAGGTCGAAGTCCGCCGAACCACCGATGTATCCGATGCGCTCATGCCCCAGGCTGATCAGGTGGTCGGTGGCCAAACGCACGGCCGCCCGGTCGTCAATACCCAGCGCGGGTACCCCCGGCAGCGGACCACCGAGGCCCACCACGGGCTTGCGCAGCGAGTGCAGGCGTCCGGCCTCCTCGGGGGTGAGTTCCAGACCGATGGCCAGCACCGCGTCGACCCGCTGACGCAGCAGGAGATCGTCAAACACCCGGGCGCGGGCATCCGCTCCTCCGGAGAGGTTGTAGAGGGTCAGGTCGTAGCCGTGCTCCTGAAGCGCCGACTGCGCCCCCTCAACCACGGCCGCGAAGAACCAGTGGCTGAGGAAGGGCACCACGACCCCGACGTTGCGGGTGCGTCCGGAGGCGAGGGCCGAGGCCCCGGCCGAAACCACGTAACCGAGCTCGCGCGCGGCCTCGTGGACCCGGGCGCGGGTGCCCTCGGCCACATACCCACGTCCGCTCAGGGCACGTGAGACGGTGGCGGTGGACACCCGAGCACGCTCGGCGACCTCGTCAATACCAACCATCCCGGTCCTTTCTAGGCGCGGCGGGGTGTTCAAATGAAGTTGTTCCAGTGTAGCGATCCCCTGTTGGCGCGCGCCGAAAGGCCGCGGGATGGTGTGGTGGTGTGTCTTACTTCACCGCGCCGGCGGTCAGTCCGCCGACGATGTACTTCTGCAGGAAGAGGAACAGTGCCATCACCGGGAGGGCCGCGAGCACGGCACCGGCGGCGAATACGCTCCAGTTCGAGGAGAACTCCTGCGAGACAAACTGGTACAGACCCACGGCGAGGGTCTGCTTCTCCGGGCTCACCAGCACAACGCTGGCGATCACGAAGTCGTTGGTGGTGGCGATGAAGGCCAGCAAACCCACAACCGCGAGGATCGGGGCGACCAGGCGCAGGATGATGGTGAAGAAGATGCGGGCGTGGCTCGCACCGTCCAGCTTGGCCGCCTCGTCGATCGCCGCCGGAACGGTGTTAAAGAAGCCGTACATCAGGTAGGTGTTCACACCCAGCGCGCCGCCGAGGTACACCATGATCAGCGCAACCTGGTTGTCCAGGCCCAGGGCCGGGAAGATGTCACCGATCCCGGTGAGCAGCAGGAAGATCGCGACCACGGCGAGGAGCTGCGGGAAGATCTGCACCACCAGCAGGGTCAGCAGGCCCACGCGGCGGCCGGCAAAGCGCATCCGGCTGAAGCAGTAGGCGGCCAGGGCTCCGAGGAACACGGTGCCGGCGGCGGTGATCAGGCCGATAAACAGCGTGTTTCCAAACCAGGCGGCATAGGGCTGCTGGGGCGAGTTGAACAGCTTGGTGTAGCTGTCGAATCCGATGGTCGAAAACAGACCGTTGGAGCTCAGCAGGGTTCCGCCGGGGTTGAGCGACGCGGACAGCACATACAGCAGCGGGAAGACCGAGAACACGATCATGATCCAGCCGACCAGGTGACGCCAGCCGGTGGCCAGGAACCAGCGCCGCGCCTTGAAACCGCGGCGGTCCCGGGCCCGGGTGGAGGGAGTGGACGGGGTGAGGGTGGGTGCGCTCATTAGTTCAGCTCCTCCAGGGCCTTGGTTTGACGGAAGCTCACGATCGCGATGATCGCGACCACGATAAAGATCAGGATCGAGAAGGCGCTGGCCAGACCGTAGTCACGGTCGGCTCCAACAAACGCGACCTTGTAGACCATCGAGATCAGGATGTCGGTGCCACCCACGTTGATCGACGCGGACGCATCGCGCGGGCCTCCCCCGGTGAGCATGTACACCAGGTTGAAGTTGTTGAAGTTGAAGGCAAACGAGGAGATCAGCAGCGGGGCCACCGACACCAGCAGCAGCGGAAGCTTGATCTTCTTGAAGATCTGGAACGGGTTGGCGCCGTCCATCTTGGCGGCTTCCTGCACGTCATCGGGGATGGATTGCAGCGCGCCCATACACACCAGGAACATGTAGGGGAAGCCCAGCCAGAGGTTCACAAACAGGATGCTGATCTTACCCAGGAGCGCATCCGTGAGCCACGGAATATGCGCCCCGCCAAAGAGTTCCAGGTTGATAAATCCGAAGTCGCGGTTCAGCAGTCCCGCCCACACCAGCGCGCCCAGGAACGAGGGGAACGCGTAGGGCAGGATGATCAGCACGCGGTAGAACGCGCGCCCCTTCATCCGCATGTCGTTGAAGACGATGGCGAGGAACAGGCCGAGTGCGAACGTGGTAAGCACCGAGAGCAGGGCGAAGACGAAGGTCCAGATGGTCACGCCGATCAGCGGGCCCCGGATGCCGTCATCGGTGATGGCCTTGACGTAGTTGTCAAAGCCCACCCCGATCGACCAGCCGGGCTTGAGCTGCTTGCCCGCCGGATCGGCGAAGGCACCCACCCCGGTGTCCGAGTAGACGGTACCGGTCTTGGTGTCGGTCATCGTGTCGGCGTGCGCGTCATAGCGCAGGCTGGAGAGGTAGAGGAAGGCGCTTGATCCGTCCGGGGTGCGCAGGGCACCGTCGTTGGGATCGCTGGACACCGGAACCTGAAGGTCCACGATGGCCTTCTGGTTGTCCACGATGTCGGTAAAGTTCAGGGCCTCCTTGCCGGGCAGGCCGGTGGCCTTGTCGCCGGTCATGGTGGCGTTGGTCACCCGCTCGAGCGGGTGCTCGGCGGTACCGTAGGACACCTCACCCTTCGGGTCGGTGACCAGGAAACCGAAGTCTCCCCCGTCGCGCACCACGGTCAGCGCGTAGGTGGCCGAGTCCGGCACCCGCTCCTGCGCCGACTGCATCAGCGCGGTGACCGCGTCCTCCTTGGTCGAGTTGTGGCCCGAACCGTAGTTGGTGAAGGAGATGTAGCCGGTGTAGCCGATCACAAATACCTGGAACACCAGGAGGAAGATCAAGCCGGGGGTGAGGTACTTCATCGCCAGCGTGCGCTTGGAGAAGTAGATGTAGTTGATGGCGATCAGCGCCGCTGCCACGATCGCAAACACGATCCAGTTGTGCTGGGTGGCCAGCATGAACAGCGCAAAGATGCCGAGGGCATCCACCAGGCCGAGAAGGACGATCTTTACCAGAATCGCCCCGAGCGATCCCCCGGCCATGTTGGCCAGCCGCGCGGCACCGCGCGAGCGGCGCGCTCGGGTCTGGGGTGAGGGGGTACGTGAACTCATTGTTTTCCTGTTTCTCGGCCCGGTGGACTGCCGGACTAACCCTTGATTGCGGCGGCGATATCCGCGGTCATCTTGGTCCACAGCGTGGACGGGTCGCCCTCGCCGGAGATGATGGCGGCCTGGGTCACACCCCAGAACTGCCAGACCTTACCCATGGCGGGCACCGAGGGCATCGGGACACCGTTGCGGCCCACGTCACCAAACGCCTTGACGATCGGGTTCGAGGAGGCGGCGTCGAAGGAGGCCTTCAGCGCCGGGGCACGTCCGCCCTTTTCAAACAGCGCGGTCTGCACCTTTTCGGTGGCCAGGTAGTTGGTCAGGAACTCGTTGGCTGCCAGCGGGTTGGCGGTCTTGGAGGAGATGAAGAAGCCCTGCACACCCACGAACGGCTGCGCGGGAGCGCCACCGGCGGAGGGGATGGGGTCCACGGCCAGCTTGATGCCGGCCTTCTCGGCGTCCGGCACGTTCCACGGTCCGGTGATCATGAACGGCGACTGGCCGGAGTTGAACTTCTCCTTGGCGATGTCGGCGGTGATCGAAATGTTGAGGTTGCCCTCCTTGCCCTGCTCGGCAAGCCAGTTCGCGAAGCGGGTGCCACCCTCGTTGCCGATGGTCAGGTCGTCGGCGTTGTAGGAGCCGTCGGCGTTACGCCCGAAGACCGGGTTGTCGAACGAGCTCTGGAACGGGTACAGGTGGTACGGGTCTGCCTGCGGGCCGAGCTGCACGAGGAACGGGTTGGCGCTTCCGGCGGCCTTGCCCATCGCAACCATCTCGTCGTAGGTGGTCGGTGCGGTGGGGGCCAGGGCGGTGTTGCGCAGCAGCGCGATGTTCTCGATCGAGTAGGGAACCGCGTAGGTCTTGCCCTGATAGGTGACCGCGTCGGTGGCGATCTTCTCGAAGCCGGCGGCCTTGTCGCCGAGCTCCACGGGCTGGATGACGCCGTTCTGAACGAAGTTACCGATCCAGTCGTGGGCACCGATGGTGATGTCGGGGCCCTTGCCGCTGGGAACCTGGGCGATGAACTGGTCGAGGATCGAACCGAAGTCCTTCTGCACGAGCTTCACGTGCACACCCGAGCTCTTCTCGAATTCGGCGGCGGCCTCCTTGAGGACCGGAGCACGGTCGGCGTCCACCCACACGGTCAGCGTGTTCTTGGACGAACCGGCGTCGGAGGATTCGGTGGATGCCGAGCAGCCGCTCAGCCCGAGGGCCAGGGCGGTCAGGGCGGCCCCGGTAAGGAGGACGCGCTTCTTAGTCACCTTCATTGGTGTACCTTTCGTTCGTTGCGTGGAGCTACCGCGCTTCACCGCAAATAGTGCAAGCGTTTACATGTATATCCCAGATCCTGTCGCCACGCAAAGCCCATGATTCCTGGCGATATGTAAAGTACGCGACACACCTTTCGCTAGTTTCAGCAAGCGTTTCCATATTTTGTCGAAGTGCCCTAGAGTAACGGCATGACTCAGCCCACCGCCTTCTCTGCCGCAGGCGACACCACCGCTCCCGAGTGGTGGCGCAGCGCCGTTATTTACCAGATCTACCCGCGCTCCTTCGCCGATGCGAACGGCGACGGCGTCGGCGACCTCGCCGGTATCGCCTCCCGCATGGACGCTCTGGAGAACCTCGGCGTCGACGCCGTCTGGCTCTCCCCGTTCATGCGCAGCCCGCAGAAGGATGCCGGCTATGACGTGACCGACTACATGTCCGTGGACCCGCTGTTTGGCACCATCGACGACTTCGACGCGATGCTTGCCAGCGCCCACCAGCGCGGCATCAAGGTCATCGTGGACCTCGTCCCCAACCACTCCTCGGACACCCACGAGTGGTTCATCGAGGCCCTGGCCGCGGCCCCCGGCTCCCCCGAGCGCGCCCGCTACCTCTTCCGCGACGGCAAGGGCGAAAACGGCGAGCTGCCCCCGAACAACTGGGAATCCGTGTTCGGCGGCCCCGCCTGGACCCGCACCACCAACCCCGACGGCACCCCCGGCGAGTGGTTCCTGCACCTGTTTGACTCGACCCAGCCCGACTTCGACTGGACCAACCCCGAGGTGCGCGAGATGTTCCGCGGCGTGCTGCGGTTCTGGCTGGACCGCGGCGTCGACGGCTTCCGCGTGGACGTGGCCCACGGCATGATCAAGGCCGAGGGCCTGCCCGACTACACCCCGAACCCCGGCGGTGGATCGATGGGTGGCGACGACTTCGAGGTTCCCTACTGGGGCCAGGAGGGCGTGCACGAGATCTACCGTGACTGGCACAAGGTGCTCGCCGAGTACGAGGGCGACCGTGTACTGGCCGCCGAGGCGTGGATCAACCCGCTGAGCAAGATGGCCAAGTGGGTGCGCCCGGACGAAATGCACCAGGCGTTCAACTTCCCCTACCTGGAGACCGCCTGGGATGCCCAGGCCCTGCGCCCCGTGATCGACGAGTCGCTGGAAGCCTTCGGCGCCGTGGGTGCCCCGGCGACCTGGGTGCTCTCGAACCACGACGTGGTGCGTCACGCCTCGCGTCTGGCGCTGACCGCCGAGAACCCGCAGGGGCACGGCATCGGCCCCAAGAGCCCCGGCCAGCCGATGCGCGAGGTCGGCCTGCAGCGCGCCCGCGCCGCGAGCGCGTTCATGCTCGCGCTGCCCGGTGGTGCCTACATGTATCAGGGTGAGGAGCTCGGCCTGCCCGAGGTCATCAACCTGCCCGATGAGGCCCGTCAGGACCCCACCTGGTTCCGCACCAACGGTGAGCGTTACGGCCGTGACGGCTGCCGCGTCCCGCTGCCCTGGGAGCCCGGCACCACCGCCTACGGCTTCAACACCACCGGCGAGGCCTGGCTGCCCCAGCCCGACGACTGGGACGACTACTCCCGCGCCGCCCAGCAGGGTGTAGCAGGCTCGACCCTGACCATGTACACCACCGCCCTGGAACTGCGTAAGCGTCTGGATCTGGGTCTGGGCTCGGTCACCTGGGTCGAGGACCTGCCCGACACCGTGATCGGTTTCCGCAACGGAGACGTCATCGTGCTCGGCAACACCGCCACCACCGACTGGGAAATCCCGGCCGAGCTGGCTGAACTGCCCGTGCTGCTGGCCAGCACCACCATCACCGGAAACATCCTGCCCGGCGATGCCACCATCTGGCTGCAGGCGTAACACCCGCGCACACAGCGGCGGCCCCGGATCGATGATCCGGGGCCGCCGTTTTGTTGCCACACACTGAAATCCAATGGCCGGCAGCTCTTGCGCGGGTCACGGGAGTCTGTGACGCTTACTTCACATCAGAGGGGTGAGCAGAGTGAAAACAGGTATCAAGGTGGCGACCACGGTGGCGGCAATCGCGCTGTATTCTGCCGCGCTCGCGGCGGCTTTTTCCATCTGGGGGCCCGACAATCAATCGCCGGCCCTGACGTTCATCGTGGCCGCCATCGTCGGCTCCAGCGCCGCGGTGGGATTTGGGATTAAGAGGCTTCGTGAACGCAGGCTTGGCACCGGAGCTGCGGAAGGCAGAGAACGAGACAGCTCGCTCAAGGCTCAGGCGTCCGCCTTTCTCGATGTGATCATTATCGCCGCAGCGCTGGTGGCGATTCTCACGATATTTCCGCAGTGGATCTCGGGGACGACGGCCCTCGTGATCCTCGTAGTTTTTGCCCTGGCAGATTTCTGGATTCGCTACGCGATTCAAGCAAACAGCGCTGAATAATCTCCGTTCGAGACGGGATCAAAAAGGTGTTCTCCGGGCCGGAAGACCGCCGGAGGCCCGGAAGACCTCACCCGAGCCATACACACAGCGGCGGGGGCGGGGGGGGGGTTGGGGGGGCGCCGCGCGGGGTGTTGGGGGGGGGGGGGGGGCCGGCCCCCCCCCGGGGGTGGAAGGGGCGGGCGGGGGGCGGGGCGGCGTGC
>NZ_JANUED010000011.1:0-68747 GCF_024810155.1 Mycetocola sp. BIGb0189
GGGGGGGGTTTTTGGGGGGCCCCCGGGGGGGGTCCGCCGCGCGGGGGGGGGCCCTCAAACCGCCCAAACGGGGGGGGGCCGCCCCGGGGGGGGCCCCGGGGGGGGGGGGGGGGGCCCCCCCCCCCCCCCCCCCACCGCGGTTCCCAGCCTGCCTAGGCGGCGGGAACGTTCGGCACGTCCGCGGGAGCAATTGCGCGTCGACGTGGACCGAAAATAAGCAGGGCGGCGGTGGCGAGGAGGAGTCCACCGGCGCCGAGCAAAAGGAGTTGTTCAAGCGGGCTCAGGCTGAAGCCCGGGGTAATCGGGGTCAGGTTTTCGCCCAGGGTGACCACATCGGGATCCTCGGTCTGGACGGGAGCCGGGGCGGCATCGGGGGCCGCGGCCAAAGCCTTGGGGATCGATACCGGAACCCAGCCCACCAGCGCCCCGGCGGTATTCAGTACCGCAAACCGATACTCGCCGCCGGGCAGGCGGCTGAGATTGAGCCCGAGCGTGCCTGCATCACCCACGCGGACCCAGTCCACCGCGGTGGCCGAGGGGTACACGTAGAGGAAGTACCAGTCACCCGGCTTGGCACCGGGCACGGTGATCGCCAGGACTCCGTCGGTCAGGGTGGCTTCGAGCCCGCCGCGGTTGGACTCATCCAGCGGTGCGGCCGGTGCCTCCGGTGCGCGCTCGGGCTTGGGGGCACTCTTCTGTGGGGGAGCGGCGACCGCGCGCGGAGCGAGGGCGGACGGCGCGGTTTCGGGACCGGAGCTGTCGGGGGTCCCGGAACCACCCGGCTGCCCCGGAGTGCCCGGAGTGCCAGGCTGGCCCGGAGTCCCCGGAGTTCCGGGGGTGCCCGGTCCCTCGGGGGTGCCGGGTCCGCCGGGCTCCTCGATCCGTACCGGCCCGGTGATCGCGGGCGCGGGTGCCTGCGCGCCCGCCGGTGCGGCCCAGGACACCGCGTTGCGGAAGATCCGGGTATCGCTGCCCGACCAGTTGCGGCTGTCCAGGCCCGCGGAGGTGCCGTTGAGTGCCATCAGCACGTGTCGGTTGTGGGCGCGTTCATCCACGGCGATCCCCGTGCCGCGTGCGGTCGTGACCGCATCCTTCCCGGTCCCGACCGTGGTCACGGTCTCGGCCAGGATGCTCACCCGGGTGCCGGTGAAGCCTTCGAACCAGGCGTGATCCTTATAGGTCGAGGTGGAATCATGCACCACTACCGAACCCACGCCCGGTGCCTCGCCCGCGGCAAAGTTGGTGGTGAAGATCGGGTGATCGGCCAGCAGTCGATAGCCGGTGCTCGCCAGCGCCTCGTCGTCGGCGCGCTCGCGCACCGCCGGATTGCCGCGCAGGGTGCTCAGCTGGTTGATGCCCGCCTGCGGGCTGGAACCGTTATCCAGCCAGAGCACGCCGGTCCCGGCCGCATCGGTTTGGGTGATGAACGCGGTGAGTCTTGTGGCATCCACGGCCTCGGGGGCGTCCCACACCACCACGTCATAGCGGGTGGCATCGAAATCTGTGGGGAGCGCGGTGGCGCGGGTGGCCATGAGGTCACCGGCCGAAAGCATCGCCGTGGTCTGTCCACCGCTATCGCCGAGGACCAGGACGCGCGGGAGCGGTGCCAGCCGAAAGTCGATGGTGGTGCGTGAGGCCGCACTTACTGCCGCGGCGGGGGAGAGCACCCCGGCAAAACCCTCGGCCTGAACCTGCACCTGATACTCACCCGGCGGCAGCCCGGCGAAGGCGAAGGTACCGCGGGCATCGGTCTGCGTGTGCTGCGGGATGCCGCGTACTCCGACGCTGGCCCCGACGATCGGTGTGCCATCCATGTGGGAGAGCACCGTCCCGCGCAGCTCGCCCACGGTGATGGTGGGCAGCGCGAGGGTCAGGTTCTGCATGGACTGCGCGGTCACGGTCACCGTTTTACTCGCCGGGGTGTGGCCCAGCTTGGTGGCGGTCAGGGTGTAGGTGCCCGGCACCAGGTGCGCGGTGAACCGGCCCTGGGCGTCGGTGGTCCAGGTTTCGCCGCGCTCCCCGTGGGAGACCGTGGCACCCTCGATCGGGACGCCCTTCTCGGAGGTGACCACCCCGTTTACCCCGGAGGACTGGCGCAGCGCATTGAGGGCCGCAAACACGTTGATCCGTCCGGCACCGAACCGGGGATTCGGACGCGCACTGCCGTAGCGGTCGTCAAAGTAGGAGGTGTTTTCCAGCGCGGCGGCGATCTGGTCCACGCTCAGCCCGGCCTGGGCCGAGCGCAGCAGGGCAACGGCTCCGGCCACGTGCGGGGTCGCCATCGAGGTGCCGGTGGAATCGCCCCACTTGCCGCCGGGCATCGCCGAAAACACGCGGGTTCCCGGTGCCGAGGCGTTGGGCTTCACAAACGCCTGGGGCCAGCCCTGGGCGGCGGTGATCTCGGCAGGCCAGTCGGTCACGGCCCCGCAGGAGCCGGGATCCACGACGTTGTCGGGTCCGGTCATGCCCACCGCGAAGGTCTCGAAGATGTTCCCGGGGGAGGAGGTTCCGGTCGCCCCGCAGGGGGCGTTGCCGATCGCGATGGCCGGGAAGATCCCGGCCTTGCGCAGTGCCTGCACCGGGGCGATAAACGAGGCATCGTATCCGTTTGATCCCAGCGACATGTTCACCACGTCGGCGGCGCGGCCCGCGGGTTTCCCGTCGCCGTCGTAGGGGGCCATCGCCCACTGCATGCCGGCCAGGATCTTGGCAAACGAGCCACCGCCGGCCCCGCTCAGCACGTTGCCAACCATCAGGGTTGCGCCCGGGGCCACGCCGATCTGGGTGCGTGAGGCGGCCCCGCCCACGACGGTTCCCGAGACGTGGGTGCCGTGGGATCCGGGATCCGAGGGGACCGTGCGGATGGGCGTGCCGGAGCGATCATAGGCGATCCATCCGCCGGGGAAGGTGGGGTCGTTGAGGTTGCCGCCGGCGAGCTTGCCGGCGATGTCCGGGTGGGTGGCATCCACGCCGGTGTCGAGGACCGCGACGCGCACGCCGGCACCGGTCACCCCGAAGTCCTTCCAGACCCGGTCCGCCTCGATCTGGCTGATGCCGTAGGTGACCGGGGCGGATTCCTCCGCGATCCCCGGGGTCTCGGTTGATGCTCCGGCGGGCGCGACGGCGGGAATTCCCGGTGCCTCGGCCTCGGTCGCGGTAAACGACTCGGAGGGGGAAACCTCAAAATTGGGGACCACGCTGGTGGCGCCGGGCAGTGCGGCAAGCCGGGCGAGGATCTCCGGGGTATTGGGGGCCTGGACCAGGATCGAATTATTGATCCAGAACCGGTTCAGCACCCGCACTCCCTCGCCCGAGAGTGCCGCGAGGGCCTTCTCGGCGCGTGCCTGATCGGCGGTGGCCGTGCGTTCGAGTGCTGCGCTAGTGCGGGCCGGATCGCCGAGCGCGGCATCGGGGAGTTCGGCTTCGGTCAGGGTGATCAGGATTTCGATGGTGTCGGCGGTGCCGCTCGTTTTCGACGACTGGGTGCCGGCCAGGAGCTCGGGCGCGATCGCAGCGGGCTGGTCCGAGCCATCGGAGGGGGCCGAGTACTCCGGGGAGCCCGTGAGTTTCGTGGTTGCCGTGAGATCCGTGATTCGCCCGTTCTGGGCACCGGCCTGAGCGGACCCGGGCCCCAGCCCCTGTGCGAACGCAAACGGCGCGGCCAGCGCCCCCGCGGCCACCAGGGCGAGCGCGGTCACGCCGAGTGCGGCCGGACGCGACCGGGCCCGTTTCACCGCGATGCTCCGGCGGAACGCGGCGGTTTCGGCGCGCGTCGATGCGGCCGGTGGATTCGATCGGTGCAGGGGCATGACTCTCTCAGGGATTGGTGGGAAGGGTGCTCGGTCGGGTGTCGGGAAACCGAAGGCAACGCGATAACCATAGCGCATGATTGAAGAATTAATTAGGTAAGCCTTAACTAAATCTTGTTTAATTCAGTAAGGTCACGCTAACCTAACTTTCATGCCCCTCAACTCCCTACCCGGAGCGGGCCGAATCCTCAGAATTGCGCTGGCTAGCGGTCTAATTCTTGCTCTTTCGGCGTGCTCGCTTATTGTGGGCGACACTCCCGATGTCGCCCACACCTCCGCCGCATCCGCGCAGAGCCCGCGCCTCTTCGAGGGGCCCGACACCGCGCTGCTCGCCTCGAGTGACATCACCCCGATCACCACCGATCCGAAACCGCAGCTGCCGGTTACCGTGACCGGTTTGGACGATGTCGAGGTGCGGATCACCGATGTCAGCCGGATTATCGCCATCGACGGCACCGGCAGCCTGGCCTCGGTTGTCTTTGGGCTCGGCTTTGGCAAAAACGTGGTGGGACGAGACATCACCACCGGGTTTGACTCGGCCAAGCACCTGCCGCTGGTGATGGACAAGCACACGCTCAATGCCGAGTCGATTCTCGACCTCAACCCCACCCTGATCCTCACCGATTACAGCGTGGGCCCGTATGACGTGCAGATGCAGATCCGCAATGCGGGCATCCCCGTGGTCTTCTTCAAGGCCGCCGAAAACATGGACGATATCGGCTCGGTGATCCAGGCCGTGGCCACAACCCTGGGTGTGCCCGAGCTGGGCACAACCTACACCGCCGATTTTGAACGCCGCCTCGCCGACACCCTGGCCGAGGTCAAGGCGATGGCCCCGCAGGCCGCCGCCGATCGGGTACGGATGGTCTTTTTGTACATGCGTGGCAAGGCCGGCGTGTACTACATGTACGGCAATAATCCCGATGGCTCGATGGGCATCGCCGGGGTCCTGATCGAGGCTCTGGGCGGGATCGATGTGGCGCGCGAAGCCAACTGGACCAGCGGATCCCTCACCGCCGAGGGGCTGATGAAACTTGAGCCCGACCTGATCCTGATGCTGACCCTTGGCCTGGAATCCGTGGGTGGCATCGAGGGACTGATGAAGGTGCCCGGTGTGGCCCAGACCCCCGCCGGGGCACGCGAACGCGTGGTCGACATGAGCGACTATGAGATGTTCACCTGGGGTCCGCGTACCCCGGAGGTACTGCTGGCGCTGGCCCACGCGATCTATCGCACCGGGGATCACGCATGAGTATCCAGGACAAGCCGGTCGCCTTCACCGATCCCGCCGCCGGGCTTGTGCTGAGCACCCTACTGCCCAGCGCGCAGGTACCCGCCGAGCTGCCGCGTCCGCGCGCCGGACGGGTGGTGGCGCTGTTTGTCTCGCTGGGCGCGGGCCTGCTGATCGCGGTTCTGGTGGCCGCGGCGCTGGGGCAGCTCCAGGTACCGCTGGTGGAGGTCATCGGCTCAATCTGCGCCCGCATGGGTCTCGGCTGCGGGGTTCCGCCCGCACACCCCAACGGTGACGCGGCGCTCTGGGAGGTACGCTTCCCTCGGGTCGCGCTGGCCGTGCTGGTGGGGGCCGCGCTCAGCGCCGCCGGTGCGCTAATGCAGGGGGTGTTTGGCAATCCGCTCGCCGATCCCGGGGTGGTCGGGGTGTCCGCGGGGGCGGCCCTCGGTGCCAGCACCGTGATCGTGCTGGGATTCGGGGCGGGCAACGCCTGGGCGATCCCCGCGGGTGCCTTTGTCACCGGGATGCTGACCGCGCTGCTGGTCTACTCGATTTCGCGCTCGGGCGGACGCTCGGAGGTCATCACACTGATCCTGACCGGTATCGCCGTCAACGCGTTTGCCGGAGCCGTGCTGGCATTTTTGACCTTCGCGGCGACCACCAATCAGCGCGAGCAGATCGTGTTTTGGCAGATGGGTACCCTCTCCGGGGCCCTCTGGCCGCAGGTCGCGGTCATCGTGCCGCTCTCGGTACTGGGGCTGCTGTGCGCGTTCATGCTGGCCCCGCAACTGGACCTGCTGGCCCTCGGCGACGATGCGGCCCGACACCTGGGGGTCAACATCGAACGCCTGCGCATCGGCACGATCGCCGTGGTCTCGATCTTGACCGCCGTCGCGGTGGCCTTCGCCGGGATCGTCGGTTTTGTGGGGCTCGTGGTGCCGCACGTGATCCGGATGATCATGGGCCCGGGAAACCGGGTCTTGGTCCCGGCCAGCGCGCTCGGTGGCGCGCTCCTGCTGGTGGTTGCCGATACCTTTGCACGCACCGCGATCCCCTATGCCGAGCTGCCGCTGGGCATGCTCACCGCCCTCGTGGGTGGGCCGTTCTTCTTCTACCTGCTGCGCAGCGCGCGCAGTCGCACCGGGGGGTGGGTGTGATGATGTTTGGTCGACAGCTGCGTCTGCCCGAGCCCGCCGAATACGGCAGCGTGGTGCTCGCCGGGGCGGACGTGAGCGTGCGCCGCGGCGGGGACGACATCCTGCACGGGGTGGATATCGACGTGCGCGCGGGCGAGGTGGTGGGCATTCTCGGTCCCAACGGGGCGGGCAAATCCACCCTGCTCGGGGCGCTCTCGGGTGACCTGACCTATCGCGGTGCGATCACGGTGTCCGGACGCGAGGTGGGTGCCTGGGGTGGGCGGGCGCTGGCTCTGCGCCGCGCGGTGCTGCGGCAGTCCAATCCGCTGAGCTTCCCCTTCCCTGTCCTCGACGTGGTCAAGATGGGGCGCGCACCCTGGCGCGGCATGCTGGATCCCGATACCAACAACCGGATCGTGGCCGAGGAGCTGGTGCGCACCGACACGATGCGTTTTATCGAGCGTGTGTTCACCTCGCTCTCCGGTGGCGAGCGCGCCCGCGTGGCCCTGGCCCGGGCGATGGCGCAGCGGGCCGGAATCCTGCTGCTGGATGAGCCCAGCGCCGCCCTGGACATCAACTATCAGGAGCAGGTGCTTGCGCTCGCGCGCTGGTACGCCCGACGCGGGAACGCGGTGGTGATCGTGCTGCACGATCTGGCCGCGGCCGCCGCCTACACCGACCGCATCCTGCTGCTGCAGGACGGGCGCTCCCGGGCCTTTGGGACCCCGGAGGAGGTGCTCACTGCCGAGCTGCTGAGTGAGGTTTATGAGCACCCGATCCGGGTGAGCCGCGAACCCGATGGGGAGCTGATCGTGCTGCCCGTGCGCTTTGCCGACGAGGGCCCGCGGCACGGTGCCGAGTCTCCCACCGATGAGAGCCCGCGGCACAGCGCCGGCTCGCCCGCCGGTGCCACCCCTCTTTCTCCATCCGTTCCCCACTCGAATCAGGAAGTGTCCCCGTGACCACAGTGTCCCCGTTCCCTCGCGTCCTGCGCCGCACCGCGGTGCTGCTGCTCGGCGCACTTATCGCGCTGGCCGGGCTGGTATCCGCAGATCCCGCGCACGCCGCCTCCTCGGTGAGCGTGTCCGGTCGCCCGGCCCTGGAATCGCCCACCCAGCTGAGCCTGAGTGGGCGCGGATTCCAGTCGCTGCCCAATGCCCCCGGGGGCATCTACGTGTTCTTCGGCGCGGTCTCCACCCCCGGATCCAACGCGTGGGCCCCCAGCCAGGGCGGCAGCACCGGCGTGACCTATAACTACGCGGGGACCGGGGGAGCACAGCTGCTGGTGTCTTTCCCCGGCGGATCCTCGGCGAGCCAGGCCAACGGCCAGATGGACGCCGCCGGAAACTGGAATGCCACGATCACCGTCCCGGGGCTGAAGTTCGCCGCCAAGGACCGCAACGACGTGGTGCGCCAGGTGGACTGCGGGACCGTGCAGTGCGGGATCATCACGATCGGCGCGCACGGCCAGTGGAACGCCAATAACGAGACCTTTACCCCGGTGAACTTCGCCGAGGGCACCGTCTCGTACTCGGACGCTCCGGTCGAGGTGCCCGCGGTCTCCACGATCGAGGGTGCCAGCGAGGCCCCCGTACCTGCCGCCGAGGAACCCTCGGCCGAGCCCAGCGCGGCTGCCGCCCCCGCCGCCAGCCCGTCGGCCTCGCCCCGACCCGAGTCGGCGGCCCAGAACTCCGGAGCCGATGGCGCATCCGTCCTGGTGATCGGGGTGCTCGCGGCCTCCGTGCTCGCCCTCGCCGGGGCCGGTTTCACCGTCTGGTTCCGTCGCCGAGCCGTCCGCACGGCTCACGTCACAGCACCCGAAGAACCCAACCTGGAGGAACGCTAATGCTACGTCCTACCCGGCGCCCCCGAGCGAGCTTCGGCTCGCGTGGGATCGCCCTGACCCTGGGCACGGTCCTGCTCGCCGGCGCGTTTGCCACCGGCACCGCGCAGGCGCTGCCCGCCCCCGACAACCCATCCGCGGCCCCCGCGGCCGCCAGCGACCGGGTGACCTCGGGCAACCTGAGCTGGGGTGTGCGCACCTCGATCCGCAACTATCTGGAAAACTTCGGCCACACCAACGGCTCGGTCGAGGCCCGTCCGCCGGCGACCTACGCGCCCGGTGATGAGGCCGCGGTCTTCCCCGTGACCAGTGGCACCGTGGATGCGGTCGCCGGAACCGCCGATATCGAATTCGGCGGGGCCTTCAACATGAAGGGCTTCGGCGAGGCCTGGTTCCACTTTGACCAGGTGCGCCTGGTGATCGAGAATCAGACCGCCACGGTGCGCGTGAACATGCGCGAGACCTACCAGAACAAGACCGCGCAGCCCGGCTTCGCGATCGCTCGCTTCCCGCTGGCTCAGCCCCCGAAGCCCGACGCCAACGGCGTGCTGGAGCTCCGCGCGCTGCCCGGAAAGTTCACCACCGAGGCCGTGGCCAACCTGCCGGTCTTCGGCGCCGAGTCGCCCTATGCGGCCCCCAACGATTTTGTGGATCCGCTAAGCGTGCGGGTGCAGGTGGGCGAGCCCGCCACGAACCCGTCCACGCCGCCGACCCCCGATCCCTCGACCCCGCCGACCACCCCCTCGACCCCGCCCACGACCCCGGAAACCGGGCCGTACGGGGCGAGCCAGGGCAAGGCGCTCGCCGGATCGGCCGCTCGCATCACGGTCACCCCGGGATATGCCCTGAACGCCAACGGGGACACCCCGATCACCGTGCAGGGCACCGGATTTGATCCGGGCACCGCCGCCCCCGGTGAGGGAACCGGTGGAATCTACGTGGGCTTCGGTCAGCTCGCCACTCCCACCGACACCGAGTCCTGGCGGCGTAGCAAGGGCGGTGTGAGTGGCGTGGGCCGCGACTTCAACTACGGTGCCCCGCGCTTCGTGGCCGCCCACAACACCGCCAACGGTGCGGTGGCCGACGCGGTCATGGATGCGCAGGGCAACTGGACCTTCAGCACCGTGCTGCCCGGTAAAACCCTCGCCTCCTTCTTCGACCCGAACGCCACCATGGACTGCGTCGAGGCCCAGTGTGGTGTGCTCTCCTTCGGCGCGCACGGCATGATCAACGCCGCCAACGAGGCCTACACCCCGCTGTACTTCCAGGGGCAGGACGAGACCGGCTGGCCCGAGCGCGGCACCGTGGTGGTTCCGCCGATCACGACCCCCTCGACCCCGCCGACCACCCCGAGCCCGCAGCCCAGCACCCCCGCCGTACCCGATCTGGTGACCCCGCCGGTGGGCAAGGCGGCCCCCTACGGAACCAGCACCGGCACGAATCCGACCGGTGCCAGCCTGGCCGTCTCCCCGGCCTGGAGCCTCGGCGATAAGCAGCAGCAGGTCACCCTCACCGGGAAGGGATACGACACCAGCAAGGACTTCGGCGGTGCCTACGTTCTCTTCGGCTGGATCGACCCAGCCAAGGGCACCCAGTGGGGCCCCGCCGGAGGCGGACGCACCGGCTTCGAGTACGTCTACCACCAGGAGGAGGAGTTCCAGGGGCTCGTGCTCTACCCCGGGAACACCAACGCGGGCAGCACCGATTCGGCGCGTCAGGGCCGGATGGATGCCGCCGGGAACTGGTCGGGCACCTTCACCATCCCCGACTCCCAGTTCACCGCGTTTGGCAAGACCATCGACTGCTACCGCGTGCAGTGCGGCGTGATCACGATCGGGGCCCACGGCGTGCGCAATGCCGGGGTCGAGGTGTTCACCCCCGTGTACTTCACCGGTGAGGCCGACAATGCGGTGGTCGCGGGCGCTCGTCCCGACACCGTGAGCGGGCAGGGCCAGGCCATCGACGGCCAGGGCCTCGCCGGCACCGGATTCGACCAGAACCAGCGTCCGCTCTGGCTCCTCTCCGCCCTGATTCTCTCCGGCGCCCTGTTCAGCATCGTGCTGGCACGCCGATTCCGACGCACCACCCCCGAAACAGCAACCTCCCACAACTAAGGAACGATGATGACCCGAGAAAGAACTCGCACACCCCGTCGTGTGCTCACCGCGACCGCCTCGGTGGCCGCCGCGACCCTGCTCAGTATGAGCCTGGCGACCCCGGCCTTTGCCGCGATCCCCAGCAACCCCGATGTCAACCCCACCGGCACCGCCACCGGAACCGGTGAGAGTGGCAACACGGTCACCGTGAGCCCGGCGAAGGGCCTGGATCCCAATAAGCCCACCACCGTGACCCTGAGTGGGGCCGGCTTCAACACCGGAACCGCGCCGTTTGGTGGGGCCTACGTCCTGTTTGGCTACATCAAGCCCGTGGATGCGACCAAGCCCGCCTCCTGGTCGCCGAGCAACGGCGGCTCGACCGGGAAGACCCTCAACTACGCCGAGGGCGCGGGAACCTTTCAGGGCCTGGTGGGCTTCCCCGGCACCGACGCGAGCGGCGCAACCCTGGGCCTGATGGATTCCACCGGTGCCTGGTCGGGCACCCAGCAGATCCCCGGCGCGGTGTTCACCTCTCAGGTGGGCAAGGAAACCATCGACTGCTATGAGGTGCAGTGCGGCTTCATCACCATCGGAGCCCACGGCCAGATCAACAAGGGGGTGGAGTCCTTCACCCCGGTGAGCTTCGCCGCCCAGAAGGTAGTGCCCGCCGCGCCGACCACCACCATCGTGAACCCGCCGGTCACCAACCCCAACGCCTCGGCCAGCTACTTCCTGGGGACCAACGGTCAGGTTTCCGCCGCGGTGACCCCGGCAACTGCCGCCGGAACCGTGGAGTTCTTTGACGGGACCGTGAGCCTCGGCAGCGCCCCGGTTTCCGACGGAACCGCGACCCTGACCACCAAGAAGTGGGCGGCCGCGGGTTCGCGGGCGATCACCGCAACCTTCACCCCGAGTGACGCGGCGGCGTTTACCGCCTCGACCACCGAGCGCACGACGACCTATAAGGTGGTCGACACCGCCCGCGTGATCGGCGACATCACCGCCGCCGATGCCGGATCCATCGCGCTGGATGGTGCGGTCCTGAACTGGCCGATCGCCAACGTGTACAACTCGTTTGGCTACTGGTTCGACAAGATCGCGGTAGACGGCAACGTGAGTGTCCCGGCCACCAAGTCCCCGGCCACCGCCGAGGACCGCCAGTACAACACCAACCGTGAGTTCACCTTCAGCAAGGGCACCGGCAAGACCGACCCCGCCGGCAACACGGTGATCGAGTACACCGGTACCGCACGGATCACCTCCGGTGAGGCCAACCAGTGGAACTTCGCCAACCCGCGCGTGCACGTCAACGCGGCCGGCGAGGGCTACATCGACGCCGAGTTCTCCGGCTACTTCAAGATCGACGAGCAGATCGACTACACCGCCGAGCGGCTGACCATCGCCACCTTCCGTGGTGCGACCCCGGCCACCGACACCGATGGTGTCACCTCCTTCTCGGTCACCCCGATCTGGGAGGGCCAGACGGTTGCCGGCACCTGGAGCGGCGCCTACACCGGTTCGTTCCCGAACGAGTTTGTGTCCAAGCTCAACCCGGGAATCTCGTCCTTCTTCTATCAGTCGGGATCCAGCGCCGACCCGTTCAAGGCCGCCCGCGCACTGAGCGTCAGCTTTGAGCGTGCCGCGGTGCCGGTCACCGTGGACAAGACCCCGGTGATCACCGGTGCCACCGCCGATGCCAAGACCGGCGTCTACTCGATCGCCAAGGACGGCTCGGCCACCCTGACCGCGACCGCCCAGGGCTTCCCGATCCCCGTCGTGAGCTGGGAGCGCAGCACCGATGCCGGGAAGACCTGGCACGCCTTCCCGGTGAAGCCCGCCGCCCGGGTCGCCGCGTTTGCCGCCGCCGCTGCGGACGCCTCGGCAACCATCACCGTGACCGCCGATGACGTGGCCGAGGGCGCACAGTTCCGCTCGGTCGCGACCCAGGGCGATGCGGTGGTGCACGGCACCGTGGTGAGCTTCGCGGTGGCCGCCGCCGTGGACCCGGAGCCGACCACCAGCCCCGAGCCGACCACGAGCCCGGAGCCCACCACCAGCCCCGAGCCGACCGCCAGCCCGAACCCGTCGAACCCCACCTCCACCCCGAGCACCCCCGCCACCCCGGGGAACTCGGCCAACCCGACCGCCGGTGCCGCACACCCGAGCACCCCGGGTGCTACCCCGGGCTCCTCGGCCGGAGCCAAGGAACTGAGCAACACCGGTGCTCACGGCATCTGGGGTGCGGGCATCGCCTCGGCCCTGCTGCTGGCCGCCGGTGCGGGACTGTTCCTGCGTCGTCGTCACGCCACTCAGTAACACCGGTGTGACGCATCGTTATTGCTGATGCGCCGCACCTCCCAACGGATCGGGGCTCGGGTTTTCCGGGTCCCGATCCGTGCAGCGTTTTCCCTCACCTTTCAGGAGCATCATGACCGATCCCATCCCCACCCCCGCCCCCACCCTGTCCGCCCGGCTGCGTGCGGTGTCCTTCGGCGGACACGAGCAGCCCGCACCGATAGCCGATCCCGCACCGAGTTACTACGACGCGTTTCTTGATGGCGAGCTGAGCCCGCACGGCGTGGGCGCGCAGGTCGCCCAGCACTACCTCATGTACGAGGCGCTCGAGGCCGCGACCGATGCCCATGCGCGGCGGCACGGCCCCGGTTTCCCCTTCGATTTCCCCGAGCTGCGTCGGATGGAGGCGCTGCGGGCGGATATGGCGTACTGGTTCGGACCCGGGTGGCGCGATCACCTGGAGGCAACCCCGTACATCGCCGAATACGTTGCGCGGATCAACGCCGTGTGCCCCGACTCGCTGCCGCACCTGATCGCCCACCACTACACCCGGTATCTGGGGGACCTCTCCGGCGGGCAGATGATCGGCCGCCGCTTCGCCCGCTCCTACGGGCTGGACACCGAGGACGGTCGACGCTTCTACCTGTTCCCCGAGATCCCCGATGCCCGCGCCTTTAAAGACGGCTACCGGGTGCTGCTGGACGGCCTGGACCTCACCGAGGCGGAGATCCTGCTGATCGAGGACGAGGTACGCCTGGGCTACACCCTCAACAACAACGCGGTCCGCGACCTCGACGCCCGGCTCGACACCTATCGGGCCTGAACATGCATCGCGCCGCAGTACCCCGCACGGTGCTGGCAAGCCTGATCGGTGCCGTGGGGGTGGGATGCCTGATCATGGCCGCGCTTGCGCTGGGGGACCGGCCGGCGGCGAGCGCCGAGGAAGACGCCCCCGCGCCCACCTCTGTACCCGCGTCCACCAGCCTTCCGGTGGGGACCGCGGTACCCACAGAAGCACCGCTGATCGTGACCGTCGAGGGCACCGGCGGGCCGGACACTCGTTGGATCGTCACGATTTCCGAGCGCACGGGCATCCCCGAACGCGCGCTTGTCGCCTACACCGAGGCGGCTAGACGGGTGGCCGAGGAGTCTCCGCGCTGCGGTCTGGGCTGGAACACCCTCGCGGGGATCGGCGCGGTGGAGAGCGATCACGGGCGTATCCACGGAGCGAGCCTGACCGCCGCGGGCATCGCGAGCCCGGCGATCATCGGCCCGGCCCTCAATGGCAACGGATTCGCGGCGATCCCGGATACCGACGGCGGCACCCTGGACGGGGATACCGTGTGGGATCGCGCGGTCGGGCCTATGCAGTTCATCCCCGACACCTGGCGGCGCTATGGCACGGGCAACATCCACTCGATCGACGATGCGGCGCTCGCCGCGGGCCGCTACCTGTGTGCGGCCGGCACCAACCTGCGCGATCCCGATGGGTGGCGTCGCGCGGTCGCCGCCTATAACAACACCCACGACTATGCGGTGGCGGTCTCCGAGCGCGCGCACGCCTATGCCCGCGCGGATAGGGACTGAACCCGGCCCCGGCTGCCTAAGATGGGGGCATGAACGAACCCGCGCTCGCCGCCCGCACCCTCGTGGTCCTGCTGGGGGATTGGCGCGGGTCCGGCACCACCTATCGCAACCTGGCCGACCGCATCCGGCTGCTGATCCTGGACGGCCGGATCCCCTCGGGCACCCGGCTGCCCGCCGAACGCGACCTGGCCGAGCGGCTTGGGCTCAGCCGGGCGACGATCAGCTCGGCTTACCGGGATCTGCGCGAGCGCGCGGTGCTGCACTCGGTGCGTGGATCGGGGAGTGTGGCGCGGATCAATCCCGCATCCCTGGCCCGCGAACCCGGGGGACGTCCGGTCCTGCTCGACCTCGCCCGCGCCTCGCTGCCCGCGGCCCCGCAGCTCCCCGAGGCCGCGCTGGCCGCCGCCGAGGCCCTGCCGCGCTACCTGGATGCCGACTCCGATCCGGTGGGTCTGCCCGAGCTGCGCGCGGCCATCGCCGCCCGCTACAGTGCCCAGGGGCTGCCCACCCGGCCCGATCAGATCATGGTGACCCTGGGCGCTCAGCACGCGATCGGCCTGGTCACCCGACTGTTCCTCGCCCGCGGGGATCGCGCCCTGATCGAGCATCCCAGCTATCCCTATGCCCACGACACGATGCGCGCACTGGGTGCCCGGGTGGTCGCCGTTCCGGTGACCGCGGAAACCGGCTGGGACGCCGACGAGTTGATCGACACGGTCGAGCGCACGAGCCCCGCGCTGGCCTACCTGATGCCCGACTTCCACAATCCCACCGGTGCCAGCATGCCCCGCGACCTACGCGAGCGGCTGTGCCGAGTGGCAGCCAAGCAGGGCACCGTGCTGCTGATCGATGAGACCACCGCGGACCTCGACATCGACCGTCCCGGACCGGTACATCCTTTCGCCGTGGATAACCGTTCGGGGGCCGAAATCATCACCGTCGGCACCGTGGGTAAAACCCTCTGGGCGGGCATCCGGCTCGGCTGGATTCGCGCCGAAGCCTCCACGATCACCCGCCTGGTGGCCTCGCGCACCCGCAGCGACCTGGGAACCTCGATCCTCGAACAGCTCACCGTACTCGAGGCCTTCAAGGCGATGCCGCAGATCCTTGAGCTGCGCCAACGCCAGCTTCGGGCCACGCGTGATGTCACCGTCGCCTACCTTGCGGCACGGGTGCCCGAATGGCAGATCCCGCACGTGCACGGGGGGCTGGCGCTCTGGGTCAACCTGGGCACCCCGGTGAGCTCAAAGCTGACCCTCACCGCACGCCAGCACGGACTGCTGCTCTCGGCGGGTCCGCGGTTCGGCGCGGATGGGGCTTTTGAACGCTTCCTGCGCATCCCGATCACGGGCCCCAGCGAGGCCACCGAGACCGCGCTGGCCGCCCTGGTGGACAGCTGGGAGGAACTGCGTGCCGCGCCGGATCTGGAACTGCCGCCGCCCGGACGCTACTAGGCACCACCAATTTTTCTCCCCGATGCCAGATCTCGGGCGCGGATGGTGTTGCAGACAACGACGGGGTTCACGGAAAACGCCCGCGATCATGCGAGAATAGGCGGCGAGGCGTACCGACACCAGGCCGGTATCGGGCGCCCCACACCGACACCCAGGGAGTAACGTGCATAAGCTCGCCGTCCTCAGTCTGAAAAACCGGGCGCTGATCGCGCTGATCACCGTGGTGGTTGCGCTTTTCGGCGGCCTCGCGATGACCAGCCTCAAGCAGGAGCTCGCACCCAGCGTGCAGTTCCCGCAGCTTGTGGTGTTCACCGCGTACCCCGGTGCGGCACCGGAGGTGGTCAATAATGACCTCTCCACGCCGATCGAAACGGCGATTCAGGGGGTGCCGGGACTCGAATCCACGGCCACCACATCGAGTACCAACTCCTCCCTGGTTACGGCAACCTTCAAGTACGGCACCGATCTCGCCACCGCCGAGCAGAAAATCGGCCAGGCGATCAACCGGATCAAGTCGACCCTGCCGGATAACACCGACCCGCAGGTCATCTCGGCGAGCATCGACGACCTCCCGGTCATCCAGATTGCGGCCACCGGCAAGTCCAACATCAACGAGCTCGCCGACGCGCTGCGCCGCGAGGCCGTGCCGGACTTCACCAACGTCGAGGGTGTGCGCGACGCCTCCCTCGTGGGTGCCCCGACCCAGCGCATCACCATCACCCCGGATGTGGCCCAGCTGGCCGCCGCCGGAGTATCCACCAGCGCCATCTCGGACACCCTGAAGCAGAACGGTGTGCTGCTCCCGGCCGGTGAAATCACCGAGGCAAATAAGACCTATTCGGTGCAGGCGGGAACCCAGCTGGGCAGTGTCGATGACATCGCCGCGCTCCCGCTGGTGGGCGCGACCCCGAGTCCCGAGGGTGTGGTGCACACGATCGGTTCGGTCGCCAAGGTCGAGCTCGGCCAGGACCCGCAGACCTCGATTTCCCGGGTGGACGGTGAACCCGCCGTCACCATCGCGATCACTAAGACCCCGGACGCCAACACGGTTGCGGTTTCCCAGGCCGTACGCGACCTGATCCCCGATGTGGAAAAGAAGCTGGGCACCGACGTCAAGCTCTCGGTGGTCTTCGACCAGGCCCCCTACATTGAGCAGTCGATCGAGTCCCTGGCGACCGAGGGCCTGCTGGGACTGGTGTTTGCCGTCCTGGTGATCCTGCTGTTCCTGATGGACGTGCGCGCGACCCTGGTGACCGCGATCTCGATCCCCACCTCGGTGCTGATCACCTTCATCGGGCTGCAGGCCACCGGCTACACCCTGAACATCCTGACCCTGGGTGCACTCACCATCGCGATTGGGCGCGTGGTGGATGACTCGATTGTGGTCATCGAAAACATTAAGCGTCACCTCCAGCTGAGCCCCGATCAAACCCCGGCCGCGCGCCTGGGTGCGATTGGCGTGGCCGTGCGTGAGGTGGCCGGGGCGATCACCGCCTCGACCATCACCACCGTGGCGGTGTTCTTGCCGCTGGCCTTCGTGGGTGACATGACCGGTGAGCTGTTCCGACCGTTTGCGCTCACGGTGACCATCGCACTGGCGGCCTCGCTGCTGGTTGCGCTGACCATCGTGCCGGTGCTCGCGTTCTGGTTCCTCCGGGTCAAGAAGGAGAAGCCGGCCAAGGCCGATAAGAAGGCCAAGCCCGTTCCCGCCCCGGCCGCGCCCCCGCTGGCGATCGAGGCCGGTCCCGCGGCCCCGCCCGTGAGTGTGGTTCCGGCCGCCGACGTTGTCGAAGAGCCCGAGCCCGTGGTTCAGGCTGACTCGGGTGTGGAGCCCGTGGTTCAGGCAGACCCGAGTGTGGAGCCCGCGGTGCAGGCTGACCCGGGTGATGAGCCCGCGACCACCGAGATCGCGATCGTTCACACCGCCGCCGAGGGGGAAACCTCGGCGGTCGCGGCGGATGTATCCGAGGATGTTTCGGTTGAGACCGTTTCTATCGAAAACGCGCCCCCCGAGACCGAGACCGCGACCGAGACCGAGGTCCCGGTCGCGGCCCAGGCCGCACACACGCCGCATGTCCCGCACGCCGCCCACGCGGCCCATGCCGGGGCCGACGGGGTTGTGCTGGAACCCTCGCTCACCACCACCGCGACGCTCGAGCAGGATGCCGAGCCGGAAACCGGGTCGATTCCCGTGGTTCCGGGAGCTCCGCGTACTCGCCGGGCTCGCCGCGCGGCCTCCGGGGAGGGCATCGAGCCCGACGAGCTGGACAACCCCAGTTGGCTGCAGCGTGGCTATCTGCCGATCATCTCCTGGACGGTCAAGCACTCGGTCACGACCCTGCTGCTCGCCCTCCTGGTACTCGTCGGTACCGGTGCGCTGGCCCCCCTGATGAAGCTCAGCTTCCTGGGATCCTCGGGTCAGAACACCCTGAACATCTCGCAGACCCTGGAGCAGGGTGCCAGCCTTTCGGCGCAGGACACCGCGGCCTCCACGGTGGAGAAGAAGCTGCGCGAGATCAAGGGCATCGAGACCGTGCAGGTCTCGATCGGTTCCAGCGGCAGCGCCCTGTCCGACGCCTTCTCCGGCGGCGGATCGGGCAGCATCAGCTACTCGATCACCACCGATGCCAACGCCGACCAGGACGCCCTGCAGGCCACCGTGCGCAAGGAACTCGACAAGCTCAAGGATGTGGGCACGCTCAAGCTGGCAGCCAGCTCCGGCTTCGGAGCCTCGAACGTGATCAAGATCGACGTGCAGGCTTCCAGCGCCAAGGCTTTGGCCGAGGCGACCAAGGTGCTGCACGATAAGGCGGCCAAGCTCGATGGCGTCGCCGAGGTGGATGACACCATCTCCGAGGCGCGCCCCTTCATCCAGGTAAAGGTGGATCGCGACGCCGCCGCCAAGGTCGGCCTCTCCGAGGTTGCGCTGGGTAGCATCGTGGCTCAGGCAGTGCGTCCGGGCCAGATCGGTCAGATCGCGCTGGATGAAACCACCGTGAAGATCTACCTCGCCAGCGAGAACCCGCCGCAGACCCTCGCCGAGGTGCAGGGCCTGACCATCCCGACCCTGGGCGGCCCCCAGCGTCTGGACGCTCTGGCCACCGTCTCGGTGGTGGATGGTCCGGCCACGATCACCACGATCCGTGGCGACCGTTCGGCCTCGGTCAACATCACCCCCGCGGGGGAGGACATCGGTGGCGTCAGCTCTCAGGTGACCAAGCTCCTCGCCGACACCAAGCTGGCCGACGGGGTAACCGCCTCGATCGGTGGTGTCGCCTCGGATCAGAGCACCGCATTTAGCCAGCTGGGTCTGGCGATGCTCGCGGCGATCCTGATCGTGTACATCGTCATGGTGGCCACCTTCCGCTCGCTGCGTCAGCCGCTGTTGCTGCTGGTTTCGGTGCCGTTCGCGGCCACCGGTGCCATCGGCCTGCAGGTGGCAACCGGCGTCCCGCTGGGTGTGCCCTCGCTGATCGGTGTGCTGATGCTGGTGGGTATCGTGGTGACCAACGCGATCGTGATGATCGACCTGGTCAACCAGTATCGCGAGCGGGGACTCAGCGTCCCCGAGGCGGTCAAGCACGGTGCCGCCAGACGTCTGCGTCCGATCCTGATGACCGCACTGGCGACGATCTTCGCGCTGATCCCGATGGCACTGGGCATCACCGGGCACGGCGGGTTCATCTCGCAGCCGCTGGCGATCGTGGTGATTGGTGGTCTGCTCTCCTCGACCGTGCTGACCCTGATCGTGCTGCCGAGCCTCTACAACCTCGTCGAGGGTGCCAAGGACCGTCGTGCCGAGAAGCGCGCGGCGAAGGCCGTGGCCAAGTCGGAAGCCGGTTTGACCATTGCGGACGCGGCGAAGGCCGGCCAGAACGGCTAACCACGCTCGTCACACTCGGGGCCTCGCACACACCGTGCGGGGCCCCGAGTGTGTGCGCCGCTCGTGTCCGATTGGCTGATGTGTGCGCGCCTGCGACACCCGAACGGGGTGCGTAAAAACCCGCGTTCGGGGGACATACACCCGGGTATCGGGTGCGCCACACTGTTGGATGGTGCGCGCCCACACGGGGCGCCAGAACCGTCAGCAGCGTGGGCAAACCGTGACCCGTGCGATCAACGCCCGGGAGTTCCCCTCGATGTTTATTTCTGGCCGCCCGCCGGCCACCCGTATGTCTCGTGCCCTCCGGGGCGGCCTGACGCGTCGTCTTGCGGCCGTCGCCGCCACCGCGCTGGTCGCCGGTGCCCTGAGCGTTTTCGCGGGTGCCCCGCAGAGTGCGCAGGCGGCACCGGTCCTGCTGCCCGGCGCGGTGAAGTCGCTGACCATGGATTCCTCGGTCACCGACGGCAACTCTGAGTTTCGACTTCAGGTGGGTTTCAGCGCCCCCACCGCCCAGGCGGGCGACTACTTCGATGTGGAACTCGACCCGAGGCTGATGTCGCTGCGCAGCACCTATGTGGTCCCGAATCGGGAAACCAACCGGGTGATGCTGGATGTCAGCGTAACCCCGGCTTCGGGTAGCACCGGGCCGATCGCCCGCTTCACCTTCACCGACGAGGTGGACGGGATGTCCAATATCTCGGGGTCGGCATCCTGGGGTGTGAAGTTTGCCAACATCATGACGCCCGCGGGAACCTATGCGGATATCGTGACGAAGGTCAACGGATCCATCCGCGCGACCCACTCGGTCACGGTCAAGCAGGTGCACAACCCCGATGCCACCTGGATCGACGGTCCGTCTAAGCAGGCCTGGTCCTCGGATCTCGGGGGCGTCCCGCGGGTGCAGTACCTGCTGGTGGGTGGACCGGGACCGTTTGCTTCGATCACGCTGAGCGACTCTGATCACTCGCCCGAAGCCGGAGCCGGTGCCCCCTGGGTCATCAACTGTGAGCTGCCGATCGCCACCCAGCTGCGTGACCAAAATGCCCAGAATGCGGCGGATGTGGTGGCCCCGGTGACCTGCGCCGACGGCACCATCTCGGCCACCTTTACCAACGTGCCGGCCGGGCGCGTGCCGATCCTGGTGTTCTTTGCGACCTCGACCCAGCCGCTCAGTGAGCAGGGCGACCTGACCTTCGAAAACACCGCCGTGTACACCAGCGCCGTGCAGCCCTTCCCCAACGGGGAGCGTCGCTTCGAGGCGAGCCAGACCTACACCCAGAACTTCGGAGGTGGGGCCGGGGGCGAGGCCACGCTGAAGACCCCGGTGGCGACCGAGTTCGCCTGTTCGGCCCCCGGTGAGTCCACCGGTCCGCAGTTTGAGCCGCTGACCAACGGCAGCGGGGTCCGCTATACGGTGCCCACGCGAATCGTGCCCGGTGCGACCGCCGCGGTGCGCGCGACCCTGCAGCAGGGATACACCTTCCCCGAGGAGCTCCCCGCGGGTTGGGTTCGCCTGAGCCCGACCGAGGCGTCGTTCACCCACACCTTCCAGGGGGCGGTGTCCTGTACCGCGGAGGCGGATGCGCTGCCCGCACCCACGATCACCCAGGCCGTATGTTCGGCGCTGGGCATTCCCACGGTCCCGCGCTTCGAGCTGGCGACCGAGGGTTTGCGCGGCGTGACGTTTGAGCAGACCGGTTCGCCCTTGAACGGTGGGACCGTGACGGTCACCGCGACCCTGCTGCCCGGTTTTGTCTTCCCGAGTGAGATCACCGCGGGCTGGGTTGTGGATGCCGAGGCGGGGACCGCAACCCTCACGGTGCCCTTCGAGGCTCCCAGCTGCCTGATCTCCGCCGGGATCCTGCCGACCCCGAGACCGTCCGCCCCGGTGTGTCAAGAGGATGGAACCTTCAGTACCGGATGGCTGGATTACTGGGTGTTCGAGGATATGGAGGCCCGGATTACCACCGGACCGATCACCGAGACGGACGGTGTTCAGCGCCACACCCTGATCGCCACCGCCAACCCCGGCTTCGGTTTCACGGGAACGCTGACCCCGGGATGGGTTGCCGATCCCTCCGGCACCCGCGCTGTTTTTGTGCACGACTTTGAGCTGGGCCCGTGTGACGAGGTAGTTCCGAGCCCGACGCCGACCCCGGGGGAGTCCGAGGGGCCGACCTCGTCGCCGGAGCCGACGGAGGGCAGCACGTCTTCGCCGGAACCCACCGAGGGGGGAACCTCTTCGCCGGAGCCGACGGACGGTAACACTTCGTCCCCCGAGCCCACGGAGGGCAACACCTCCTCTCCGGAGCCGACGGAGGGCAGCACGTCTTCGCCGGAACCCACCGACGCCACCTCGTCCCCGGCGACGCCGTCCTCCTCGCCCACCGAGATCGCCGCGCAGCCGGGCACGACTCCGGGTACCGGTGCGGCCACCCCGGCAACCCCGGTAACCGCCCCGACCGCCCCCGCTCCGCTGCCTCGCACCGGCGCCGGCACGGGACCCGCCCTGCCGCTGATTGGCGGCACCCTGATGCTGGGCCTGCTGCTCCTGGCCGGATCAATCCTGCGTCGTCGGGACACCCGAGGCTAGCCCCACCGGCCACCCACGCAGAAACGGCGACCCCGAGCGGGGTCGCCGTTTCTGCGTTTTGGTTATCGGTGCGTGGGCGGTCTATACCGTCCCGCGCAGCGGGGTGAAGTCTCCGGTGTCGCGTCGTCCCGGCCGCGCGGGGCGTGCCGTGGTTTCGGTCTGGGTTGCCTCTGCGGTGGGCGGCTCGGTGGGCTCGGCCGCCTGGTCGCGGTAGGTCAGCGCGTCAATCTCACGGTCGCGGATGGCACTCGCGGTGATCGGGCGTGCGGGCACCGCGGTGCCGCGCCGAGCGGCGGAACGCTTGATGATCGCCCGGCGGATCCGGCCCACGGTGTCGATGATGATGCCCAGCAGGATCGCGAATCCGATGCCCAGCACCGCCCCGATCAGCGGGTTGCCCTGGGTCAGGTGTCCGGCGAGGGCACCGATCAGGATCGCGTGGATCGACCAGAGAAAACCGGCCACCACGCTGAGCACGGCAAAGCGTCGGGGCGGGAACCCGGTGGCCCCGGCGGTCATGTTGATCGCGATGCGCCCCACGGGAATATAGCGTCCCCCCAGCACCAGCAGGGTGCCGCGCTTTTCCAGTCCGCGGCGGGCGAAGTCCAGCGCCGCCACCACCCGGGGCTTGCGCATCCAGGCGTAGCGTTCCACCCCGACCGCGCGGCCGATCCGGAAGGCGATGTTGTCACCGATGGCCGCGCCGATCGCGCCGGCCACCAGGAGCACCCACACGTTGGGGGAACCCGCACTGATCGCAATCGCGGTGGCACCCACGAGCACGGCTTCACCGGGCACCGGCGGGAAGAATCCGTCGATCAGGACCATCGCCAGGACGATCAGATAGATCCACGGAGACGTCGCCATGGTGAGGATCGCGTCGGTCAGAAACTCCATGACATCTCATTCGTTCGGGGAGACGAGTGCGGGGGCACTCGACTCTTCCACGATACGTTTTGATGCCACATCAGAACATCCCTGACGGGATGATCCAGGGTCACCCCACAGGATGAGATGACCCTGAGACCGTGAGTGCACTCATGCGGGCGCGTCCCGCAACGGAATCAGCGGCGGCGCGGAGGCTTTTGAAGCCAGGGGCGCAGCCAGCGGGTCACCGTGGGCAGGCCCCAGTAGGCCATGATCGGGGTGAGTACGAGGGTGCTGACCAGCACGCGCAGCCACACATCCCACTCATTCCAGCCGGGAATGAGGTACGTGGCGATCAGGGTGAAGGCCAGGTTGAGCGGGAAGAACCCGAGCCAGATACTGGTCGCCTGCTTCCAGCGCGGTGGCACGATGACCGGCTGGATGGCCTCGGTAGCATCGATCGGGGTGTCGAACCACCCCTCGATTCCGGTGCGCCGCTCGGTACGGGTCTCCTGAGCGAATTCGCTCCCGGTGCCTAGCCACCAGCGGCGCTCGGGGGAGTTCTCCCAGGCGTCGAGGGTTTGGGCGTCGGCGAAGCGATAGAGCATGTGCCAGCTGGTTTCGCTGCTGCCCGATCGTACCCAGCCGGAGCCGAGGAAACCCGGATATTTGTTTGCAAGATTAATTCCCGCCTGAATCCAGACGGTGGCCTCGGAGAGTCGCGCGGGATCGACCGTGCGCTCGATGGAGACCGTAATGGCATTGTGTCCCATGCTTTCCAGTGTGAAGCATGATTGTTTCCAAAACATCACAGCCCCGGGGTGAAAACCCCGGGGCCGTGAGGACTAGGCCTTTTTTCGGCCGGTGATGGCGCCATAAATGAGGAGGACAACGATCGATCCAACAATCGCGAGTGCCCAGCTGCCCAGATCCCAGAATGCGTCGATCTTGGCGTTGAAGAGCAGCGAACCGATCCATCCACCCACCATCGCGCCGATGACACCCAGGATGAGGGTGGCGATCCAGCCGCCCCCTTGCTTACCGGGCAGGATGGCCTTGGCGATTGCTCCCGCGATCAGCCCCAGAAGTAGAAAAGCGAAGAAACCCATGGTGTACCTCCTGTTTTTCCGATGTGTCGGAGCCTTGCGGCCCGACACCGTGAACACAGGCTAACGCTCGTGATCTAAATGGTCCAGCCCCGGCCGGGAATCCCCCGTGGAAACCGCCGTGGTGGCGAGCCACGGGTGACAGAGCCGAAAAACTAGCGTATTGTAAGGAAGTCGGCTCTAGACGTCGCGGTGGGTACCGCGAAGCAATTGTCAGTCTGGTGGGCCGGTTTTGCACACGGATCTCGTGTGCATATTCACACGTTGTGAACGGCCCCGGCCCACTGATGTCCGGGGGAGAGAGCGCCGCTGCGCGCGGCCCTTCGCTGTTTCATGCCTGAAATACCCGGAAATTTTGTTATGCCTAAAAAGAACCACGTGGGCGGAAAGCGCCCCGCAAAGAACTACGATCCCAGCTACGGCAAGCGTCCCGCCAAGGGCGGCCCCAAGGCCGGTAGCCGGAGCCCCGGACACCGCGGATTCCGTCCCGAAGTAGAGGACGCCCCGCGCCAGAAGAACCGTTGGGATGCCGACGATCGCGCCGCCCGCTCGGGTGCCCGTGACGAGCGCGCCCCGCGCCGCTTTGACCGCGATGACCGCGCTCCGCGTTTCAACCGTGACGAGCGTCCGGCTGCCGGTCGTGGCGACCGCGATGGCCGTCCCGCCCGTTTTGACCGTGACGATCGTGCCCCGCGCTTCAACCGTGACGAGCGTCCCGCTCGCGGTGGCGACCGCGATGGCCGCCCGGCACGCTTTGACCGTGACGAGCGCCCCCGTTTCAACCGTGACGAGCGTCCCGCACGTTTTGACCGTGACGAGCGCGCCCCGCGTCGCTTTGATCGTGACGAGCGTCCGGCCGCCGGTCGTGGCGACCGCGATGGTCGCCCCGCCCGTTTTGACCGTGACGATCGTGCCCCGCGTTTCAACCGCGATGAGCGTCCCGCTCGCGGTGGCGACCGCGATGGCCGTCCCGCACGTTTCGAGCGTGATGACCGCGCTCCGCGTTTCAACCGTGACGAGCGTCCCGCACGTTTTGACCGTGACGAGCGCGCCCCGCGTCGCTTTGATCGTGACGAGCGTCCGGCTGCCGGTCGTGGCGACCGCGATGGCCGCCCGGCACGTTTCGAGCGTGACGATCGTGCCCCGCGTTTCAACCGCGACGAGCGTCCCGCCCGAGGCGGCGAGCGCGACGAGCGCCCCCGTTTCACCCGTGACGAGCGTCCCGCCCGTCCTGCGTTCGGTGACCGTTCCGAGCGTCCCGCACGCTTCGACCGCGGTGACCGTCCCGAGCGCCCCTCGCACGGCGACCGTGGTGCCCGTCGTGGCGGCTACCAGCCGCAGGATGACGTCGTACTAGAGCGTCTCGAGGCCGAGGCCATCCAGGCCGAGGACGTCGAGGGCAAGACCTTCGGTGACCTGGGTCTTGGTGGCAACATCGTCAACGCCCTGGCCGAGCTCGGTGCCGCCGCACCGTTCCCGATCCAGGCCGCAACCATCCCCGTGGTCCTCGAGGGCCGCGACGTCCTCGGCCGTGGCCGCACCGGATCCGGTAAGACCATCGCCTTCGGTGCCCCCCTGGTGGAGCGCCTGATGGAAAACGGTGGCGGAAAGAACCGTCGTCCGGGTCGTCTGCCCCGCGCGCTGATCCTCGCCCCGACCCGTGAGCTGGCCCTCCAGATCGACCGCACCGTGCAGCCGATCGCCCGCTCCGTGGGACTGTTCACCACCCAGATTTACGGTGGTGTTCCCCAGCACCGTCAGGTGGGTGCGCTGCAGCGCGGCGTCGACATCGTAGTGGGTACCCCGGGCCGCATCGAGGACCTGATCGAGCAGGGCCGTCTGGACCTGTCCGAGGTCAACGTGGTGGTGCTGGATGAGGCCGACCACATGTGCGACCTGGGCTTCCTGGAGCCCGTGCAGCGCATCATCCGCAACACCGCCGATGACAGCCAGAAGCTGCTCTTCTCGGCCACCCTGGACAAGGGTGTGGCCGCGCTGGTCAACGAGTTCCTGGAGAACCCGGCCGTGCACGAGGTCGCCGGTGAGGACCAGGCATCCTCGACCATCGACCACCGCGTCCTGGTGGTTGAGCACCGCGACAAGGACCGCATCCTGGAGCAGCTCGCCGGCCGCAACGGTAAGACCGTGATCTTCTCGCGGACCCGTGCCTACGCCGAGCGTCTGACCGAGCAGCTGGAGGATGCCGGTGTCTTCGCCGTCGCCCTGCACGGTGACCTGAACCAGGCCAAGCGCACGCGCAACCTGCACCAGCTCACCAGCGGCCGGGTGGATGTCCTGGTGGCGACCGACGTCGCCGCCCGTGGTATCCACGTGGACGACATCGACCTGGTGATCCAGGCCGACGCCCCGGACGAGTACAAGACCTACACCCACCGTGCCGGCCGTACCGGTCGTGCCGGTCGTGAGGGCACCGTGGTCACCCTGATCCCGCGCTCGCGCCGCCGCCGCATGGAGGAACTGCTCTCCCGCGCCGAGATCTCGGCCGAGTTTGTGGACGCCTTCCCCGGCGACGACATCATCGATGAAATCGCCGGCCGGGTCCCCACCCGCGCCCAGCTCGAAGCCAAGACCGCCGAGTAGTCGACGCCGCCGAGCCGCCCAGCTCGAGGCCAAGACCGCCGAGTAGTCCGCGATCCTCAACCGCCCGTCACCTCACGGTGACGGGCGGTTTTGCGTACCTCACAGGGGTTATCCCTCACTGGGAGTCTCTTGAGGGCGGGCATGTCGCCGGGGCGGCCAACCTACGCTGGAATGTGACATACAGGTCCACAGGGGAGGCATCGCATGCGGGTTCGCGAGCGCAACAGACGAGCATTCGGAGGCGAAAGCTTCGGGTATAGCGAAGCGACGTCGCGGTGAAGACGTCGTCCCGCCTGCAGGCGCGGATGCTGAGCATCGACACGGCGCTGCGGAACCGGATCGCCGGCGTATCAAACCGGGCACTGCTGCTGACCTCGGTGGTGCTGTTCCTCATCGGGTTTGGCGTGGTGATGGTGCAGTCGGCCTCCCAGCCGGGGGACGCCGAAAATGCCGGGGATCCCTTTGCCGGGGCACTGCGTCAGGGCGGGGTCGCGGCGCTCGCGCTGATCGCGATGTTCCTGGCCAGCCGGGCAACCCCGAGGTTCTGGAACCGGTTCGCCTGGATCGGTCTGGCCGGGGCGCTGCTGCTTCAGCTCGCCGTCTACACACCGCTCGGCTACGAGTCCGGCGGTAACCGCAACTGGATCCACCTGGGGTTTATCTCGATGCAGCCCTCGGAGGTGATGAAGTTCGCCTTCATCATCTGGGCGGCCACGGTACTCGGTTCCAAAGAGCGGCTGCTCAAGGGATGGAAGCACGCGGTCATTCCCGTGGTGCCGGTGGCGGCGCTCTCGATGGGCATCAACCTGATCGGCGGTGACCTGGGCACCGTACTGGTCATGGCGACCGTGATGATCGGGGTGCTGGTCTTCGCCAACGTCAACCTACGCACGATCGGAATCGTGGCGCTGTCCGGCATCGTCGCGGCCCTGCTGATGACCGCGATCAAGGCCAACCGCGTGATGCGACTGGTGCACTTTTTCCAGGTGGATTGCCGCACCGATAAGTCGGAGTATTTGGGCCTGTGCTGGCAGCCGTTGCACGGCACGTGGGCACTGGCCGATGGCGGGGTGTTTGGGATCGGCCTGGGCAACTCGATCGAGAAGTGGGGCTGGCTCCCCGCCGCCGATAACGACTACCTGTTCGCGGTGGTGGGGGAGGAACTCGGCCTGGTGGGCACCGTGCTGGTCCTGCTCCTGTTCTGTGTGCTCGCGGTCGCCCTGCTGGCGATCCTGGCGCGCGCCCGCGGGACCTTCGGTCGGGTTGTGGCCGGGGGTGTGTTCACCTGGCTGATCACCCAGGCCTTCATCAACATCTCGGTGGTGGTCGGGCTGCTCCCGGTGTTGGGAGTGCCGCTGCCGCTGATGTCCACGGGAGGATCGGCGCTGATCTCCGCGGGGGCGGCGATCGGTGCGGTGCTCTCGGTGGAGCGTCATTCGCTCGCCCCGGGGGAGGCCCGCGTCGATCCTGCCCCGCGCATGCCCGTCCCGGGGGCGGCGCACGCAGACGCGGCCTCGGCTACGGCGAGCGCACGCACGCCCCGGGCCGCGCGGAAGTCCGCCACCGCATTGGCCGAACGCGCGCAGCCCGAACCCGCGCCCAAGCTGGTCGACTGGCTCCCCGCCCCCACCCCGAGCGAATACGAAACGCCGCCCGCCACCGAGCGGTGACGGGCGGCGTGAGGGGTACCGACTAGTCGTTCACCGAGGATTCGGTGGACTCGGCGGTGGCCGCGGCGAGTGCGCGCTTACGACGCGAGGCCACAAACACACCGGCACCGGCCAGCAGCAGCACAAGCGCGGCGATCGGCAGCACGGCCGAAACCTGCGCACCGGTGTTTGCCAGGCCCGATCCCGGAGCGGCGACTACCGGAACCGCGGACGGGTCGACCGGGGTGACCGAGGGAAGCGTGGTGCCCGGGTCGGTGGGCTCGGGGCTCGGGACCACAACTGCGGCGGCGGTCACGGTGACCGGGAACTGCACCATGGTCTTGGACTCCAGCGAGGTCAGGGTCACGGTGTGAACGCCCTCGGCGGTATCCGCGGGCAGGGCCACGGTCACGTCGCCACCGGTTCCGGTGACGGGCGAGGTGCCCAGCGCGGTGGTGCCCAGCGAGGCCACCACGGTGGTGGAAACAGGGGACCCGGTCGAGGTGCGATCCAGGGTGCCCAGCTTCACGGTGAAGGACTTACCGGCCTCTACCGCCTCGGTGGGCAGACCCTGGGCCTGCACGCCGGTGCGGGCGAAGCTCGGGGTCAGGGTGCCCTGGGCGCGGAGGTAGTCGATCCAGGCATCGCGGTCGACCAGGCCCGAGTCACGGGTACCGACGCCGTTGTTGAACTCCCGGAAGTTGTCACCACCGGTGATCAGGAAGCCGAAGGTTCCCACGCGGTAGCCGCGGGCGGGGTCGATCGGGGCACCGGCCACGCTGATGGTGGTGATCCGGTCACCCTCGGGGCGGTTGGCATCAAACGTGTAGTGCACGTTGTCGCTCAGGCTCAGCTGCAGGTAGGGACGCGAGGGAACGTTACCCGCGGCATCGCGCTGCCACTGCTCCTCCAGAACCTTCTTTACCTGCGCCCCGGTGAGGGTCGTGGTGTAGAGGTTGTTGACGAAGGGGAGCACGCCGTTGGCCTGCGCGTAGGTCACGTTGCCGGCGGCGATATCGGTGCGCATGCCACCGGGGTTGACGATGCCGATTTCGGCGGCACCGCGCTCGGGGGTCGAGAGCGAGGCCAGCAGGGAGTTGGCGACCAGTGAGCCCAGCGAGGACTCGGCCGAGCGGTCATCGCCCACCGGACCGTTGAAGGCCCGGGTGATCGGTGCTGCGGCGGTGGCCACCACCTGGCTGCCGATCTCGTTGGCCTTGGCCACGGCCGCGGTCACGATCTGATTGACGGTCGCGACGCGGGGATAGGTGGCGATCAGCTCGTCGGTCGGGGTCTTCACCCGGGCGACGTTCTTGGCGTCGGCGCTTTCGACGGCACCGGTTTCGCGGTTCACGGTCAGCACAACCTGGCCGATGCGCTCGCCGTAGCTGCCGGTCTGCACGATCGGACGGGTGCTGCCGGCCGTGCCGGGCACCGGGGCCATCCACGCGTATTCCTTGTGGGTGTGACCGGTGAAGATCGCGGCCACGGCCGGATCGGTCTGGGTCACAATCTTGGCGAAGACGCCGCCGGCGGCGATCTCCTGCTCGAGGGTGGCACCATCCGGGGTGCCGGCGGAGGCACCCTCGTGGTACTCGGCCACAAACACGTCGGCGGCGTTGTCGGCCTTGAGCTTGGTGACCACGCGGTTGACGGCGTCCACCGGGTCGCCGAACTCCAGGCTGCTGATACCCGCGGGGGTGACCAGGGTCGGGGTTTCCTCGGTCACGGCACCGATCACGGCGACGCGCATACCGTCGGCCTCGATGATCTTGTACTCATCGAAGGCGGGCTCGGTGGTGCCCTTCTTGTAGACGTTGGCGCCCAGGTAGTCCCAGGCGGCGTTGTTTCCACCGTTGATCACGCGGTTCTTGAGGTCGTCAAGTCCCAGGTCAAACTCGTGGTTGCCCAGCGCCGAGGCCGACAGGCCCAGCGTGTTCAGCACATCGATGGTGGGCTGATCCTTCTGGGTGGCCGACGCGAACTCGCTGGCACCGATGTTGTCACCGGCGGAGAGCAGGATGCTCTGGTCCGGGGCGAACCCGGCGCGCAGCGATTCGACGGTGCCGGCAAAGTTGACGGTGCCGGTGGGAACACCCGACGCCAGGGACGCGTTGATGCGTCCGTGGAAATCATTGATGTTCATCAGGTTGATGGTGGCCGTGTCCGGGGCGGCCTGAGCGGGCAGCGCTGCAAGCGGTGCCATCAGGACGCCGGCGAGCGCGGCGAGGGTGAGGGTGCGCCGGTGGCGCGGGAGTAGCGACATTGTTCTCCTGGTGCGAAGGACGAGGGGCCGCACACACGGGTGCGTGTGCGGGACCAGCCTGTGGCGGTGACCAACATCACACCCCGGGGAAGGGAATGACCGGCTGTTGTCCCCCCGAAATAACCGTGGGTCAAACCTACCCAAACACCCCCGTGTGGGGGAACCGGACGCGGCGAAAGAAACCCATTGTTTACTCGATCGCCGCGATCCTCGGGGCGCCCCGAGGCAAATGACGGTGGGCCGGGATACCCTGAGAGGGTGTCCAATGTGCATCCCATCACGTCACACTCGCCCTCCGTGCTGGAGTTTTTTGCCGGCATCGGACTGGCCCGAGTGGGACTCGAGCATGCCGGTTTTCGGGTGGCCTGGTCCAATGACTATGAGCCCGATAAGTGGGCGCTGTATAACAAGAACTTCCCGCAGGATGCCGAGACCGGTGCACACACCTACGTGGTCGGCGACGTGGGCAACGTCTCCGGTGAGGACCTCCCCCGAGGTGCGGCGTTGGCCTGGGCGTCGTCGCCCTGCACCGATCTTTCGCTGGCCGGAAACCGCCGCGGTCTGGCCGGTACCCAGTCGAGCGCGTTTTGGCACTTTATTCGGCTGTTGGAGGAGCTCGCAGACGAGGCTCCGGACACCGTGGTCCTGGAAAACGTGGTCGGCCTGGCCACCTCCAACGGCGGGGACGACCTCACCGCGGCCATTCGTGCCTTCAACCAGCTGGGCTATTCGATCGACATCCTGATGATTGATGCGCGCCGCTTTGTGCCGCAGTCGCGTCCGCGGCTGTTTGTGGTGGGGGCCAAGAACCCGCCCGAGTCGGTGCCCGGTGCCAATCCAGAGCTGCGTCCGGAAAACCTGCAGGGCTTCTTCCGCGACTCCACCCTGACCACCCATCAGGCCCTACTCCCCGAGGCTCCGGCCATTCTGGTGGAGGGGTTTGGCAAGCTGGCCGAGGCGATGCCGGCCGATGACGCCCGCTGGTGGGATGAGACGCGCACACAGAAATTTATCGACTCGCTCTCGCCGGTGCAGCTGAGCCGAATCACCGAGATGCGTGGGTCCGCGGGTGTGAAGCACCGCACCGCGTATCGCCGAACCCGGCACGGGCAGGCGGTCTGGGAGGTCCGTCCGGATGATATCTCCGGCTGCCTGCGCACGGCCCGCGGGGGTTCCTCCAAGCAGGCGGTGGTGCAGTTGGGCAACGGCCGGCTGCGGGTGCGCTGGATGACCCCGCGCGAGTACGCCCGGCTGATGGGGGTCGGCGATTTCGACCTGAGCGGTGCCCGCGATAATCAGGCCTTCTTTGCCTTCGGTGACGCGGTGGCTGCCCCGGTGGTGGGCTGGCTGTCCGAGAACTACCTGCTGCCGGTGGTGCGTAAGGTGCGCACCGCCCGCCCCAGTGTGCGAGCCGCCGGTGTCTGACCTTGAGACCCTGCTACCGGGCTTTGATGGTGAGGATGAGCTTCTTCACGGTGCCAAGCCCGCCAAGCGTGAGCTGGCAGCCCCCGAGGTGCGCCGCTTCCGTGACGAGCTCTCCCGCTTCCTGACCGAACGCGACCACCAGGGTCGTGCCTGGGCTGATGCACAGTGGGGCGTCTACGCGTTTTATGACTACGAGGGCGAGCCCATCTATGTGGGCCAAACCAATGAGCAGCTGCGCACCCGCATTCGCCGTCACCTGACCGGGCAGCGCACCGACGCGGTGGCGATGCGCATCCTCGACGTCTTCGAGGTGGCCGAGGTGGAGATCTGGCCGCTCTGGGACCTCGAGGGTGTCTCCGGCCGGGACCGTGCGTCCCGGCGCATCCTGGATGCCTACGAGTACACCGCCTACCTCGACGCGATCGAGAAGTCGCGTTTCAAGGCCATCCTGAACGAGAAGATCCCGCCGGTGTCCCCGCGGGTCACCCTGCCGGCCTCGCTGCGCTGGCAGGTGGTGACCGATGCGGTGCGGGCCGAGCGTGGGCACCCGGACATCCGCATCGCCCGTCGCGCCGAGACGGTGTCTCGGCTGGCGGCGGTGGCGCATGAGCGTGGTGAGGTGTCCGACGGGCTGCGCCGCGTGCTCGTGGTGCAGTCGGTGCGGCTGGCCTTCCTGGCGGCCGAGCGTTTCGCCTTTGCCGGCGGCACCGCGGCCCCGGATCCCTCGGCCATCTCGGTCGAGAAACTGGTGGGGTCGGTGCGTGCCGAGCATCCCGACCCGGTGGATGTAGACAGCGAGATTCCCCGCGAACAGATCGAGTACCGGCTGTTCTAGCCGCCGGGGTTACCGGATCCAGAGAGCCGTGACGAACACCGCGGCGGTCACGATCCAGAACCCCACCATGAACACCCAGTCGCGGGCGCGCACGGGAATCTGATGGCGTTCGGTGCGCGTATCGTGAGCGCCGAAGGCGCGGGCATCCATCGCCAACGACACCCGGCCGGCATGCCGGATCGCGCCGGTGAGCAGCGGAACCACGTAGCCGAAGCTGCGCCGGGTGCTGGCGATCGGACCGCGACCGGGCGACATTCCGCGCACCCGATGGGCCTGCCTGATCGTCTCCAGCTCATGGCCAAAACGCGGCACAAAGCGGGTGGCGGCCAGGGCGGTGTAGCCGATCCGGTAGGGCAGGCGCAGGTGCTGAATGCTCGCGCGCACCAGGTCCGGCCCGGTGCTGCTCAGGCCACCGGTCAGCGCCAAACCAAACAGGGCGGCCAGGCGTAGGGCCGTGGTGAACCCGATCTCCAGGGCCCCCGCGGTGATCGGGAAGGACCCCAGTTCAAACACCACCGGGGTGTGGGCGACGCGACGCTGGTCGGCCCACAGCGTGAAGCTGAATCCGAACACCGCGATGAATGCCGGCAGCGCGATGACCATCGTGATCAGCGAGGAGCGCTGCCAGCGCAGACCGGTGAGCATCAGGACGGCACAGAGAATCACAAAACACAGCGGAGTGAACATCGTGCCCGACAGCAGCACCAGCACCATCGCCGGAATCGGACCAAAAATCTTGGCGAGCGGGTTGAGCCCGTACAGATACTCGCGTGGTGAGGCCAGGGGTCCCTGAATATCGGCGCGATACGCATCCAGCGCGCTGCCGCGTCCGCCGCTCATCGGGTCCCTCCGCCGCCGGGGAGCTCGGCGCGATACGCCACCGGTGCGCTCCTAGGTCTCGCGCTCATCGGATGCCTCCGCCGCCGGGGAGTTCGGCGAGCCGGGTGACCGTTCGCCAGCCGGGGTGCGCGGTCAGTCCCCGCATCGCGCGGATCAGCGGCGGCATGCGCAGCCCCGCCTCGAGGAGCAGGTCCTCATCGGCGAGAATCTCATCGCGGGTGCCGATGCGCATGAGCTCACCGTCCTTCATGACCGCCACGTGGGTGGCGAAATCGGACACCAGCTGCAGATCGTGGCTCACCACGATGATCGTGGTGCCGGTGGCATTGAGTTCATGCAGCAGCGCCAGCAGCTCGCCGGCGCGGGCGCGGTCCTGGCCGAAGGTCGGTTCATCCAGGGCCAGCATCGAGGCCCCGGCCACCAGGGCGGTTCCCACCGAGAGGCGTCGTTTCTGCCCGCCGGAGAGCAGGAACGGGTGCTGATCGCGGGCCTCGGTCAGCGCGAAGCGTTCGAGTAGATCGTCCACCCGGGCATCGATAATAGCCTGATCGATCCCGCGCAGGCGCAGACCGTGGGCCAGCTCATCGGCCACGGTGTAGGTCACAAACTGGTTCTCGGGGTTCTGGAACACAAACCCGATGCGGGTGGTCAGGGTGCGCACGTCGAGGCGGGCCGGGTCCAGACCGCCCAGGCTCACCGTGCCGCGTGGTGGTTGGATAACCCCGGCGATGGCCTGCACCAGCGTGGTTTTCCCGGCACCGTTGGTCCCGATCACCGCGAGGAAGGAACCGGCGTCCAGGGTGAGGTTGATATTGCGCAGCACCTCGCGACGTCCGCGCCTGAGACTCAGCCCGGTTACCTCCAGCTGCGGGGTATCCCAGATGCCCGGGACGGGTGGCGGCGGATCTGCCAGGGCCGGGAGCTCGCGTCGATCCAGCGCGGCGGTCAACTCGTCCGGGGTCAGCGGCAGCGGGTCGAGGATAATGCCGGCCTCACTCAGCCGCAGTGCCGCCATCAGCGACACCGGCAGCCAGACCCCCAGCTCGAGCAGCTCGGTGGCGTGGGTACGCAGAATCGAGTGGGCGTCCCCGAGGAACGCGGTGCGCCCCAGCGCATCCAGCACCAGAACCCGGTTGACCAGGTCCATCGCCGGATCCAGGTTGTGCTCGATCAGTACAATCGAGCGATCCTTCCGGGCAACCACCCGGGTCAGGACCCGATAGACCTCCTCGATACCCGCGGGATCAAGGTTTGCGGTGGGCTCATCCAGCACCAGCACGGGTGAGCGCATCGCCAGCGCACAGGCGATCGCCAGACGCTGTCGTCCGCCGCCGGAGAGCCGGTCGGGATTTTCGGTGCGGCGCTCCCACAGATCAACCTCGCGCAGCGCGGTTTCGGCGCGCTCCAGGACCTCGGCCACCGGTAGCCCCAGATTTTCCGGTCCGAAGCACACCTCATCCAGCACCGAACCGGTGATCATCTGGGAATCCGGATCCTGGAAGACCATCGCGACGCTTTCGCTGAGGGTCGCGACCGAGGCACCGACGGTTTCGGTTCCGGCGACCCGGACCGACCCGGTCAGTGTCGCCGGGATCGCGTGCGGGACCAGGCCGTTGAGGGTGAGGGCCAGCGTGGACTTCCCCGAGCCGCTGGGGCCAAGCACCAGCAGCACCTCGCCGGGAATCAGGTCCAGGCTCACACCATCGGGTCCGGGGCGAGCGCCGCCCTCGTGGGTGATGCTCACCTCGGACAGGGTCAGGGGTGGGTGTGCGGAGATACTAGGCCGTCGCTTTGCTTCCGCGGCGATCGCGTGGATATTCCAGGCCGCGCATCACCCCGGTGCGGGAGATGCGGGCCGCGAGCAGCTGGGCCAGCCAGGTGAAGAGTACCGGGCCCAGCACAAACAGGACGACAAAGATGACCTGGGAGACCACATCAAACTTGGAGATATTGAAGGCGAGCGCCAGGATCGCGGCCAGGGCCCCGCCGCCAAAGAGAGCGCCCACATAGTAGAGCCAGCCGGGCCAGTAGCGGAATCGGGTGAAGAGGAACGGCAGTTCCTGGATCAGGCCGATCAGCAGGCCGGTGCCGATGTGGCGGGTCCACTGGGTGGGGTCGATTGCCGAGCTGGTGAGCCCGGCGACAAAACCGGTGATCACCGCGACGCCCGGACGGCGCAGCAACCACTGCGCGATAATGCCGGGCAGGAAGTAGACGGAGATCAGCAGGCCGTAGAGAATCGGGATCGTGGCCAGGACCACCACATGCAGATAGCCGGTGATGCCCAGCGGGATGCCGCTGCCCACTCCGATGGCGGCGCACGTAAGCAGAAGACGCGTGTTTGTCCGATGCATGTGGGTGTGCTCCCGCCGAAAAAAGTGAGGATTACCTTCCAATTTAGTCGACCCCGTGGGAAGTCCACAATCGAGCGTCACCCCCGGTCCCCTCCCCGAGCATCGAATGCCCTGTGTATCGAGTATTCTGGGGGAGAACTCAGGGAGGATTCCGGTGGTGGAAACCAACAGGCGCGTGCTAGCGCTGCGTGGTGTATCCGCCGCCGTGGTCGCCACGTTTTTCGCGGCCCTCTCCCACGGAATGGCCGGAATGTCCGGGCCCTCGGCCCCGGCGATCGTCTGGGCGCTGATTCTCTCGGTCTTCATCTGTATCGCGCTTGCCGGGAAGAAGCTGTCGCCGGTGCGGATCGGCCTCTCGGTGGTGATCGCCCAGTCGCTCTTCCACGCGCTGTTTGCCTTCCTGCCCGCGGGCGGGGCCCACGTGGCTCAGGCCGCGGGTGCCGCTCACGTGCACGGCGGGCCGGTGGTGATCAGCGCGCTTGAGCCGCTGACCCATGCCGGTCATGCGGGACCGATCATGTGGGTTGCCCACGCGGTGGCGGCGCTGGTCACCTGGCTGTTCCTCCTGCACGGAGAAGCCGCGCTCTACTCGCTGCTGCGGGAACTGCGCCTGCTTGCCCGCGTGCGCATTCTGTTGGGGATCCTCACCGAGCGTCCGCTTAGCCGCGCCCGGGTGCTCATCGCCGAGGCGATTACGCCGTTGCGCGAGCGCCATCTGGAGATCCGGTGCACCCGCGGGCCGCCGGTTCTGGCCGGGGCATCCATCTAGCTCCCTCCATGTGGGGGCGCTGGCCGTGATGCCCAGACGCCGGTGCGCGAGGTCCCTCGCGCATCCCCACGGATCCAGAAAGCCCCCAAATTTCATGAAGTACACAAAAACCCTGTCGATCTCCGGTGCCGTCCTGGCCGGAGCGGCTCTCGCGATTGCGGTGCCGCTGGCCGCCAGCGCTCACGTGAGCGTCAAGCCCTCGGACACCTCCGCCGGTTCCTACAGCCTGCTCACCTTCTCGGTGCCGCACGGCTGCGAGGGAAGCCCGACCACCTCGATCAAGATCACCATCCCCGAGGAAATCAACGGGGTCACCCCCACGGTCAACCCCAACTGGGACGTGACCAAGGACATGGTTGATCTGGCCACCCCGATCAAGGATGCCCACGGAAACTCGCTCGCTCAGCGGGTGGGTTCGGTGACCTACACCGCCAAGACGCCGCTGGCCGATGGCTACCGCGACGCCCTGGTCCTCCAGCTGCAGCTGCCCGCTGAGGCCGGGAAGACCCTCACCTTCCCGACACTGCAGACCTGCGAGACCGGATCGACCAACTGGTCCGAGATCCCCGCCAAGGGGCAGGACGAGGAGGACCTCAAGGCTCCGGCCCCGAGCCTCGTGGTGACCGCCGCAGCCAAGGACAGCGGCCACGGCGGACATGACGCCGCGGCCACCGAAACCGCCGCCGAGACCCACACCACCGCGGCCGAGCCCGACGTGCTCGCGCGCGGTCTGGGTATCGCCGGTCTGGCGCTCGGAGTGGTCGGCATCATCGTCGGCACCCTGGGCCTGCGCGCCAAGGCGGCCCGCAAGTGAGCCGGGCCCGTCTGATCGCGCTGCCGCAGGCTCCCGTGCGCACGGCACTGATCGTCATCCTGGGACTCGTCCTAGCGCTGGCCGGACTGATGCTGAGCACGCCCGCCGCGCAGGCACACAACACGGTGGTGTCCGAGTACCCGGCCGCCAAGTCCACGGTGACCGAGCAGCCCGGACAGATCGTGGTGACCACCAACGATAATCTGACCCCGATCGGTGTCAACACGGCGATCGTGGTGGGCCCGGATGGTAAGCACTATGCCTCCGGATGTGGCGTGGTCAACGGGCCCGCTCTGACCATGCCGGCCGAACTCGGTCCGGCGGGAACCTACACGGTCACCTGGCAGGTTGTCTCGACCGATGGTCACCCGATCTCGGGGGACTTCACCTTCGACTGGCAGCCCGCTGCCGGGCAGAAGCTGGGCACCGGTCAGACCGAGCGTCCGGTGTGCTCGAGTGCCGAACCGGGGGAGGGCACGGTCACCACGCAGGGGACCGATGCCACCCCGCAGACCGGCTCGGACGCCGCCTCCGCCGCCCCCGGCGAGGAGGTGGGCCCGAACGTGCGCCCGCACACCGCGGCGATGGATGACATCGGCTGGATCGTGGTGGCAATCGGCGTGGTCCTCTTCGGCGGTCTGGTCCTGCTGGTGCTGCTGCTTGTGCAGCGTCGCCGCAGCGATGTGGCCCGCGAGGAGGCCGAGAAGGCCAAGCGCCAGAACCCGTAGGTTCTCCGATCAGGGGCCCGGTCACGCATCCGCGTGGCCGGGCTCTTGTGGTTTTGTGAGGGTCTGCGTGTGTCGAGCGTGTGCACGTGGCCGGGCTCTTGTGGTTCGCCGGAGCTTTCGGGGTCGTCCGGATTTTCGGTGCCGTGCCGTACCCGGGGGTCAGGGTGCGCCGCGCAGCGGGTAGCCTGGGAAGGATGAGCACGCAGACAGCACCCGAGGCCCCCACCGCACTGGAAATCCTGCAGCGGGTCTTCGGGTATGAGTCCTTCCGGGGCGACCAGGCGGCGATTGTCGAGACCGTGCGCTCGGGTGGCAACGCGGTGGTGCTGATGCCCACCGGTGGCGGAAAGAGCCTCTGCTATCAGGTGCCGGCACTGCTGCGCGAGGGTACCGCGATCGTGGTCTCCCCGCTGATCGCGCTGATGCAGGACCAGGTGGATGCGCTGCTCTCGGTGGGCGTGCGCGCCGCCTTCCTTAATTCCACCCAGGACTTCGAGGAGCGCGAGCGGGTCGAGAATGCGTATCTCACCGGCCAGCTCGATCTGCTGTACGTCGCCCCCGAGCGGCTGAGTTCCCCGCAGACCAAGCGCTTCTTGGCCAACGGCCACGTCTCGCTGTTTGCGATCGATGAGGCGCACTGTGTGTCGCAGTGGGGTCACGACTTCCGCCCCGACTACCTGGCGCTGGGTGAGCTGGCCGAGCTGTGGCCGGACGTCCCCCGAATCGCGCTGACGGCCACCGCGACCGAGGCCACCCACCGCGAGATCCGTCAGCGCCTGCACCTCGAGGATGCCGCCGACTTCGTCTCCAGCTTTGACCGTCCCAACATCCAGTACCGGATCGTGAACAAGGCCGAGCCGCGCAAGCAGCTGTTGGAGTTCATCCGCTCCGAAGGCGAGGGCCAGGTGGGCATCGTCTACGCGCTCAGTCGTAAGACGGTCGAGGCCACCGCCGAGTTCCTGCGGGCCAACGGGATCAACGCGCTGCCGTATCACGCGGGGTTGCCCGCCGAGGTGCGGGCACACACGCAGGCACGCTTCCTGCGCGAGGACGGCATGGTGATCGTGGCGACCATCGCGTTCGGGATGGGGATCGATAAGCCCGATGTCCGTTTTGTCGCCCACATCGACCTTCCCAAGAGCATCGAGGGCTATTACCAGGAGACCGGACGTGCGGGCCGCGACGGCGAACCCAGCGTGGCCTGGCTCACCTACGGTCTGCAGGACGTGGTGCAGCAGCGCCGGATGATCGATGAGTCCCCGGGAGACGCGGCGCACCGTCGCCGCCTGGGCCAGCACCTCGACGCGATGCTCGCGCTGTGTGAGACGGTCGAGTGCCGCCGGGTCAACCTGCTGGCCTACTTCGGCGAGCGCGGCACCGCCTGTGGCAACTGTGATGTGTGCCTGAATCCGCCGCAGGTGTGGGACGGTACGGTCCCCGCCCAGAAGCTGCTGAGCACGATCGTGCGGTTGCAGCGCGAGCGCAACCAGTCATTCGGTGCCGGCCAACTGATCGACATTCTGCGGGGCAAGACCACCCCGCGCACCCAGCAGTGGAGCCATGAAACCCTGGCGACCTGGGGCATCGGCAACGACCTGTCCGAGCCGCAGTGGCGCGGGGTGATCCGCCAGCTGCTGGCCCGCGGCCTGCTGATCACCCAGGGCGAGTACGGCACGCTCGCGCTCTCGCAGACCAGCGCCGCGGTGTTGCAGGGGGCGCAAACCGTGCCGCTGCGCACCGAGATGGCGCGGATTCCGCGCGGGAGCTCCTCGGCCAAGCGCAGCGCGCTGGCGGATCTGGCCCCGCGCGAGCTCGAGTTGTTCGAGGAGCTGCGCGCCTGGCGTGCCTCCGAGGCGCAGGAGCAGGGTGTGCCCGCGTACATCATCTTCGGGGATGCCACGCTGCGTGAGGTGGCTCAGGCCCGCCCGCTGGATGAGTCCAGGCTCGCGGGCATCACCGGGATCGGTCAGAAGAAGCTTGAGCGCTATGGCGAGGACCTGGTCGACGTGGTGCGCACCTATCTCGGGCGCTAGCCGTACCTATTCCACCAGGAAAGGCGTCCGCGTTAGTGGAAGTCCTACAGGTTTTGACGGTGGCCGGGCTTGGCATTTGTGCTCCGCACACGTGATGCTTCCGTTGTGTGGGTTGTGCTCCTAGCGTGGGAGGACGATCCACGATTTTGGAAAGGCACGGCCAGCGATGTCCAACACCTCACCCAACGCCTCCGGCAATGGCGCCACCTTCAACCACGAGATCCTGCATCGGGCACTCCTGGGCCGCTGGCCCGAGGCCCGGCTGCACTCGCGCGAACTCGCGGCCAAACCCGAGATGCAGCGCGATCCACTGCTCGGCATGGATGAGCACCGTGAGCGGGTGCTCGGCCAGCTGGGACTGCTGGTTGCGGACGGACAGGTGCACGCTGCATTCCCCAAGACGGTGGGAGGACGCGAGGACCACGGCGGGAACATCGCGGGGTTTGAGGAGCTGGTTACGGCGGATCCCTCGCTGCAGATCAAGGCCGGCGTGCAGTGGGGCCTGTTCGGTTCCGCGGTGATGCACCTGGGCACCGCCGAGCATCACAAGCGCTGGCTGCCGGGCATCATGAGCCTGGAGATCCCCGGGGTCTTTGCGATGACCGAGACCGGACACGGCTCGGATGTGGCCTCGATCGGGACCACCGCGACCTTCGACGCCGATACCGACGAGTTTGTGATCAACACCCCGTTCCGCGGTGCCTGGAAGGACTACCTCGGCAATGCGGCCATCCACGGCCGCGCCGGGGTGCTGTTTGCCCAGCTGATCACCGGCGGAGTGAACCACGGCGTGCACGCCTTCTTCATCGAACTGCGCGATAAGGACGGCAACTTCCTGCCCGGCATCGGCGGCGAGGATGACGGACTGAAGGGCGGACTCAACGGTATCGACAACGGTCGCCTGCACTTCACCGACGTGCGTATCCCGCGCACCAACCTGCTCAACCGCTACGGCGATGTGGCCGCCGATGGCAGCTACACCTCGCCGATCGAGAGCCCCGGGCGTCGCTTCTTCACGATGCTGGGGACCCTGGTGCAGGGGCGGGTCTCGCTGGATGGTGCGGCGACCGTGGCCAGCGCCATCGGCCTGCAGATCGCGCTCACCTACGCCAACCAGCGCCGCCAGTTCAACGCGGCCTCCGAGTATGACGAGCAGGTGCTGCTCGACTATCAGCGCCACCAGCGTCGGCTGATCCCCAAGCTCGCCCAGACCTTCGCCCAAAACTTCGCTCACGATGAGCTGCTCACCAAGTTTGATGCGGTGTTCAGCGGAGCCGAGGACACCGATGAGGACCGTCAGGATCTGGAGACCCTGGCCGCCGCCCTCAAATCTCTGTCCACCTGGAACGCGCTCGATGTGCTTCAGGAGGCACGCGAGGCCTGTGGCGGCGCCGGCTTCCTGGCCGAGAACCGCCTGGTGGGGCTGCGCGCCGACCTCGATGTGTATGTGACCTTCGAGGGCGATAACACCGTGCTGCTGCAGCTCGTGGGCAAGCGCCTGCTGGGCGACTACGCGCGTCGATTCAAGGGTGCCAGCGGCGGGGACCTCGCCCGCTTTGCCGTGGGGCAGGCCACCGATCGTGCCTTCCACGGATCGGGGTTGCGCCGGCTCACCCAGAATGTTGCCGACCTCGGTCAGGTGGCGCGTTCGGTGGGGCATGTGCGGGACGCCGACGAGCAGCGCGACCTGCTGACCGGTCGCGTGGAAACCATGATCGGGGAGATCGCCGGCCGTCTGCGCCCGGCCGGTAAACTCGGCGCAACCGAAGCCGCGGCGCTATTCAACTCGCAGCAGAATGAGCTGATCGAGGCCGCCCGCGCCCACGCCGAGCTGCTCCAGTGGGAGGCCTTCACCCGGGCCATCGAGAAAATCGAGGATCGGGATACCCAGACCGTGCTGACCTGGCTGCGCGACCTGTTTGGTCTGAGCCTGATCGAGAAGCATGCGGCCTGGTACCTGATCAACGGTCGTCTCTCGCCGGCACGGGCCCAGGCCGTGAGCGCCTATATCGATCGCCTGGTCGAGCGGCTGCGTCCGCAGGCTCAGGGGCTGGTTGAGGCATTCGGTTACGGTCCCGAGCACCTGCGCGCGAAGATCGCCAGCGGTGCCGAGGAGGAGCGTCAGGAAGAGGCCCGGCAGTATTACCGCACCCAGCGGGCGAGCGGTGAGGCACCGATCGAGGAGAAGAAGCTGAAGAAGAAGGCGGCCCGAGCCTCGGCCTAGCGCTCGGGGCTTACCCCGAGGAACCCGCGTGTGGGGGTCATCCGATCGGATGATCCCCACACGCCTGTTTTGGCCCGTGGGGTGGATGCCAGCACGGGTGTGCTGAAAATAGGGTGAGAACATGATCAACGCAAGCAATCTCACCAAACAGTACGGGGCCAAGACCGCCGTCAACGGGGTGACCTTTTCGGTAAAGCCGGGAATGGTGACCGGCTTCCTCGGTCCCAACGGCGCCGGTAAGTCCACCACGATGCGCATGATCGTGGGCCTCGACAAGCCCACCGCGGGCACCGTCACCGTCAACGGCAAGCGCTACCGCGATCTGTCCGCTCCGCTGCAGGAGGTGGGTGTGCTGCTGGATGCCAAGGCCGTGCACACCGGCCGCAGCGCCTTTAACCACCTGCGTGCCCTGGCCGCGACCCACGGAATTCCGGTCCGCCGCGTGCACGAGGTCATCGAACTCACCGGTCTCGGTGCCGTCGCCCACAAGCGGGTGGGTGGGTTCTCCCTCGGCATGGGCCAGCGCCTCGGCATTGCCGCCGCCCTGCTGGGCGACCCGCAGACCCTGATCCTGGACGAGCCGGTAAACGGCCTCGACCCCGAGGGTGTGCGCTGGGTGCGCCAGCTGACCCGCTCGCTCGCCGCTCAGGGCCGCACGGTTCTGCTCTCCAGCCACCTGATGAGCGAGATGGCGCAGACCGCCGATCACATCATCGTGCTGGGTAAGGGCCGCCTGATCGCCGATGCTCCGGTGCAGGACTTCATCTCCGGTTCCTCCCGGGAAACCGTCCGGGTCTCCAGCCCGCGCGCAAACGAGCTGGCACAGGCCCTGTTGAACGCCGCGGGTCCCGGTTCCAGTGCGCGAATCGACCCGGTTGGGGTCAACCAGCTGCAGATTTCGGGATATACCGCCGCCGGGGTGGGCGATGCCGCCGCCGAGCTGGGTATCCCGCTGCACGAGCTGACCCCCATCCGTGCCTCGCTCGAAGAGGCCTATATGGAACTCACCGAAAACGATGTGGAATACCGCACCGGCGGTACCCTCGAGGAGACGAAACGATGACCGCAACCGCTACCATTCAGGCTCCGCCCCGCGCGAGCTACCGGCTGAGCTTCGGCGGACTGCTGAACTCCGAGTGGATCAAGCTGCGTACCCTGCGTTCGACCCTGTGGTCGTTCGCGATCATGATTCTGCTCAGTGGTGGCCTCGGCCTGCTCATGGCCTCCTCCGTCGATACCGCCGGCACCGGCGATTTTGCGATGACCCCGATTGGCGTCGTGCAGGCGGCTACCTCCGGAAGCGTCATGATCGGGCAGCTGATCGCCGCGGTGCTCGGTGCACTGATCATCACCGGTGAGTACTCCACCGGCATGATTCGCACCACGCTGACCGCGGCCCCCAAGCGTCTGGGCGCGTTCATCGCTAAGGCCGTGGTGCTGTTTATCAGCACCGGTGTCGTCGCACTGGTTGCCGCGGCCGCCTCCTACCTGGCCGTCGCACTGATCCTGATGGGCCGCGGCCAGAGCGCTCCGCTCTTTGATGGTGACGTCCTGCCGCATGTTCTTGGTGGTGCACTCTACGTGGCTAGCGTGGCACTGTTTGCGCTTGGCCTGGGCACCCTGATTCGCAGTGGTGCGGGAGCGATTGCCGGTGCCCTGGGAACGATCCTGGTGCTGCCGGTGGTGCTCTCGCTGGTGCCGGTGGAGTGGATCAACAACCTGCGTCCGTTCCTGCTGGATGCGGCCGGGTCTCGTCTGGCCAGCGGCATGATGGGAGACGACTGGACCTTCGCGACCAGCGCGCTGCTGATGGCCGGTTGGACCCTGGTGTCGCTGATTCTGGGTGCATTCGCCCTGCTCAAGCGTGACGCCTAACCGATAGGCTCCACACGCCACACCACCCCGGGACGAGTAATCGTCCCGGGGTGGTGTGCGTCCGGCGAGGATGAACCGGGGTGCCCGGGTGCGCTATCGTGGCGTGCAAGGACAAGGAGCTCTCGCGTGACATTCAACCCCAACTCGGATATCGGCGGCACCAACGTCAAGCGCGCCGGTCGTGGCCGCACCACGGGCCTGGCCCTGGGCGGTGGTGGTTTGGGGGTGATCGCGATCTTTCTGATCGCGCAGTTCACCGGCGTGGACCTGTCGGGATTCCTGGGTGGCACCGAGGTGCAGCAGCCCGGCGCGATCGTGGGTCAGAGCCTCGAGGAGTGCAAGACCGGGCAGGATGCTAATAACAGCGTCGACTGCCGGATGGCCGGGGCCGCGGCCTCGCTGGATCCGTATTGGACCGGGGCATTCACCACGCTGGGCGCCCGGGCGAGCTATCACACCCCCGAATTTACGCTGTTCTCCGGATCAACCTCGACCGGATGCGGCGCGGCCACCAGCGCGACCGGGCCCTTCTACTGCCCCGGGGACGAGACCATCTACATCGATACCGCGTTCTTCGATCAGCTGAGTTCACAGTTCGGGGCGCACGGCGGCCCGCTGGCCGAGCTGTACATCGTGGCGCACGAGTGGGGTCACCACATCCAGAACCTTGAGGGAACCTTCGACACCGTGGATCGGACCCAGACCGGCCCGACCTCGGGCACCGTGCGGATCGAGCTGCAGGCCGACTGCTACGCCGGATCCTGGGTGGGCTCGGCCGCCAACGTCCGCGACCGCGGCGGCAATCGCCTGATCGAACCCCCGACCGACGCGCAGATTCGCGACGCCCTCGATGCGGCCGCCGCGGTGGGAGACGACCGGATTCAGGAGCTGGGTGGCGGATCGGTTCACCCCGAGGCGTGGACGCACGGGTCGAGCGATCAGCGGCAGCGCTGGTTCCTTGAGGGCTACCGCGGCGGGGCCACCGCCTGCAACACGTTTGATACCAAGCGTCTCTAATCCGACCCTTCGGCGGAATTTAACATTCCGCCTAATATGCTGGGGGAATGACCGAACTGTCCTGGGGACGCCGCCATCCGTTTCTCCGCGTGATTGCCATCATCCTGGCGATTATTGTGGGGTTGGCCACGCTCACCTGGACGGCCTTTAGGGTGAGTCCCTGGCCCTCGGCACTCGTGGTGCGTTCGATGTTTGACCGGGGCGGCGAGGAGATGAATGCGGCCCTGAACGGGCGGGCGGATGCGCTGCCCGTGCAGGTGACCTCGGATGTGAACTACGGGGATGAGCGCGACACCCTGCTCGATGTTTACCGGCCCAAAAACGCCGGCTCTACGCCGCTGCCCACCATCGTCTGGGTGCACGGGGGCGGCTGGATCTCCGGCGACAAGAGCCAGATTGCCAACTACCTCAAGATCCTCGCTGCTGAGGGTTTCACCGTGGTGGGGGTCAACTACTCGATCGCGCCCGGGGCCACCTATCCGACCCCGGTGGTACAGACGATGTCGGCGCTGGGATTCCTGCTGCATGATGCGCGGGAGCTTGGCATTGATCCCACCAATATCGTGTTGGCGGGGGACTCGGCCGGTTCGCAGATCGCCGCTCAGGTCGCGACCATCATCACCAATCCCGAGTACGCACGAGAGGTCGCGATCGACGCGTCGATCCCCGCCTCCGCACTGCGCGGCACGGTGCTGGCCTGCGGTGCCTATGATCTCTCGCTGGCCAACGTCGAGGGCCCGTTCGGCGACTTCCTGAAAACCGTTCTGTGGTCCTACACGGGTACCCGCGACTACGCCTCGGATCCGCGCACCCGCACGGCCTCGGTCCTCAACTACGCGGATAAGAACTTCCCGCCGAGCTTTTTCACCGCGGGCAACGCGGATTCCCTGGCCCCGCAGTCCGAGGCGATGGCCGACCGGTTGACGGGTCTGGGGGTCGAGGTGGAGACACTGTTCTATCCGAAGGATCATGAGCCCGCGCTTCAGCACGAGTATCAGTTTGATCTGAGTAACGCCGACGGCGAGGAAGCCCTTGCGCGGATCGTGGCGTTTGTCCACGCCCAGACCGGTCCGCGTTCGTGAGCGGTGCGATGACGCGCGGCCTGAGTGCCGTGCCGGTTCGGGCGGTGTCCGCGCGGCTGGGTGTCACCCTGGGCCGGGTCGGTGCGCTGCTTGCGGTCCTGGCGCTGCTGGCAATCTGGGTGATTCGGATTCGCTATGCGGCCCCCGCCTATGTGAGCGAGCTGGGGGCGGACGGTGCCCCCGACGCCGGGTGGTTTGCGCTGGCGCTGGGCACGGTCGCGGCCGCGGGCATGCTGCTGGGGGTCGCGGAACTGCTGCGCACCCCGATGGTGGGTGAGGCGCACGGGGCCGTGCGTGCCGCACTGGTGGATGAGGCGCGCGGGGGTCTGCCTGGCGTGCCGGTGGGCGGGGGCCGCGGGGCCGTACGTGCCGCGCTGCTGGGCGGAGTCTGCCTGATCCTGGCGGGCATCGGTTTCCTGGTTTCCACCGTGTATCCGTGCACGGCACGCTGCCCGGTTCCCGGCGACCCGCTGCACACGATGCGCGATACCATCCACATCACCGCGGCGATTGCCGGTTTTGCCCTGGTCGCGATCGCGATGCTCGCGCAGGCCGTCGCCGGGGCGGATCGCCGCAGTCGGCTGATCGCCTGGGGTGCCGCTATCGGCGTCGCGGTTATCGCCGGCGTGGGTGGCCTGCTGGCGCTCGCTCACGTGGCAACCGCACTGGGTGCCTGGTGTGAGCTGGTGGCGACTTCGATTGCGATCCTCTGGTGCGCAAGCCGGGGGATGTCGCGTGGGCGGAGTTAGCGCACGAGCTGCTGGGTGATGATCAGGGACCCGTACCAGAAGACCTGCAGGACGCAGAGGTAGAGCCCGATCAGGCCGAGGACTCGCGCGACTCGGTGCCGAGCGATGGCCAGGATGCTCATGACCAGGCTGATCACCAGGCAGCCGAGCAGGATGAAGTTCACCGGCGGCAGGATGAAGAGCACCGGAACCCAGAAGGTGCCCTCCAGGCCGTCGGAGTAGAACATCGCCAGCGTGAAGACGGGCAGCACCATTCCGGTGAGGATCGAGATGATGCCAAAGAAGATCCCGAGTCTCGACTGTTTCACGTGGTGCCTTTCCGGTACTCCGGGTGGATCCCGGGAGCATGATTGTGATGCAGCCTCCAGACTAGTACGCCCGCTGTTCGGTAATCGCTGTGAAAAGGGAGATCAATCCCTGAGAGGGATGCGGATCACCCTCGGGAGTGAGGTCGGCTCGAGGGTGAGGCTTTTCACCGCGTAACCGCTTGGGGTGGCGGCCGGTAACCGCACCGTGTGGTGACATCGGATCGCCGCGCCCGGCGGCCCAGGAGTTACACACATGTAATTACACACAGGTTGTGGATAACTCTGTGAGTAATGTGGGGGAAACTCACAACCCGAGGTGGAAAACGCCGTGGTTAACGGGGAGAAGCTGTGGAGAACCCTGGGGAAAGTCCCTCGCCCGGGTGACGCGCCCGGGCGCGCATACCCGGCAGTGGCGGGGAAAACCCACGACGTCGGGTAGTGCGTCGTCGCCTAGGCCGGGTTGATCAGTGCGAGCACACTCATCGACACCACCAGGGCATTCACCACAACCAGGATGATCGGCCCGGCGGTTGGGCCCTGCTTGGCAATACGACGCAGGCCGATGAACATTCCCAGGGCCCCCAGGACGAGGGCGGCGGGCAGGGCGAGGGGCGCGAGCAGGATGACATAGACGATCACCAGGACCGGCAGCAGGACCCACAGCAGGGTGCCCCACCAGGTGGGACGCGGTGGTTCGACGGTGGGCTGGTCGTTCGGGGTGCTCATGCGGGTCCTCTTTTTGCCGGAGTGTTCCCCTGAGCCTAGCGCGAAGCCCGGGAGGCCTCGCGGTGATGAGGAAGGGCTTAGACCGTGTGCTGGGTAAATTCCTCGCGTGTGGTTCCCGGTCCAAACGACCAGAAAATACGCCTGGTGTCCCCGGGCTTCAGCGGATCAAGGAGCACGGTCACCGGCGAGCCGATCGTCGGGATCAGCGCGCGTTCCAGGCGCACGGTGGGTTGAATCCAGCGCTGAGTTCCCGCCGCGTCGGTGAACTGAATGGTGAGACGCCCGAGGACCCGGGCCGCGTCGGGGGAGGGGGTCGGGGCCGAAGTGATCACACCCGAGGTGCGGCGTCCACCGGTGAGTAGGTCACCGAGAATATCGTCCCGGCGTCGGCGGTGGGCTCGGGAGACCACCCCGATGATCAGGCTGGTTGCACACAGCGCGGTGATGATTCCGGGCCACCACCAGCGTCCGGCAAACATGATCCACGCCCACACTCCCCAGGTTTCGTCCCGGCCGAAGGTCGGATCCACTGCCATGCCGATCTGGTCGGGCTGCACAAAACGCGAGGCCGCATACCAGGCGGCGAGGCTCCAGCCGATCAGCGCGATGGTCAGCGTGCCCAGCACCGGGGTGAACGGGGTGCCGGTAAACCGAGTGCCCCACATCCGGTGCAGGGCAAAGGCGAGAAAGGACCCGATGAATCCGATCGGGAAGAACCAAAAATAGTTCTCGCCGAGGGGCCCGTCCGGGGTATCCGAGAAGATGCTGTTCAGCGCGGATGCCCGGACCATGTTGAACAACCCGCTGAAGGCATAGGCGAGCGTGGCACCGGCCGCCAGCACGAGGATTCCCCACAGGACGGTGAGGAGTGCGGCGCGAGTGCTGCCACGATACCCTTCGAGACGCGTGTGGGCGGCGTGCAGCGGATCGGTGGTGCTCATGCCGGTAGCCTATCGACGTGGAACGAACTCGGCCAGCAGGCTGAGGCCGATGATCGCCAGACCGAGCCATCCCGCCGGGCCGATGTGTTCCCCGACGATCAGGACCGCGAGGACCGTGGCAATCGCCGGTTCGGAGAGCGTCAGCATCGTGGCCGTGCTCGCGGGGATTCGGGCCAGGCCAAACCCGAAGAGCACATACCCCAGAAACATCGGGATCAGGGCCATATAGGCGGTGACCGCGAGCGGGGCTGGGCCCGTGAGGATCGGGGCGCCGGTGGCCAGCAGCACCGGAATCAACAGCAGTGCCCCGCCGCCAAACACCGCGCCCATCGAGGCCGAGCGCCCGATACCATCCCGCATCATTCGGCGCACGGCATACGAGTAGGCCGCGTAGGTGGCCCCGGCAATCAGGCCGAGGATCACCCCGAGGGGAATGTTGGGCCCCGCGGGCGGGGCAGCGGGACCCTGCGGCAGACACAGCAGGATGCTGCCGATGATCCCCAGGGCCGCGGCCACATACCAGCGCGCACGCAGTCGGGTGTGATCCAGGGCCGCCTCCATCACCGCCGCGAGCAGCGGGGCCGAGGCCAGCGAGATGACCGTTCCCAGGGCCACACCGCCCAGGCGCATCGACCCGTAGAACGCCAGCGGATAGATGGCGACCGAGACGGCACCGAGGATAAGCATGCCGCGCTGGGCGGTCAGGGCGCGGCGCGAGCGGCGCAGGCTGGGCAGTGCGATGAGTGCCTGCAGGAGACCGCCGATCCCCATCGCCGCGGATCCGATCGCCAGCGCGCCCACCTCGGGAACCAGGCTGGCCGCGGTGCCGGTGGTGCCCCAGAGCAGCGCGGCCGCGAGTACCGCAAGGATCCCTGCGGTGTGCCGAGTCACGTGCGGGTCAGGAGCTGTGCGGCGAGGGTGCGCGCGGTGTGCAGCCGGGTGGAGGTGCCATCCAGGCCCGCCCGGGCCATCGATCCCTCCAGGAGGAATGACAGGTGGGTCGCCAACGTCTCCGCCTGTTCGGCCGTGGTGAGTTGGACGAGTTCACGATGAAGGATGCGTTCGACCTCCTCCTTATGCAGGCGCACGGCCTCCCGGCCCGCATCACCGGCTGGAAGCTCGGCCGCCGCATTGAGGAGGCCGCAGCCGCGGAATGCGTGTTCGTAGGCGTCTTCAGCATGGTCAACATAGGCGTCAAAGACCGCGAGAATACGCTCCTGCGGGGTGTGGGTTCCGAGAAGTCGAATGTTGTAAAGGTTAAGCCACTCTTGGTGCCGTCGCGCGATATAGGCTTCGACGAGGGCGGATTTGGACGCGAAGTTGTTGTACAGGCTCATCTTTGCGACCCCGGCGGAGGCGGTGATCGCGTCGATTCCGGTGGCGGCGATTCCGTCCACATAAAAGTGGTGGGCGGCGGCGTCGAGGAGACGTTCGCGTGCGGCCCCGCGGCGCGCACCGGTATTTCGGCCCTGTGATTCCATCTGTCCAGTGTTGCTTAAATATACCTAACTACCTAATTAAGTCGCTCGGTGTGCGGCGACGAACCTTGAGGGCGCTGAGAATGACCGAGGCGAGGGCGGCAAACACGGCGATCCACAGCACTCCCGCGGCGGCATCCGCCTGCTTCGCCAGCGAGGCGGCCTCGGCCCCAAACAGGGCGAAGGCCATGCTGACCGCGCCGGAACCGGCCGACTGCCCAATGGTTCGGTTGGTGTTGAGCACCGCCGAGGCCGAGGAGGAGAGCTCAAGCGGTGCGGATGAGAGCATGTCGCGATTATTGGGACTCTGGAAGGTACCAAAGCCGAGCCCGCAGATTGCGGTGGCGATGAGGATCGGCAGGATCGAGGGGTGGGGTCCGGCAATCGCGAGCATCAGCAGGCCGACGGTGTAGATCCCGAGGCCCACCAGGGCAAGCACGGCGGGCCGGATCCGGTCGGCCAGGCGCCCGGAGATCGGGGCGACCAGGATGATGACCGCGGGCCACGGCGTGAACAGCAGGGCCGACTGCAGCGGTGTCGCACCGAACTCGCTCTGGAAGAGGAAGGGGAGCGCCACAAAGGCGATGCCCTGGGCAAAGAAGGAGGTCCAGGCGGTGAGCACCGCGATTGAGAAGACCCCGTTCCAGATCCGCGGCGGGATGATTGGGCGGGTGGCAACCCGCTCATGCCGAATAAACCACAGGGCGAAGGCGGCACCGATGGCCAGCAGGATTCCCGGCACCCAGATCGTGCTGAGGTCCACCAGCTGATTCACACCCAGCAGGAACGCGGCGATGGCCAGCGCGATCAGCACGGATCCGCGGGAATCAAAGTTCCCGCGCTGCGCCCGAGTCTTCGGCAGGAAGAGCGCGCCGAGCACAATCGAGATGATGCCGATGGGCACGTTGATCAGGAACAGCCAGGGCCAGTCGAGACCGGCGAGGATCAGGCCGCCGAGGGTGGGGCCGGCGGCGGTGCCGATCGCGACCACCATCGCATTGATGCCCATCACGCTGCCGATGCGCTGCGGAGGGTAGAGGTAGCGGAACATCGGGATGACCGCGGCGATAATCATCGCCGATCCGATGCCCTGAACCACCCGGAAGGCAATCAGCCATCCCAGCGTGGGGGAGAGCGCGCATGCCAGCGAGGCGAGGGTGAACAGCGGCGCACCGGCGAGGAACAGCGTGCGCTGGCCGATCTGGTCGCCGAGGGCACTGGTCATCGGCACCATGCAGGCCACGGCCAGGAGGAACGCGGTGGTCACCCACACGGTCTCCGAGGGGCCCGCATGCAGTGAGCGCGAGAGGGCGGGGAGGGCGACGTTGACGATCGAGGCGTCGATGGTTGCGGTGAGCTGGCAGAGCAGGAGCGCGATCATCGCCAGGAGGCGGCGCAGCGGGGTGATTTCGTGAGGCATAGTCGATTCGCGCGAGATATTTAGGATTGCTAACGATTGGCGGGTGCGAGGGCACCGATGCACATCCTACGCCCGGGTTGCTTGGGGAATCGTGTACGGTGAAGCGGTGATCGCTCCCCTCCCGTTGCCCGCCGGAATCCTGCTGCGCGATCTGCGCGCGGGGGATGAGGAGGCGCTCGCCGCCGCCTATGTCCGCAATCGTGCGTACCTGGAACCCTGGGATCCGGCTCGCAGCGAAGACTTCTACGCCGCCGCCCTGCACCGCGCGGACATTCGCCGTCAGCTTGCCACCCGCGAGGCGGGAACCACCTATCCGGTGGTCCTGACCCGGGGGAGTGAGATTGTGGGTCGTTCGGCGCTGACCGGGATCACCCGTGGAGTGTTTCAGAATGCGGCGCTCGGATACTGGGTGGACGAGCGCCTCACCGGCCGCGGTGTCGCGACCGCGCTGGTTGCGCACATGCTCACACTGGCGCGCGAGAATCTGGGTCTGCACCGCGTTGAGGCGGGCACGCTGGTGCACAATGTCGCCTCGCAGCGGGTCCTTGAGCGCAACGGCTTTACCCGAATCGGGCTGGCACCGGGCTACCTCCGTATCGCCGGCGAGTGGCAGGACCACGTCCTGTTCCAGCGCATCCTGGATTAGCGCGCGTCGGTCTCGGCCGTGAGGGGGAATGGCCGGGTGCTTTCGAAGCGACGTTCGGTTCCGTCGATCGGATCGCTGAAGCTCAGCGTGTGGGCGAGGAGCTGGAGCGGGGTGCTGAAATCATCCACGGCAACATCCTGGGCGACCGGATAGAGGGGGTCGCCGGCGATCGGGATTCCCAGGCTCCACAGGTGCATGCGCAACTGGTGTGTCTTGCCGGTGCGGGGACTCAGCTTGTAGATGCCGCGACGGGCACCGTCGGGTCCGGGGGCGATCTCGGCTTTCAGCTCGACCAGCGACTCGGAGTTGGGTTCGGCCCCGGGCACAATCTCGGCGTTCATGATGCCGCGCTCTTTGATGAGGTGGTTGCGCACCACGGTGGGCAGCACCAGATCCTCACGGATCCCGGCGAGTGCCCGGTACACCTTCTGCACCTCACCGCGCATGAACATGGTTTGGTAGGGCGCGCGCCAGCGCTGCTCGGTGGCGAGCATCAAAACCCCCGAGGTGACGCGATCGAGGCGGTGCATGGGGGAGAGCTCGGGAAGCCCCAGCTCCTCACGCATCCGCACCACGACGCTCTCGCGGACGTGGCGGCCGCGCGGGATCGAGGAGAGGAACGGCGGCTTGTCGATCACCACGATCCGCTCGTCTCGGTGGATCACCCGGATCCTGCCCGGCACCGGGGTCTCGACCGGAAGGTCGCGGTGGAACCAGATAAACGTGTTGGACCGGTAGCCGTCTTCCCCGCGCACGGCCTCGCCGTTGGCATAGACAAAGCGTCCGGTATCGAGGAACGTGTCCACCTCGACGTTCTCGGGCAGCCGATAGTGCAGCCACTCGCGCATGGTGGCCCAGGCCGGAGGCACCGAGCGGTCCCCGTCATTGGTGCGCAGCCATGCGGCATCAAGGCCCAGACGCTGGGGAAGGGGGGAACGCGGAGGCACTAGAAGAGCATAGCGCGGGGCGGCCGGTCCGTTTCATATCGGGGGCATCCGCGAGAAGCGATCGGCAGGAAACCTCTTTACCCTTTGCTAAACGGGCGATACTTAGACTGGCCGCATGAGCAACTTTGTCTTCTCCTCGGACCCCGCCCGCATCGATCGTGACCGCGTGTACGCGTGGCTGCGGGATGAATCATATTGGGCGCAGGACCGATCGCGTGAGGCGCAGGAAACCGCGATGGACGCGTCTCGAAACTATGGGATCTACGAGGAGGAGACCGATCGCCAGGTTGCATATGCGCGGGTGTTGACCGACGGGGCGACGTTTGGCTGGGTCTGCGACGTCTTTGTGGATTCCACCCTGCGCGGTGCCGGGCTGGGCAAGATGCTCATGGCCGGAGTCATCCGTGACCTTGAACCACTGGGGCTGCGCCGGGTGATTCTCACCACGGTCACCGCCCAGGGGCTTTACGAACAGTTTGGCTTCACTCACTTCGCCGACCCCACTCGCGTCATGGTGCGCTGTGCGGGGGACATGGCCGGTCTCTGACCGGGGTTCTGTGTCGTTGACGCCGAAGGCGGCGATGGGGGCTAGCCCTTCCAGCGCAGGGCGCTGGTGACGAGCCAGCCGACGAAACTGAGGGCGGCGAAGGCGAGCCAGCCGGCTGCCGCGGTGAGGCTTCCCACGCGCTCGAGGCCGCCGCCGCTGCCCTGCACCGCCAGGGTGACACCGACGATTCCGGCGAGCAGCCAGGCCATCAGGAGCACCACCAAATAGGGGTTTGTCCTGGATGCTTTGGGAGCGCTTCCGTACTTCGCTTCGATTTCGTCGCGGGAGAGTCGGGGAGTGGTCGGCTCGTCTGTCATGCCCACAGTGTATGGGTGAGGCTCGCGTCACAACACGAGGGCTGCTGCCGTGTTGTGCCCCTAGTTCGGAGGGGGCGTTCCGGGATCGCGGGTGAGGAGTCGGTCCAGTGAGCGAAGGACGGCGGGGCGATTATGGCGGCGCAGCATCCAGCCGGGAAGCCTGTTTCCCAGCTCGTTATCGGTGGGTTTATGGGCGCCGGTGAGGACCGCTCGGAGATAGTCGGCATGCTCACGGTTGGCGATCCAGAGTTGGTGTCCCGCGCAGGGATCGCTGAGGAAGTAGGGCAGTCCGTAGAGCGGATCGACACCGTCTATCTGGTGGATGAGTGGTCGCTGCTCGGTGATCGTGTAGGTGCCGCCGCAGGCGCAGTGCTCGGCCGGTAATGCCCGCCCGGTGCGGATGGTGCGCTGCTCGCCCGTGACCGAGCGTCCGCACCGAGGGCACTCCAGGATGACCTGGGCGAGATAGTGATCACCCACGGGGGCCGATACGTCACCCTCCCACTGGGTGCAGCACTGACACCAGTGGCCGGCGCGTGCACCGGAGGCGGACCAGGTGCAGTGGATGCAGCGCGCTATCGAGTCCCGAATCAGTGCCGCGTTGCCGCAGCGTGGGCACACCACCCACGCCTCGGTGCGGGGAACGCCGCGGAGGCGGGTGATGGCGGGTGGCTGGATCATGGGCGTGTTAACAGGAGGCGTTGTGGGTTGTGGGGCAACAAAAGCCCCACGATCGGAGAGATGCGGGGCAACAAAAAACCCCCACGATCGGCGAGATGTGGGGGTTTTGGTGGCTCCGACCGGCATCGATCCGGTGACCTTTCGATTTTCAGTCGAACGGATTGCTCATATACGAGCTTGCACGGCCCCGTAGTGACTGATATTGTTCAAATATGAACCGCACGGGCTCGCCAGAGGCCGTGGTTCGGCTCCGCAAAGGAGCCAAATAAGAAGGGCCCCAGTGCTGTAACACTGAGGCCCAAGCCCAACACCTGAGCAACCAGGAGAGGACATCATGAACAATACCCCGTTCGCCGTAAGAAGACCGAACTGCGCACCCCTAATCACGGACGCCGCGCAGAGCGCAAGCATTTACGGAAAGGCATGGGCTGTCACTATGGCAAGGAGAAGACGTGGCACGACGCAATGGGGCCGGGACGGTATATAGGACCGCAGACGGACACTGGGAAGGCGCGCTCGAACTTCCGAACACAGACGGCAAGCGCCGGCGTCGGAAAGTTCGAGCCGCCACCCGAGACGAGGCTATGGCCAAGCTGCGCGCACTCCGCCGCCGCGTCGAAGACTCCGGTGGGAACATCCCCACGGCAACCATGAAGCTCGCCGCCTGGCTCGAGCACTGGATGTCGGTAATCGCCGTCGAGCACGTACGCCCGAAAACGCTCGCCGGGTACCGGTCGGTAATCAAGAACCATGTGATCCCCGCGATTGGGCACAAGCGCTTAGACAAGATCACGCCAGAGGACATTCGCGGCATGCATGACCGCATTCTCAGCACCCCAAAGAAAGCGGATAAGCCGGACGGCGAGAAGCTCTCATCCACCTACGCGCTCAACGCACACCGAGTGCTATCGGTAGCGCTAGAGGAAGCACTGACCGAGGGGCACATCAGTCGCAACCCAGCCAAGATGATGCGTGCACCGCGCAAGGCTGTCGTAGAGCTGGAAGTCCTCGACCGCGATGAGGCCAAACAGATTTTCAACTTCGTGAAGAACGACTCGGAGATGGGTGCCCGATGGATCGCCGCGCTGCTCACTGCCGCTCGGCGCGGTGAGTTGATCGGGCTCGAGCGTGATCGGGTTACCGATAGCCTTGATTTGTCGTGGCAGCTGCAGCGGCTCAAGCTCACCGATACGGGTAAGCCTGTGGTTCCACGCGACTTTGAGTACCGCCACCTTATCGACGGCCTCTACCTGACTCGGCCCAAGTCGCTGGCCGGGTGGCGAGTGATCCCCCTGGTGGAGCCGCTGCACTCGATCCTGCACGCCCACATGGACTTCGCCGAACCAAACCCCTGGGGGCTGGTTTTCACGCGTCGAGGTCGGCCCATAGACCCAGACCAGGATTCCAAGGCGTGGCGTGAGGTGCTGGCGAAATCCCAGATAGCGAAAGACGTGCGCCTGCATGACTTGCGCCACACCGCGATTGATCTTCTGTACCTCGCGCAGGTTCCCGAGGACTTGATCGTTGAGATTGTTGGGCATGCGAACCGTGTGCAGACCCGAGCGTACAAATCCCGCGGCAACGACGCCCGGCTGCGCGGCGCGATGGAGAGCGTGTCGGCTTTGTTCAGCGACTCGCCTGCAGGTCTAGGTATGCGTCCAGAAGTCGTTGCGTCACACCGAGCTCGCTTGCAAGCACCGCGTGGTTTGGAGCCCACCGGCTAGCTGCTCGCAGTTCTGCAGGTGAAATAAGACGGTCGGCCGCATAGCGGTCGGCCGCTTTTTCGTGTTTGGGGCTGTCGTCAAAATGCCCTAGTTCAGCATGCCCGATCTCGTGGGCCAGTGCTGATCTTTCGATGACGGCGCGGAGGCCGGAGCGCACGACGATGAGGTTGTGATCCGGCATCCAGAAGGCATTGGCTGTGCGAATCGGGCGGTGGATTATGTCCAGCCCGAGTTCGGCAGCGTGCTTGTGTGGGTTGTACCGGGTCACTTGCCCTCCTTGGCTTAGTCGTAGTGTTCGTCGTGGTCTGCTTCGTTGTCTCGATAGGCGGCCTTGCGGCCTGCGTAGTTGTCAATCTCGGCTGCCGTGTCTGGCCGGGCCGGGAAAGATACGACATTGCTATCGGCTGCCTGTGACATTACGGCGGCGGCGCGCGACGATGCGCGGGCAAAAAGGATCTCAGCAGTGGTGCCGAATGCGCCGGCGAGAGTCACGAGGTGGGTTACGTCGATGTCGGTGTCGCCTCGGAAGATGCGGCGCAGCGTGGACAGGCTGAGCCCGGTGGCTTCTACGAGTTCTTCCAGGGTGAGGTTGGCCGCTGCGCGCTCTCCTCGGAGCTCGGCGGCGGTGGCCTGGTTTATTACTGAGTCCTTGGAGTTGTCCATAGTTGACGATCTTAGCGCGGTTTTTAGCAAAAAAGGTTCAAATATGGACCGTGCGGGCTTGCGCTGTTCATATTTGAACTGCTACTGTTCAAATATGAACAGAAGAAATGTTGCAGAGCAGGTCGGCGCGAACGTTGCCGCAGCCTGCGCATCTGTTGAAGACCTCGCGGAAGCCGCCGACATGAGCGCTCCCGACCTGAACGACCGCCTCACTGGCGTGGTTCCGTTCAGCGTCACGGAGCTTACTCGTGTCGGCGGCTTTTTGCGTACCCCCGCTGAAACCTTCCTGAGAGGAGTCGTAGCATGACCGCCGACGAAACCCCGATTGTCTTCGACCGCATGGCCTACCCCGTCAAGGAGTTCGCCAGAGTGTGCGGTCTGGGGGAGACCACGATCCGCGAGCATATCGCCGCGGGCAATCTGATCGTCTCCTACCCGAACACCAAGGCGATCATCACCACGGTGGAGGGCCAGCGCTGGCTGGATTCCCTCCCCACTGAGCGCGGCGCGGCATAGCCCGCCCGCTCCTGGCCGCCTCTGTGTGCGGCCTAGCCTGACCGGCTGAACCGGTCCAATTCAAAGCCACCCCTATTGAGGGGGTATTTGTCGCGCCCAAAAGCCGGCATTCGGCGCACCCCGGGACCAACCCACTATCGGGTGCATCACCGACAACTCAACAGTGACCAGCAGGTACCCCGTCGTGGTGGACGGGAGAGGAGCTGACGCCACGGAAGGCCGGGTAGATCCCCGGTGGCTTCCGACGCCGGTATGACCCGTGAGGCGATGCCGAGAGCGGCCCCGTAGAGATGTGGGGCCGCGCCCCAACTATTCACGCCGCCCCGAGGCGGCACGGCGCAAACGCGCACACATAACAGAGGAGAAACACATGGCAACCGCATCAATGCTGTCGATGAACATTGACCCGTCCATGATCGAAGCCGTCATCAAGGCCAACGTCGAAACCGCGATGCTCTCCGCGCTGGGGAATGACGAGGAAAAGTCGCAGATTCTTGACGCGATCGTGCGCAATGCGATGAACGACAAGGTAGACGCCAGCGGAAACCGGAGCCGATATGACTCCGAAAACAAGTACACGTTCATCGAGGTGCAGGTCAGGGACATGGTTCAGCGCCTCACCAAGGAAGCGGTGACCGAGTTTGTGGAGAAGAACACCCCGGCACTCAAGCGCGAGATCAAGAAGGCGATCGAATCCGGTTCCTCGGGTATCGCCGAGAAGCTGGTGAGTTCGTTCTCCGCCGCGGCCACCGCGGACTGGCGATACAAGTTCCACGTCACCGCAAACGTCTCTTCCGACGATTAGCCCACCAAATGAAGAACGCCCCGGTGCAACGGGGCGTCCAAGCAGAAAGGAATCGCATGCAGATTCTTCCATTCGATTATGGCACCTTCCAGGTGCGAGTAGTAGAGCATGACGGTGAGCCGTGGTTTGTGCTCGCCGACCTGTGCGCGGTCCTCGGGCTCACGACCCCGGCGCGAGTAGCTGATCGTCTCGATCAAGCTGGTGTGAGTCAGGCTCACATCAGCTCGGGCGGGCAGCAGCGACTCGTCACGATCGTGTCCGAGCCGGGCATGTACGAGGTCGTGATCCGGTCAGACAAGGCCGAGGCGGTCGCTTTCCGACGGTGGATCACCGCGGAGGTGCTGCCGACGATCCGCAAGACCGGCAGCTACGGTGCCACGGCCGCGCTCCCGGCGACGTATGCGGATGCGCTGCGGGAGCTCGCGGCGACCGTGGAGCAGACCGCGGCGCTCGAGGCGAAGATCCAGATCGATTCTCCGAAGGTTTCGTATGTGGATCAGTTCGTCGCAGACGAGGATCTGCTGTTGCTGCGGACCGTGGCCAAGACCATCGGGGTTCCGGAGGGTGAGCTGCGTGAGGCGTTGATCGCGCGCGGCTGGATCTACGAGGAGACTTCGACGCGCTGGTCGGAGAAGCAGCAGGACCTCGTGAAGATGGTGCGCTATTCGGCGTACTCGCAGAAGCGGGCCTACTTCCGGCCGGTGCTGAGACATGACGCGCCCCGGTTCAAGGGTGAGGTGATGCACACGCTCAAGGTCACCCCGCAGGGTGCCGAGGCGATCGCACGTAATTTCAAGAAGGAGGACGCGGCATGAGCGCCGAGGATCTGTTGACGACTGAGGAAATGGCCGATGTCATGGGTTGGGCGCGCGCGACCGTGTATTCGCGGACGCGGGCGGGCCGGGCGTTGCCGCCGCGGGTGGATGATTCCCGGGTGCCGCGGTATCGCCGTGGTGATGTGGATGCGTTCAAGGTGGCGCTTGCTGATGAGGCTGCGGCGGCGACGGCTGCCCGGTTGGCGAAGCCGCGTAAGCGTCCGGTACCGGCCCCGCGCGCCCCGCGGGTGGCTCGTCCGCCTCGGCCCACGCCGCCGCCGAAGCCGTTGACGCTCGAGGAACAGATCGCGCGGCAGCGGCGTCGGGGCGGGACCAGCCCGGCCCCGCGGGTCGGGTACGCAATCCCGCCCGGTCCGGGTGAGGTGGTGGCGGTGCGTGGCCTGATCGCGCGCCGTGCGACCGGCCCGGGTGAGGCTTCCCTGCTGGCCGCCATGATCCTGGGGGACGCGGCATGACCGAGGAGCGCCCTGCGCCGAAGCCGTCCGGTGCCGTCCCGCATCCGGCGGAGGATTTGGTGCCGCACGAAATGTCGGTGTGGTGGACCATGGGTGCCGCGATCACGGGGGGTGTGAGCCTGGCCGTGATGGTGGGTGGCCTGTTGTGGGTGGTGTGGCACGGATGAACCGGCATCAGTTTTTCGTCGCCGCGTTGGCGGCATTCATCGTCTCGGGTGTTGTCGAGACGTTCATTCATGGCGCGCCGGCAGGGGTCACCCTGTTGTGCGCGTTCCTAGTTTTCGGCGGCATCGTCGCCATTTTTATCGAAGAAGGACACGCAAATAATGAGTAGCATTCAGAACCTCAAGGTAGAGAACTTCAAGGGCGTCCGGCACGCGGAAATCAGCGTGGCCGGGCGGCACCTGGTGGTCATCGGCGGGAAGAACGGCGCGGGCAAGTCGAGCTTCCTCGACGCGTTCGGAGAGATCCTGGACCCCAAGGGCACCAAGCTGATCGCCCGCCCCATCCATGATGGGCAGGAGGTCGCCGAGGTCACCCTGACCACGGATTCCCGGGTCATCACCCGGCGGTGGACGAAGAACGACGCGGGCACGCTCACGGTCGCCGCGCTGGACGGTGCGAAGTATGGCAGCCCGTCGCAGGCGGTCAAGGAGCTCGTGGGGGCGGTGCCGTTTGACCCGCTGGAATTCACCCGCCGCACGGACTCGGAGCAGCGGCGTGCACTGCTTGAGCGGGTGGAACTGCCGTTTGATCTGGTGCAGCTGGACGCCGAGCGTGCGACCGCGTTTGAGCGTCGTGCGGATTTGAAGCGGGAGCTTGCCCGTGAGCAGGCGTTGGTGAAGTCGCTTCCGGATGGGATCGAGGGTGAGGCGGTGTCCGCGTCGGATCTGGTCGCGCAGCTGGCCGAGGCCGAGCGGGCCGTGCGCGAGCACACTGAGGCCGTGGATCAGATCGCCCGTGCCGAGGCCAGGCAGCAGCAGATCGCCGAGCAGCTCGCGGTGCTCAAGGCTGAGTACACCGAGATTGAGGCGACCAAGCAGAGCCTCACGGTCGAGGTGGAGGGCTGGGTCGAGCCGGATCACGCTGGCATCCGGGCCCGCCTCGACGGTATCGATGAGCACAATGAGGGCGTGCGCGCCGCCGCGGCGAAGGCCGCCGCACTGGCCGCCATTGCCGACCGTGAAAAGCAGGTCGCTGCAGCGCAGGCCGAGCTTGACCGTATCGACAAGGTCAAGGCTGACGGACTCGCCGCGGCTGACTTCCCCGCGGGCCTGTCCGTGGACGAAACCGGCATCACCGTGGAGGGGGTGCCGTTCAAGCAGATCAACTCGGCGAAGCGGATCCGTGTCGCGCTGGATCTGGTGACGCAGGCCCACCCGGATCTGCGCATCGTGATGATCAAGGACGGCAGCCTGCTGGACTCGGAGTCGCTGACCGAGATTGAGGCGCTGGCGATCGCCCGCGACTATCTCGTGCTGGTCGAGGTCGTGGACGAGCACGGCGAGGGTGAATTCGTTCTCACCGAGGGGGTGCTGGCATGACCACTCTTGATCTGCTCGAACGAGCACACGCGCGACTGACTGAGCTGCGGGACCAGGCAACGCAGGGCCCGTGGATCAAGTTTGATGCGTCCGAAGACGAATCTGGCTGGTGGTGGGTGTGGGCCGAAGAACGCCTTCCTAACTACGGGGGTATCCTCGACGGCGATTCTGGAATCGGCCCCGGGGACAGAACGCCCGGAGGGCTGATCGGAGCATCCGAGATTAGCGACGGAGGACGGTTCGAACGGAAAGATCGGGATGAACGTAACGTTGACATGATCATCACCTTGCACCGCACCATCGATGCGCAGCTCGAAATCCTAACAGAGGGCATTGAAGATCTCCGGGGGTGGGCCCCCGCGGGTGCCCATTACGCCCCGACGATTCTGGCTCGCGCGATCCTCGGGGAGGAATCATGACCCGGAACCGTGCCAGTGCGAAGAAAGCCGGGACCTCGTTTGAGCGGGCGCAGGCCGATTGGCTGGCCGCCCGCCTGGACGACGACCGTATCGACCGCCGGGTGAAGTCCGGCGCGAAGGACCGCGGTGACATCGCCGGGGTCCGCACCATCCGCGGTGGCCGTGTCGTCATCGAGTGCAAGAACACCGCCACGTTGGCGTTGCCTGCGTGGCTGCGGGAAGCCGAGGCTGAGCGCGGCAACGACGACGCCATTATCGGTGTCGTCATGCACAAGAAACGTGGCACCGCGGATCCCGCAGAACAGTACGTGACCATGACCGCCGAGACGTTCGCACGTCTCCTCGAAGGCGGCGGAGATTTTGAAAGAGGCATCGCATGACTCTCATCCCTGAAATGCCGGAAGCCGAGTACCACGCGCACTCGGCGCTGTCGTCCACCGGTGCCCGGCAGCTGTTGAGCTCGCCGGCGAAGTACCATTACGGGCTCACTCATCCGCGGAAGGACACCGCGGCGTTTGATGCGGGCACGATCATTCACACGAAGGTGCTCGGCACCGGCGCGGGAATCAAGGTTCTCGAGTTCGACAACTATCGCACGAAGGCCGCGCAGATCGAACGCGACGAGGCTCGCGAGGTTGGCCTGGTGCCGATGCTCGCGCACGAGATCGCGCCGCTCGAGGCGATCGCCGAGTCCGTTCTCGCGCATCCGCTGGCCCGGGTGCTGTTCGAGAAGGAAGGCACCCCGGAAATGTCACTGTTCGGTACCGACCCGGCCACCGGCGCGGACGTCCGATGCCGGTTCGACTACTACGCCGACATCGCGGTGGACCTGAAAACCACCGCGACTGACGCGTCACCGTCGGGGTTCATGAAGACCGCCGCATCGTACGGATACGACGTGCAGGAAGCCCACTACCGGGACACCCGCGGGTTCGTCACCGGTGACCGAGGCGAGTTCGTGTTTGTCGTGGTCGAGAAGGAAGCCCCGTATCTCGTGTGCGTGCACCAGCTCGACCAGGATTTCCGCGAGATCGGCGAGGCGAAAGCCAGAAAGGCTCGCGAGATCTACGCACGTTGCCTCGAAACCGGGGTGTGGCCCGGCTACCCCGAAGAAGTCCACCTCATCCAGCCGCCCGTGTGGGCCGTGTACGAGTACCAGGAGAAGTACGAGAAATGACCGAGATCGTTCTACCCAACACCGCGTCATCGCAGGCCACCGCGATTGAGCAGTCCCGAGCGGTTGCCGAGGTCGCCGCGGCGGTCCGGGTCGCGCAGGAGTTCCAGCGCGACGAGCAGCAGGTGGAGGTAGATCTTCCCAAGATCACCGGTCGCCTCGCGATCGCCAACCGCGCCTTCTATGAGGTGCCCAACCGAGGCGCGGGCATGTCCGTGCACATCGCCCGCGAGCTTGCCCGCCTGTGGGGAAACATCGACTACGGAGTGCGGGAGCTTTCCCGCGACGACGTCGTAGGTGAGTCTGAGATGCAGGCGTGGGCGTGGGATCAGGAGAAGAACGTGCGATCCACGCGGTCGTTCATCCAGCCCCATGCCAAGTCGCTGCGCAACGGTGGGCGCAAGGCCCTCACCGATCTCAACGACATCTACCTGAACAACCAGAACACCGCCGCGCGGGCCGTGCGCGAGTGCATCTTCACGGTTCTGCCGGGGTGGCTGACCGCCACCGCGGAGGCCCAGCTGAAGGACACGCTCAAGCGCGGCGACGGTAAGCCCATCGAGCAGCGCCGCACGGATGCCACCACGATGTTTGACGAGCTGGGCGTGACGCTACGGCAGCTTGAGACGCGCCTGGGGGCCGCTCAGACGGCATGGCAGCCGAAGGACTTGGCGACGCTTGCCCGCATCTATTCGACGGTCACACAGGACGGAATCAGCATCGGCGAGTTCTTCCCCGAGCAAGCCGTCGAGGTCACACAAGCGTCTTAGAAGTACTCGGTAGTGTCTGCATCCACGGTTGCTGGGGTGTCGGTGGGGTTGCCGTTTGATGTCGACCACGCCGAGATGCGTACGCGGCGAGAGACTGGCAGATCAATTCCCTCACGAGAAAAGGTGAAAGTGACGTGGCTTGCGTTGAAAGTGATTTCCCCACGGACGTCCTTGAAATCACGTATGACGGCATCATTCTCATCGAGAAGATCAACCCAAGTCGATCGGGTCGAGTCAAACCTTGCTCTCAGAGTTCTTTTCGGCTTTTCCCCGTGCTTGTCGATGAATTCGATGAAAAAGACAGAATCTGTTGAGTTCGACAATGGCCCAGTCGTGGACAGAACGATCGTTACTGTCCCCTCATCTGAATTGAACCAGACATCTGTCACTGGGGGCGTCCCGTAAATAGCAGTCATACCCCAAACCATATCGGGCGCATAGCTCACCATTTCAGCCGTCACCCTATATCTGGGGGTGCGGCTTTTCTTATGCCCAAGGAGGGCCGAATGATTGGACAGAGAGCGCCCGCGTTGACGCCGGCGCAGGAGCGCGAGGCGTACCGGATCGCGACCGAACGTGACCCGGCCTGTGTGCGCTGTGGCGGGCACGGGGTGACGCGGGATCACCGGCAGAACCGGCAGCGCGGCAACACCCGACCCAGCAACCTGCAGGGCCTGTGCGGTTCTGGGACCACCGGATGTCACGGGTGGAAAACCGGCAACCCGGAAGCTGCCCGCAACACCGGGTTCGCGGTTCCCCGATTCGCGGACCCGGCGGAATGGCCGGGCCTGCGCCTGCAGGACGGGCACCCGATCTGGGTGCTTTACGACGATGCCGGCGGCTGGGTGGAGATCACCCCGGCCGAGGCGAAACAACGAATCGAAGGAGTTGAAGATGGGCACTGTGAATAGCGGATTGTTCACCTCATCGACTGATGAATGGCCGACGCCGGCCGACCTGTTCGAAACGCTCGATCGCGAGTTCCAATTCACCCTGGACCCGTGCGCGAACGCTGACAATGCGAAGTGCGAGCGGTACTTCACCGTGGACGATGACGGCCTTTCCCAGCGGTGGGATGGTGCCGTGTTCATGAACCCGCCGTACGGCCGCCAAATGCGGCACTGGATCGAGAAGGCATACCGGTCAGCGCGGGACGGTGCGACGGTGGTCGCTCTGATCCCAGCGCGCACGGACACCACGTACTGGCACCAGTTTGTGATGCGCGCGGCCGAGGTTCGATTCATCGAGAAGCGTCTGCATTTCTCATCCCAGAGGCACGACGATCGGGTAGCTGAGGGGAAGGCTAGCGCGCACAATGCTCCATTCCCCTCGGTCGTGGTGGTGTTCCGGCCTGGGGAGCATTTCCCGGTCATGAGTGCGATCGACCGCCAGGGCCGCAGAGCGGACGCGCTCCGAGGGGGGCAGGGGTGATGGACGCGTATTGCCGCTGTGACGGCTACTGGGATCCGGTATCGCAGGCGATCGTGCGTGTGGATTGCTCGCGCTGCACGCTTCCCGGGCATGTAGAGACAGAGAAGGAGGAGGAGGTTGGCCTGGTTCAAGGTTGACGACGGGCTGCACGCGTCTCGTAAGTTGCTTAGCATCCCGCGCACCGTTCGACTATCAGCGCTTGGCCTCTGGACCATCGCGGGTTCATGGAGCGCTCATGAGGAGCTGGACGGTTTCGTGCCTGACTTCATGGTTAAAGAGTGGGGAGGCACTCCTCGTCTCGTGAAGGCTCTTGTTGATGCTGGTCTTTGGGAGGTCGTGGAGGGTGGTAATCGGTTCGGTAAATGGGCTGAATATCAGCCAACTCGTGCGGATCTTGACGCGGCTCGGGAGTCTGAACGGTTGAGGAAAGCGGAGTACCGGAGGCGAAAAAAGGGCGAAAGTGTCCCACCGGATGTCCCACCGGGACAGACGGAGGGACACCAGCGGGTGTCCGGACACCCCGACCCGACCCGACCCGACCCGACCCGACCCGACCCCTTTCCTAAAGGAAAGGAGGGGGGCACCCCCACCCCGTTTTGCTCAAATCATCCATTCGGTACCGACGATCCGTGTCGGGCTTGCGGTGACGCACGCAAGGCGTGGAAGGCAGCCGGGGAACCAGCCGCCCCGCCACCACCGAGTAAACCCAACCGCGGCCCGGCCACATGCGAGCAGCATTACGGCTACCCGCTGCCGTGCGACCGGTGCACCGAAGAACGAGAGGAGGCCGCATGAGAGTGCTCGTGGAAGTCAAGACCGGTGGCACGGTTTTCATCCAGCAAGTCGTGCCACTGAAAAACGGCGCCCATGCTTTGCATGAGCGCTCCCGGTGGATGCCCGCGGGCCGGATCCGGCAAACCCGCACCGGGTGGGCTTGGTCCATCGGGGAAGAACGCGGCACCGCGAAAACCCAGGATGGCGCGATCGGCGAAATGCTCGCCACCATCGACGCCGTACAGGTCACCCTGACCGACACGATCCCTGATCTGCTGGCGGGGCTGTGATGGACCGCCTGCTGAGCTCGGATCGAGACTTCGCCCGGTTCCTCGCCACCCGCGACCCCGTCAAGGTCGCAGCCGAGCGGCCGCTACCGGCAGCCCTCGACCCAAACCGGAGACTAACCCCGGCCGAAGCGGTGGCTCTATGGCCCTCGCCTTCGGATGCAAGGCGGATAGAAGCGCAGATAGCCGCGTACACCGCACGCAAATCCCAGACCGTCCCGAAATCCTCGGGCGGTCTTTTTCATACCCAAAACGCCCCGACCGGGGCAGACAGGAGCCTGTAATGGCTGGCGAAACTATTTTGCACATCATCGGCAACTTGACCAGCGACTTGGAGTTGGCTTACACCTCGTCGGGTCTTGCGGTGGCCAACTTCACCATCGCATCCACGCCCCGGGTGCGCGACCGGCAGACGAACCAGATGAAGGACGGGGAGCCGCTGTTTATGCGCTGCTCGATGTGGCGTGAGCAGGCCGAGCAGGCTGCCGCGTCGCTCACCAAGGGTGCACGCGTCATCGCGGTTGGCCGGCTGACGCAGCGCAGCTATGAGACGAAGGAGGGCGAGAAACGCACCGCCGTAGAGCTGCAGGTGGACGATATTGGTCCGTCGCTGCGGTGGGCGACCGCTCAGGTATCCCGGGTGAGCGCTCAGGGCGGCCAAGGGCGGCCGAACGGGGCTCCTGCGGGTAATGGGGTCCCCCAGGGCGGGGACGGGGCGCAGGCGGACGCGTGGGGTGCTGCCGCACCGTCGTTCAACGGTGCCGACGCATGGAACCAGCCCGGCACCTTCGGGGATGACACCCCGTTCTGATGACCCCCGACGAAACCCCCAGGTGTGGGCACTGCAGTAACAACCCATACGGCCCCAGCACGGCGCACTGCACAAGATGCGGACGCAACACGCCCCCGACGCCGGGTGAAGTCCTGGCGCTATTCATCGCCCGATACGACATCTGGGCCTATTAGCGACGGTGTCCCTGCTGCCTGGTTGGCGCGGTGGGCCGTCATGAAACAAGAAACCGAAAGAGGAAACCATGAGCAAGACCATCTACGACATGACCGAGTCTGACCTGAGCGGGCAGCTGATCGGGAAGAGCATCACCGCCATCGCGGGCAAAACCATGACGCTGAACGACGGCACCGTGCTCGAGTTCGAAAACGCCGCTGACTGCTGCGCATGGTTCGATGCAACACTCGAATCCATCGACCTCAACGACAATGCGATCACCGCTGTCACCCGGGTCGGTGCCAAGGCCGCCGAAGATTACGACGAAGCGTGGTCGCTGCACATTCTCAGTGCTCACAAGCTGATCGCCAAGGTCAACATCGAGGGCAATGCGAGCAGCGGCTACTACTGCCATTCGATCCTGCTGAACGTCAAGCCGGCCGTAGCATGACCGCGCTTGATGTGGCGTCGGTGACGCTGACGCCGGTCTGGTTCACCCCGGCTACCCCGTTGATCATTCGCGGTCGTGTGCCGGGTGCTGTGGTGGCGTCTCGGGTTCAGGTGGACCGGGTGAAGGTCACGGCGCGGTGGGAGCCGCCGACGAAACACCGTGCAGGCGGCTGGGTCACGGACGTGTGGTTCGGCCGGGCGACGGGTGATCCGGCGCGACCGTACGACACCATCCACCACGACAGCCGCGACGCCAGCACGGCGGCCAGACTCGCCGAGCTGATTACTGAGCATACCCCGGCCGGGCGTCCGGTCATCACCCTGGAAGGAGACAACGCGTGAGCGCCGCCATTGAGTGCTTGCAATGCGGTGAGCGACAGGAGGCGATTCGGGCCAGTCAGGGCACGCAAAACCCGATCTTCTGCGCCGGAGTCGACTATTTCGGTGAAACCGATTGGGAGGCCGACCGCCACCGTTTCCGCGACCGATCCGACCGGGAACTGGTCAGGATGGGCGTCCTTCCCGAGTACACCCATCTGTACCGCCGCATCAAAAGCCGCTACGAAATCGCCGATGACCACATGGTCGAGAAGGAGGCATCAGCATGACCGAGAAGATCGACCACAAGGAGTTTGCCCTGGGGTTCCTGAATGCCGGAAGCGGGGACGCCGCCGCGGCACAGGTCCACGCGACTCTGTACCTGGCTGAGCAGCAGGCGGCCGCGGTGGAACAGGCCCGCATCGCGAACCTGATCGCGCTCGACCAGCACGAGGTACGGGGC
>NZ_JANUED010000012.1:0-47726 GCF_024810155.1 Mycetocola sp. BIGb0189
AAGCGGATGAGTTTCAATCCTGCCACACAACCAAGCACAGAACAAGTCCGGCGTGTTGAAGTGTGGGGATGATCCCGCTTGAGGCCGGCCGCTTCTCGCTTGCCGCACCTTTGGGGTGATGAGTATTACTTTACGCAGGTTCCAGGGTTCCGGCAAATCGAGCCCGAATAGTGGCGTGTCGTGAAGGCACTCCCCCGGAAACATGCGGATCCCCTCGTGTCGCCCGCGCGCGGGGAAAACGAGGGGATCCGAAGATGGAGCGGACTAGTGCGTGAGCGTGACCTTGTTCAGGCCGGCCGGGGAATCCGGATCCAGTCGACGCTGGAGCGCAAGCTCGAGGGCGAGCGACTGCAGCGGAATGGTCTCCAGGATCGGGACGCCACCCATCGGAACCTGCGGCAGGGTGATGTGCGCATCGGCAAACTCGATGACGCCCGGGCCCACCTCCAGCACGTCGGCACCCAGCGCGTGAGCCTTCTCGGCAAACTCGATCACCGAGTCCCGTCCCAGTGCGGTCCCGGTCAGCACCACCGCAACCGTTCCCGGGGTCACCTGGCCGAGCGGTCCGTGGATCGCATCGGCGGCGCTCCATCCCGAGGCGGCGATCGCGTTGGTCTCCATGAGCTTGAGCGCGCCCTCCCGAGCCGAGGACATCGAGACCCCGCGGCCCACCACCACGATGCGCTCCCGCCCCGAGAGTAGGGCAAGCGCCTCGGCCGATGCCGAAGGGTCCGCTAGGAAGGCCTCGGCGCTATCGGCGAGCCGATCAACCCGCGGCAGGATCGCGTCCCACTCCTCCCCCGCCGCACGCAGCACCAGCAGCACGATGGCCAGCAGCGAGGCGGTGTAGGTCTTGGTCGCGGCCACCGAGAGCTCGGGGCCCGCGGACAGGTCCACCGCGACGTCCGCGAGGTCGGCCAGCGGGCTGTCAGCGTTATTGGTGAGGCTGAGCACCGGGGTACCGCCCGCGCGGATCGACTCCACGGTGGCGATCAGGTCCGGGGAGCGTCCCGACTGAGAGATCGCGATGGCCAGCGCATTGGGGTAGCGCAGCTGCGGGGCATTCGGGTGCACGCTGGCCGGGGTGGCCAGCGCAACCGGGATCCCCAGCACCGCGTGAATCAGATACTGCGCGTAGTTGGCGGCGTGATCGCTCGAGCCGCGGGCCACCATCACGATCAGCTCGGGCTTACCCTCGGTGATCAGCGCGGCCGCCGCATCAATCTGTGCGCGGGATTCGCGCACCAGCTCGCGCCAGCGCACGGGTTGTTCGGCGATCTCCGCACGCATCAGCGCACCGGGCACACGCACGTCTTTGTTCGGGGCATCCAGGTTGTTCTCGGTCGACATGGCTCCCAGGCTATAGTCTGCGCCGGGCTTCGTGGGGAATTCTTTTTCGCTCATGAGGTGAGCCCGGTGATCATCGCGATCAGCTCGTTGTGGGTGACCTCGTCGATGCGCTTGGTCGCCACCTGGGTCCCGCGGCGCAGGACCGTCACCCGATCGGCCACCCGGAAGACCTGTTCCATGTTGTGGCTGACGATCAGGACCCCGGCTCCACGCTCGCGCAGGCGCATGATGATCTGCTCCACCCGGGCGGTCTCGGCCACACCGAGGGCCGCGGTGGGCTCATCCATCAGCACCAGGCTGCTCGCCCAGTTAGTGGCCCGAGCGATGGCGATGCCCTGCCGCTGACCACCGGAGAGGTCGCTTAGCGGCGCCTTGGCCGAAGGGATGCGTACGTCCAGCTCGTCCACCAGCGCCTGGGTCTGCGCGGCCATCTCACGACGGTCCAGGGTCCCAAAGGGCTTCTTGCGCAGCTCGCGCCCCAGGAACATGTTCATGTAGACGGGCTGCAGGTCCACCAGGGCCAGGTCCTGATAGACCACCTCGACACCCTTGGTGCGGGCATCCGAGGGGTCGCGGAAGTTGGTGGGGGTGCCGTTCAACCGAATCTCGCCGGCGGTGGGCTGGTACATCCCCGAGATGATCTTGACCAGGGTGGATTTGCCCGCTCCGTTATCGCCGACCAGGGCGACGATCTCACCGGGTTTGATCTGCAGGTCGAAGTGCTTGATCGCGACGATGCCACCAAAGTGCTTGGTGATCCCGTCCAGCTGAAGGGCAAAGGTGTTGGTACTGGTGCTGGTGCTCATGAGTTGCTCCCGGCGTTGTGGGCTGCGGCGTGGGTACCCGACGTACCGGTGGCGAAACCATCGGCGGCGTGGGTGAGGGGTGCCGAACCATCGGCGGACCAGATGCCCGCGAGGACCGGGTTTCCGGTGGAGAGGCCGGAGATACCCGCGGTCAAACCGCGGGTGACAAACACCTGGGGGCGGAATCCGAAGATGACGGTATCCCCCGGGCAGGCCCGGTGCGCGCCCGCTCCCGGGATGGTGGCGTAGTAGTCGATGGCCGAAGCGTCGGGCATATCTACCTGCTGCGGGACCGCCGTAGCCGGGTCGTCCTGGGCACCGAGCACCAGCGCCTCGGTGCGTGCCGAACCCAGGACCGGGTCCACGTAGAGTCCGCCGCCAAACACATAGGCGCGGTCGTTCCACAGGTGCGAGACCTCGGAGACGTAGGCGATGGCGGGGTCCTCGGCGAGGTCCTGGACCGCGTGCAGCGGGGTGGTCCCGGTGAGCCCGTGTCCGGGCTCCACCTGGGTCGCCCCAGCTTCGGCGAGCGCGGGGAAGATCGCCGTCGAGGTGGTGCCGGGGGCATTCACCACGATGTTGTGCCGGCCCGCCCACTCCAGCTCGTGCAGCGCCTCGGTCAGGGTCCCCAGGTTCGGGGTGGGCTTAGCGGTGCCGGATTCGGGATCGAACAGGGTCGCCGGGAAGGTGGTAATCCCGGCGAAACGCACCCCGGGGATCGCGTCCAGGCGGTCGGCCACCCGGGCAATCTGGTCGGCCTCGAAGCCACCCTCGTGGCTCGGGTAGAAGCGGTCTCCGGGGGCGAAGATGCGGGCGAGCACGTCCTGCTCTCGCCCCAGCTCCAGCGCCGCGGCACCGGCCTCGCGGGCCTTCTGCTCGGAGAACACGGTCCAGTACAGCGGGTTCAGCGCGGCGGCGGTCGCCGCGCTGTGCCGCGGGATCTGGACCAGGTGTCCGAGGTGTCCGGTGGCCAGTCCGCCCGAGGCCGCGGCCACCGCACACTCGAGGTCCACCCCCACCGCGTGGGTGATTCCCCCGGCACGGATCGCGGCCGAGGCATCGGGGTTGCGGCCGATCTGCTTGGTCATCGCAAACGGGGTGAACCCAAAGCGGGCGGCCTCGGTCGCGATGTAACCGGCATTGCGGGTGACCGCATCCAGGTCGATTACATAGGTGTTCGGCGGGATCAATCCGTCGCGGTGGAACTGGGCGGCAACCCGCAGGAGTTCGGGGTTGCGGCGGCGCAGGAGATCAAGAAACATGACGGGTCCTAACTGCTCTTCTTGGCGCGGAGGGAGAGGGAGACGGCGATCAGGATGATCACGCCACGCACGATCATCTGCTGGGCCACGGTGAGGCCGCCGAGCAGCAGGCCGTAGTTGATCATGCTCATGAACAGACTGCCCACCAGGGCGCCGATCATCGAGGCCTTACCACCGGTGAGAGCGGTGCCGCCGACGATGACCGCCGCCAGCACACTCATCAGGTCCGATCCACCCAGGGTGTAGGTTGCACCGGCCAGACGGCCCGAGTAGAGCAGACCCGCGAGGCCCGCGGTCACCCCGCTCAGGGCAAACACGATGAGCTTGACCCGGTTCACCCGGATCCCGCTGACCGAGGCGGCGGCCGCGCGGTTACCCACCGCAAGCACGTGGGCACCGAAGCGGCGCTGACGCAGCACATGCCAGCCCAGGGCCACCACCACGATGCTCCAGACCACCAGGATCGGCATCCCGGCGATGTCTCCGGCACCGAAGATCCAGCTGAAGACCGGCTCGGTCACCGGAACCGACTGCAGGTTGGTGAGCTGCTGGGCGAGCCCGGCGACCAGCCCCATCGTGGCCAAGGTGACCAGGAAGGAGGGCAGGCGCACCAGGGTGACAAACAGTCCGTTGACCAGACCCACCACCGCGCCGATCGCCAATCCGGCGAGCGCCGCGAGCCACCACTGTCCGGTGGCCTGGAGGGAGACCGCGGCCACCAGGGCCGAGAGCGCAACCGTGGAGCCGATCGACAGGTCGATCTCGCCGAGGCTCAGCATGAACACCGTGCCCACCGCCATCACGGTGATCGGGGTCGCCTGAGTGATGATGGTCACCAGGGTGGTGGGGTTCACAAAGTTCGCCCCCTGGGTTGCGGCGAAGTAGATAAATACAACGATAAATCCGATGTAGACGACGTACTGCCGCCAGTTCACCCGGCGGAAACGACCGCCGACGGTGAGTGTTCCGTCTGCCTGGGTCACGGTCATGATGCTTCACTTTCTCTGGGGAGGGAGGAGGGGGTGATCGCCGCGGCGAGCGCGAGGTGGACGGCACCGTGCAGCGGGGCGTCATCGCCCAGTTCGCTGCTGCGGACACGCAGTCCCGGGCGTCCCAGACGCGCCAGCCAGCGATCAAGAGGGGCGAGGAGTTCGGGTCTGGACCCGATTCCCCCGCCGAGAATGTAGAGGCCCGGATCCACCACCGCGTCGATGGCGAGCAGGGTGTGGGCGAGCCAGCGCGCCTGGGTGTCCAGGGCCCGGATCGCGAGCGGATCCCCCGCCTCGGCCGCGGCGAAAACCTCCCGGGCGGTGAGCGGCGGTTCCCCGGCGGGCTGCGGGAGGCGCTGGGCCAGCACGTTGCCGGCCACAACCTCCTCGAGGGCACCGCGGCGCTGATTGCGGGGATCCAGGGGATCGCTGCCAAACGGAAGATATCCAACCTCCCCGGCGGCACCGCTGACCCCCGGCCAGATGGATCCCGCGAGCACCAGGCCCACGCCGATCCCGGTGCCCACCGAGACAAAGGCGAAGCTCTCGCTCTCGCGGCCGGCACCGGCGTGCAGCTCGCCGAGGGCGGCGATGTTGACGTCGTTCTCGATCACCACCGGGTGGCCCAGCCGGTGCCGCAGCTCGGCAACCAGTGAGACCTCACCCAACTCGCCGAGATTCGGTGCCTGGGTGAAGCCGCTCCCATCGGGCAGTGGAACCCCGGCACCGCCGATAGCCGTGCCCACCACCGGCGCATCCGGGGCCAGGGCCGAAAGCCGGGTGACGATATCGGTGAGCTGGGCGATCAGCGCGATTCCCGGACGGGTGGGCTCGGTGAGCCGGTGCAGGAGCCTGCCCCGGGTATCGGCCAGGGCCGCGCGCACCTTGGTGCCACCCAGGTCGATGCCCACCACCACGGCGGGGTGTGTGGCGGCGCTCACAGTCCCAACACCTCCCCGGGACCGGTGGCCAGCAGGAGTTCAAGATTGGCCTCGGAGACTCCGCGCTCGATCAACATCGGCACAAACACCTCACCCAGATAGGAGTAGCCGTACTGGCCGTGGGTGTCGGGGTTCAGCCACACCTCGGCACCGGTGAGATCCTGGGCCAGCAGGATGCGGCCGGCCAGACCCTCGGCGGCGAGCGCGGCCACCAGGTCGGCGCGGCCCCGATCGGAGCGGTGGAATGCGCGCTTGGGATATTCCCCCTCGCCGCGCTCCCCCGCGGGGGCCGGGCCCAAGAAGAAGTCCCAGTCCTGCTTGCCGATGGTGTCGATCGCGATTCGGGCACCGGTGTCGAGGATCCGGCGGGGCAGGTTGGGGTCGAGCTGGGTATCGAGGTGGCCGATGACCACCCGGTCCAGTTCCACCCCCTCCGCGCGCAGCAGGGCGATCTGCTCCAGCGCCATCGAACCGTGGGTTGTGTGGGTCATGATCGACAACCCGGTCTCCCGGTGTGCGCGGGCGATGGCCCGCAGACACTTCTCCTCATGGGCGGAGATCACATCCAGTCCGGTGGCCTGCTCGCCAAAGACGCCGGCGCGTACCCCGGAGGATCCGATCCCCTCGGTGGCGTCGCGCACCAGGCGAGTGACCGGCTCATCGAGGCTGGCCTCGCGGGCCCACCCGGGCGAATACGACTCCAGGTACAGTGCGGTGCCCGAGATGATGTGCAGTCCGCTGCGCCGGGAAATCTCGCGCAGCAGGGCCGCGTTGTCCCCCTGAGCATCGCGACCCACAACCCCGTAGGGGCTGAGATCCACCACGGTGAAGAAGCCGAGTTCGGGGAGCCGGGACAAGGCATCCACCGCGAGATCCACCGCGTTCGCGGCGGCCGCCTCGCTGCCGGGGCCACCCACCTGCCAGGGGCCGGGGGTGAGGGAGAGCAGGTGCTCGTGGGGCATGATCCGCCCCAGTTCCGAAACCGGAACCGGACCGAGAACGGTCATTGCCTGGGTCATGATGTGCTCCTAGATCACACCCGACGGTGCGGGGAGAGGGGATGACGGGGAGGAAATGATGGGTGGCCGCGCGGGGGAACACGACCACCCATCGGTCTTTGGGGGCGTGTTACTTGCCCACGCTCGCGGGGAGGTCGGAGCCGTAGTCGGCCTTCCAGGCGTCCTTGAGGTTGTCGCCGGTGACCGAGGTCGGGTCCGAGGCCACCAGGGCCGGGGCCGGCTTGTTCAGGACACCGAAGGCACCGGCGAGGGCCAGGCCCTGCCCGATTCCCAGCGAGCCATTGCCCACCAGGCCGGCGACCGGACCGTTCCCCACCATGGCCGCGGCCAGGGTCGTGTCGAGGTCGTTGGTGACCACCTTGATGTCGGTGCGTCCGGCGGCCCGAATGGCGGCCACCACACCCTGAGCCGCGGTGGCCCAGGAGACGTAGATCGCCTTCATGTTCGGGTGCTTGGCGATCATCGCGGCGGCGATGGTCTGGGTCGCGGTCTCGTCGGCGAAACCCTCGCTGTCGACGATCTGCATCTTCGGGTAGGAGTAGCCCAGCCAGTCCTTGAAGGCCTGGTCGCGCTGGTTGGTGAACCAGAAGTTGGCGTTGTAGGAGAGGTAGCCAACCTCACCCTCACCCTTCATCTCCTTGCCGATGATGTCAGCGTTGGCCTTGCCGGCCTTGCTGAGGTCCTCGGTGACGATCGAGACGAAGTCCTTGCCCGCCTTATATCCGGCCGGCGGGGTGGTCATGATCACGAGCTTGGTGCCCGAGTCCACCACCGGCTGGAACGCCTTGGCGGCGGAGGTGGGGTCCACGGCGATACCCACCACGATCGAGGGGTGCAGGGCGAGCACGGTCTGGACGTTATTGGCCTGGGTGGCCGCGTTGAAGCCGGCCTGGGTGCTGGCAACCACCTTGATGCCGAGTTTTTCGAACTCCTCGCGGGCACCCTTTTCTACGGCGGTCACGAAGTCGGAGGAGGTGTGCCAGACGAAGGCGGCGGTGAAGTTACCGGCCTTAACCTTGGCGATCTCGTCGGCGGTGAGCGAGAGCGCGCTGAGGGCGTCGGGCTTTTCGCCGTTGGGGCCGGCGAAGGTCAGGGTGGGCTGGGTGGCACTGCTGGTCGGCGTGGAGGCCGGACCGGAGGTGGCGGCACAGCCGCTGAGGGTGAGCGAGAGCGCGATGGCTCCGGCAATGGCGATGCGGGCGCCGAAGCGTCGGCCGGGGCGGGTGATGTGCATGGGGTGACCTTCCAGGTGCGACTGCTGATTGAGAGGGATATCGCGATCGGTTTTGCCCCCGAATTACCTGCCCACCATCGCGAACTCGATTCTGGTTTTATTTTCATCGAGCAATCAAATCTAAACTCGCGAATATGTCGGGCGTGTTTCCAGGCCGTAAAAACCGCGATACGCCCGCCGAGAACCCGAACATGCGGTACTTTTAGATTCAGGCTGAGCACAAAAGGGAGCACCATGGTCCAGGACACTCGAGAACTCAATCGCAGCGCCGTGCTCACCACCCTGCTGCTGGAGCGACCGGCCAGCCGCAAAAAACTCGCCACCGCCGCCGGGATCTCCGCCGCCACCGTGACCCGCACCGTGGAACAGCTGATCGGCGAGGATCTGATTACCGAGACCCAGGAGATCGTCTCCGAGCAGCGCGGACGCCGGGCGGTGCAGCTCGACCTACGTGCAGACCTGGGCATCGTGGCCGGGGTGGATCTGGGTGCCAGCAAAACCCGGATCGTGATCGGCCATATCCACGGAACCCCGCTGGCCGTGCGCGAGCTGGCCACCCCCGGCACACTTGACCTCCCGGCGCTGATCGACTGGCTCGCCGGGGTCATCCTCGACCTCTCGGCCGGATTCGCCGCCCCCCTGCGCCAGGTCGCCCTCGGGGTCCCCGGCTCGCTGGAGATCCCCGAGCAGCGCATTTCCCACGCCCCCAACCTGCCGCAGATCGAGGGCACCGAATTCCTCGCCGCCCTGCGCACGGCACTGCCCTGCGCGGTCGTCTGCGATAACGACGCCAACTTTGCCCTGCTGGGCGAGCTGCACTTTGGTGCCGCCGCCCACTCCCCCAATGCCGCCCTGCTCAGCCTCGGGTTTGGACTGGGAAGCGCGCTGGCGATGGACGGTAGGGTTTTGCGTGGAACCCGCGGCCTGGTGGGTGAGTTCGGCCAGCTTCCGATCGGTCCGATGGGTGCCCGGCTTGAACACCTGGTCACCGGCGGCGGAATCCTGCGCCAGGCGGAGCTCGCGGGGATTGCCCTGGAGAGCCCGGCCGATCTCTTCGTGAGCGATCCGGCCCCGCGCATCGCCGCACTCCGTCAGCAGTTTGAACAGGGACTGATGGTGGCCCTCACCGCGGTGTCGGTGTCCTGCGACCCGGATACGGTGGTGCTCAGCGGCGGCCTCTCCCGCGCCCTCGCCCCCGAGCTGGCGCGCTATCAGGAGCTCCTTGGTGGCCACCTCCGGCTCGCACCGCGCCTGGAGCTGGCAACCCTGGACGACTTCTCCGGCGCCGTGGGGGCGATGGTGTCGGCCCTGCAGCACTGCTACCGCGAGCTGGGCGCACTCCCCGAGGCGCTCCCTCGACTGCCCCGCGGAGTGCACGTCGATCGTGCACGCCTGGCAGCCCTGAAATCGGTTGAGCCGGTGGTGCCGGTCGGATAAGCGATTCGGTGTGGTGGGAATAGATTCACCCGGATCCGGTTATTGTATGCAAATGCATCGAAATCGGTCGACCCTAGGAGAGCCATCATGACCAGACCCCTCGAGCTTGGACTCGACACCTTCGGCGATGCCACCGTCGACGCCACCGGCACGCGTCTGAGCGACGCCGAGGTTATCCGCAACGTGGTTGCCCAGGGCGTCCTGGCCGACCGGGTGGGCGTGGACTTCTTTGGCATCGGCGAGCACCACCGCGACGACTTCTCGGTTAGCGCCCCCGACATGATCCTGGCCTCGCTGGCCGGTCAGACCTCGCGGATCAAGCTCGGCACCGCGGTGACCGTGCTCAGCAGCGACGACCCGATCCGCGTCTATGAGCGCTTCGCAACCCTCGACGCCCTCTCCAACGGGCGCGCCGAGGTCATCCTCGGCCGCGGCTCCTTCACCGAGTCTTTCCCGCTGTTCGGCTACGACCTCGCCGACTATGAGACCCTCTTCAGCGAGAAGCTGGACCTGTTTGCCACCCTGCGCAGCGAGGGTCCGGTGACCTGGTCGGGCACCATTCGCCCGCCGCTGAAGGACCAGCGTGTGTACCCGCGCACCGAGAAGGGCGCGGTGACCGCCTGGATCGGCGTGGGCGGTTCCCCCGAATCCGTGGTGCGCTCGGTCGAGTACGGCATCCCGATGACCCTGGCGATCATCGGCGGCGACCCCGCACGCTTTGTGCCCTACGTGGACCTCTACCGCCGCGCGCAGGAGCAGGTCGGGTCCACCGGCATGCCGCTCGGCGTGCACTCCCCCGGACACATCGCCGCCACCGACGCCCAGGCCCGCGAGGAGCTGTGGCCGCACCAGCTGGTGATGCGCAACCGCATCGGTGCCGAGCGCGGCTGGCCGGCGATGACCGAGCAGGAGTACGTGGACGAGATCGAGCACGGCTCGCTGTACGTGGGTTCCCCGGACACCGTGGCCACCAAGATCGCCCGGACCGTGAAGCTGCTGGGAACCGACCGGTTCGACCTCAAGTACGCCACCGGAACCATGCCGCATGATCAGCTGCTCTCGAGCATCGAGCTGTATGGGACCGAGGTGATCCCGCGGGTGCGGGCGATCCTGGAACGCGACTAGCCTTACGCAGAGCGGCCCCGGCCGGGAGAGATCCCGGTCGGGGCCGTTGCCGTGTGTGGAGCTAGAGCTCGGTTTCGGATTCCTCGAGGCGACGACGACGCAGGACAAACCATCCCACGGCGAGCGCGCCGAGGAGCAGGGCGCTGCTGGCCAACAGGGCAAGCGGCATCAGGTTTTCGGCCTCGAGACCGGTGGACGCCAGCGCCCCCGCGGCCGCCGGGCGGGCCGAAGGCTTCGCGGAGGACGGACCGGTAGCTGCCGGATCAGTGGACGCCGTGTTGGTCGGTGCCGCGCTGGTCGGTGCCGGAGACGCCGTCGGAACCGCGGTCGGGTCCGGAGCCGAGGTCGGGTCCGGGCTCGCGGTCGGGTCCACGGGCGCGGCGGCGATCCGCGGATCCTCGATCCGCTCGGCTCCGTTCAGGCAGTGCTTGAGCTCCGAGACCTTGTACCAGGTCGAGCCGGCGGCCACCGGAACACACGCATCGGTGAAGCCGATCTCCCGCTCGTTGTAGAGCATCCGCACCAGCGGAGTAAACGCCCGGCCGGTGGCCGGATCGGTGCCCACCCGGCCGGATACGTCCCACTGCACGTTGGCGGCCATCGGGGTCACGGACTCCCCGCGCCACGGGTTGTTGGTGTAGTCAAACACGTCGTTCAGCGACTGCGGATGCGCGTTATCCGGGGCCTGCCGAGTGGATCCCGGGAGCTTGAGCAGCGCGGCAAACGGGATGATCGTCTCGGCGTGGGCGAAGCGGAAGGTTGCGGCCACGTTATCCCCGGCCATCCGGTCATCGATGGTTGCGAAGAAGTCATCCAGCAGCGGCTGAGCCACCCGATAGGTATCGTCGTGCCCCGCGAGCCCCGGACCCTTCTCGTAGAAGTCCTCGGCGTCCAGCAGCGAGGCGAACCACTCCAGGTCGGCATCACGCCCGTTGAGATAGGAACCGAAATCGAAGGTGTGGTCACCGGTGTTCTCGGCGGTCATGTCCGCACCGATGATGTAGAGGTTGTAGAGCGTCATGGCCGCATCCACCGGGGTCGCGATGACCTTCTTGGGGCTCCCGCAGGCCGACTTATCCTTGGCCGGATCGGCGCCGGGCGCACAACTCACAGCGCCCTTCTTGGTGCCATCCACGGTGTTGTACCAGACGTGACCAGGAGTCCCGATCTTGGCGATGAAGTCCGGAGTGAAGATGCCCGAGAGCACATCGTCGGCGGCGCTTACCGAGCGTGGCAGCGCGTTGATGTAGTCGAGGGCCGCGGAAATGGTCCCGCCCGGGGCCGTCTGCGCGGCCACATAGGCCTCATAGGCCTGGGCACGCGCAAGCTCCGGTGAGCCGGCGGGCTTGGTGGTGCCGTCGGGGTTTTGTGATTTATGGAAGTAGAGCAGATCGGGGCGCGGTTCCGGGGTGATCCCCCGGGTCAGCGCGCCGGCACCGGCCTTCGTCACCCCGGCCAGAAAGTTGGTGCCCGACTCGGTGGCGCGGGCTTCCCCCGAGGTTTCGGCGATGATCCGGTCGCCGTCCTTTTCGGCCTGGGCAAACAGGGCCGCGTTGCGGGCGACCGCCCGCTCCCCGAGACCCTGGTGCTGGGTGGCGCCCTGACCGGTCAGCTGGCCATAGCCGTTCTGCACGTTGGCGGCGGTGATCCCGCGCAGGTCGGCCAGGAACCGCTGCCCGATCTCGGGACTCACAAACCCGTTTTCGGCGAGCGCGGTCTCGGACAGTCGGGTCAGCAGCGCATCGTACTTATACTCGGACAGCCCCCGCGATCCGTGGCGGGCCACGGATTCGGTGAGCAGCGGGGTGTAACCATCCGGCGCGTGGGTGTATCCGGCCAGGGTCGCCGCGTCGGGCTCCCGATAGGGCTGCTTGGAGCTCAGGTGAGCGCCGGTCTCGGCACCGGCACCGGCGGCGACCGCGAGGGTCAGGGCAAATACTCCCGCGCCAAGCACGAGGCGTGCGGGGGTGGAACGAAGGGAAATCACGGATGTCCTAGACGGTGAGGTGTGCACGCCCGCGACATCACTCGCGGCGTGAGGGCCGCCTGCGACGCTATGTGTCGCGAATGAATGCCCGGTGTCTAGGCGGTAACATCCCCCGGACGGGGGTGCCGCTTACCGGCCCGCACCATCCGAATTTCCCGCGTATCGTACTCCCACGCCTGGGCGGCCCCATCGGGTACAAAGCCGTGCTTGCGATAGAAGCGTTGGGCACGCGGGTTGGGGTCGAGCACCCATAAGACCGCGAGGGAGTCCGGGTCAAGGACGGAATTCAGGAGGCGCGCGCCGAGACCCGTGCCGTGTTGTTCAGCAAGGACATAGAGGACTTTGAGCTCGCTCGCTCCCGGGACATCCGGCTCCTCGGCGGGCCCGGACATCGCGATGCCCACCACGGTTCCCTCGATCTCGGCCACGTTCAAGAAACGATCGGATCCGATCGGCCTCGACAGCATGTTTCCCCACATATCCGCGCGACGCCGAGGCTCCTCGGGATCATCCAGTACCGCATCCGGCACATCCCCCCGATACGTTTCCTGCCAGGCACGAGCGTGCACGGCACCGATGTCGGCGGCGTCCGAGGCCCGAGCGGGACGAATGAGGGCGATGGGGATCATCCCAGGAATCTAGCACCACGGGTGGGGAAACCGGGACGATCCGTGCCCGCACTCACCCACGAGCCCCCGTCACCCGGCCGGGTGACGGGGGCTCGGAAAAACCTAGCAGCCGACGCGGGTGATACTTGCGCTGGTGTTGACCTGCGAGCCGGCCGGAACCACCAGCACCGGGGACGAACCGTTGTATCCGAAGGCGGTTCCCGAGGAGCGGGCATTCGCCACCGACCGAACGGCGGAACCCAGCGGGGCCACCGAGTTCGCGGCGGTGCAGCTGGTGAAGGAGATCTTTGATCCGGCCCCGCCCGTGGACGTGTAGGCGCACATGCTGCCCGTGGCACAGTTACCAACGGCGAAGTTCGAGAGACTCCCCTCCAGCACAATATTCAGGATGGTCTCACCGCCATTCCAGGTGACCTCACCCGGTCCGGTCTGCACACCACCGGGGAACTCAACCAAAACCTGGTTGACCCGGTCTTGAACCTGGTCGGAACGGCTCGGGGTGGCCGCCTGGGCGGCGGTGGCGCCACCGATCAGCAGCGTGGCCAGGAGTGCGGCGGCGGGGAGGACGCGGGCGCTCAGTTTCATGTGATGTTTCCCTTTCTAGAACCAGGCGTTGTAGTCAATTACTGCGGGTGCCTGGAGATCAGATCGGTCGGTGCCCGTATACACGTTTTCGTATGCGATTACACCGCGTGTGGGGGTCACCACCAAAACATCGAGGGTGCGTCCCGGGTCGCGGGATTCGGTGCTGATGCTGACACCGGTACGTCCGAGCCGGTCGGTCACGGTGCCGTCCACCCGAATATCCGGCAGAGTCGCGAGGAACGCCAGCATTTCTGCCTGCTGCAGGGAGGTCAGGGCCCGCTCCACCAGGAGGTTTTTGACCGCGGTGAAGTAGTCGCCCGTGCTCGGGCTTGCCCCCAGTCCCCCGCCGGAGCGCAGGTAGGCGCCCCAGTCGGTGACCCCGTCGGGGCTGCTAAACAGATAGCCGTACTGGCCGGGCTGGTAGGTGTGTCGATCCAACAGGGTTCCGGGTGCGGGCTCGTCGGATCCGGAAAGCTGGTGTCCGGCGGAATCAAAGTTGCCCGCCGCACGGCGCTCGGACACCGTGGATCCATCGGGCAGGCTGATGATGTCAAAGCGCTGCGGCACGATCGACCGGGGTGGATCATCGGGGGTAAAAGCCAGCGCCCAGTTTTGGAAGCGCACGCGTTGGGCCGCGGGCTGATGAGCCCCCCGCAGCGACTCGCTCATCGACAGCAGCAGGGTTTCGGGCTGCTGGTTGTCTAGGGGAACCGCAACCAGCGGCTGGGGGGTCACCGCGCGGGCCAGCGGGGTCTGCCCGGGCCAGAGCGACATCGACGTGGCCGCCACCACAAGGATGGCGATGAGGGACGCAACAACCGCGAACGTGGGCACCCGGAACCGGCGAATGCGTGCAGCGCGGCCGTGGTTGGTGCCCCGGGATCGAAGACCCATGTGGCTGTGAATGTGTGCGCTCGTGCTCTGAACACGCTCAAGGAGCGCAAGTTCGCGTTCACCGAGTGCGGAGCCGAGAGGAGTCGTGGCCGGATCGATGCCGGACATGAGCCTCGCGAGCGCGTCATTCCCCGTATTCATTTGCGTCCCCCATCGGTCATTCCAGCAACAAACGGCTCGCCCATCAGGACACGGAGTTTCTTCCGTGCCCGGCTGAGAATCGCCCAGGCCGACGCCACGGAACAGGAGAGAGCCACCGCAACTTCTGCGGCCCCAAGGCCCTCCCAATAGGTCAGCAGGATTGCTTCCCGTTCCCTGTCCGTGAGCTTCAACAGCGAGCGGCCGAGTGCGATCTTCTCCAGCGTGTCCGCGCCCTCCTCCTGCTCCGACAGCACGCGTTCGAGGGTCTCTTCGACGGCTCGTTTACGTTCTGCGGATCGGAAGTGGTCGTTGATCTTGTTGGATGCGACCCGATACAGCCAGGGCAACTCGATCGAGTCTCCCTGTTGGTATCGGACCCAGGCGGCCGTAAACGTCTCGGCCGCGATGTCTTCGGCGAGCGCCGCGCTTGGTACGCGCCGCTCCGCATAGCGTCGAACAAGTACGTAGTTCGCATGGAACACGTGCTCGAACACCGCCGATTGCTGCCTAGTCATCCACTCAGTTTTCTTGCTTGCGTTGTTGCCTCCCACCCTGTCTATCGACGCAGCGGAGGATTCCTGACATTCAACCCGAAAAAATCTTTGAACGGTTAATATGTCTCGACTGTTTCGTCCCGGATCATCAGGTGCTGGGTGGCGAGCTCCTGGACGTCGGTCAGGGACTGGGTGGCCACCACAATCGTGGTCCCCGCCGCATGCAGGTCGCGCAGGATCCGGATGACACGCTCTCGGTTGTCTGGATCCAGGTCCGAGAAGGGCTCATCCAAAATCAGGACCCGCGGATCCTCCATCAGGGCCTGAGCCAGTGCGAGCTGCTGAACCATGGCGGGTGAGTATCCGCGAACCCGGTGTGGGTTATCGGGCTCAAGGCCCACCCGGCGCATGGTGGCAACGATGTGTTCCTCGCTCACCACCCCGGCGATGGCCGCCAGTGTGCGCAGGTTTTCCAGGCCGGTGCGTCCGGGGATAAACCGCGGACGATCGATGGTGATCCCAAAGCGTTCGGGGAAGGTCCGCCCGTAGGGAAGGTAGGCCGGGTCGATGCGCACGCTCCCGCTATCGGGGGTGGTGAACCCGCACAGCATTCGCAGCAGCATCGATTTTCCGGTGCAGTGCGAACCGGTGATCACGGTGAAAGATCCCTCGAGGATGTCAAAACTCACGTCGCGATAGAGCGTGTTTCCGCGCACACACTTCCCCACCGCGGACACCGCAATCACCGGCACGGCCGGTGTTCCCGGGCGCTGCCGGGGCACCGAGTTGAGGGTGAACACTAGAGCAGACCGTCGGCGTTCTTGGCGGAGGAGCGCCACAGGGCCGCGGCGGTGAAGATGCTGGCGGCCACCAGGGCTCCGGCCGGGGCAAAGATCGGGGCGCCCACGCTGGCGCCGTCGTGCAGGGCGCTGTACGGGGCCACAATGTTGAGCCAGCCGATATCGGCGGGGATCAGGTAGCCGAGCACGGCAGCTACCAGCATCGTGATACCCCAGGCGAGGACAACCTTCCGGGTGGACCAGACCAGCAGGGTTGCCAGCGCACAAAAGACCAGCAGTGAGGCAAAGAGCCCCAGCAATCCCAGGTGGAACACCGCGGATTCGGCGACAAACATCGGCATCTGGTGTTCGAGCATCGCGGATCCGGTGACCAGCACGACCCCCACGCCGATCGTGAATGCGGCGGCGTGCGGAATCTCACGCATCAGGATCGCCGCGCTCCAGCGTCGATAGCTCCCGTGACGCAGGGCGGCATAGAGTCTCAGGCCCCCATCGGCATCCTCGCTGCGCGCCAAAAACGCGCTGGCGTATCCGAGGGTGAGCAGGAGGGTCATGATGTAGTTCGGAATGTCTCCGTAGGCACCGGCAAAAAAGGCTTCGGTGATCCCGATTCCTCGGGCATCGGCCCCGAGGTGCGCGGTGGCCACCGAGAGCGCGGCAATCCCCAGCAGGATGACGGTGGATCCCAGCCGACTGCTCAGCATCGAGAACAGGGCGTGACGAATGGCGGCGCCGTTCAGGCGCCGCGTCACCCCCGGAACACCGGCATCGGGTACCCCGACTCCGAGGATTGATCCCACACTCTCTGCCACCGCTGATTCCCCTGTCCGCCGGTTTCGCCCCCTGGCAAAACCTCAGGTCCACAGACCCGCATCTACCTACTTAACGTCCCAGCGGGGAAATCCTGACAAAAGATTTTTAACGTTAGTTATGTGACAACGATGGGGTCCTCGATAACGATGCTCGAGCGGGGTGCCCACGCACAAAGTATCCGGAAACGACGAAAGGCTCCCCAGCTGGGGAGCCTTTCGATCAATTGTGCGCGAGGGGGGACTTGAACCCCCACGCCCTTACGGGCACTGGCACCTGAAGCCAGCGCGTCTGCCATTCCGCCACTCGCGCAATTGACACACTTTCGTGTATTCGTTCCTCACTTCCGTGCGGACTTCATGAGATTATCACAGCCCTCATTTGGATCCCTAATCGAGGGGCATTCTTCGGCACCGATGGGCGTGTCGCCCCGGTATTGCCCGGATTTTTTCGGCGCGAGTCCCGCCCGAAAACCTCCGGGAACCGGAAAAGATTTGAACAAATTCCAGGACCGAGCGCGCGTTCTGAGATGCCAGGTTCAGCCTCGCCGACTAACATGGGCCTAGCCGATCGGCACCTCAACCAACACCCCGGGGAGATCTGTGGGCATTCTGGACAGTTTCGAGAAGGGTCTCGAGCGCGCCGTTAATGGTGCGTTCGCGAAGACCTTCCGCTCGGGATTGCAGCCGGTGGAAATCTCCTCGGCTCTTAAGCGTGAACTGGACACCACGGCCGCCGTGGTGAGCCGAGATCGCATCCTGGCCGCCAACAGCTTTGCCGTGTACCTGGCCCCCACCGACTTCGAACGCATGTCGAAGATGGGCAGTGCTCTGGTGGATGAGCTGGTGGCGATCGTCAAGAAGTATGGTCGAGCCCAGGGATACACCTTCGCCGGCGCCGTGAGCGTCTCGCTGCGCCCGGATCAGGGACTCAGCGAGGGCATCATGCGGGTCGACACCGAGGACCCGCAGACCGACGTGGTGTGGCTTCCCGCGCTGGATATTGCCGGCCAGCGTTATCCGCTGGCCCGAGCCCGCACCGTGATCGGACGCGGATCCGACGCCGATATCACCATTGCCGACCCCGGAACCTCCCGGAAACACGTGGAGATCCTCTGGGATGGCAAGCGCGCCCAGGTCCACGACCTCGGTTCCACCAACGGCTCCGAGCTCAACGGACAACGCGTCACCCAGGCCCTGCTTGAGGACGGTTCGGTCATCCAGATCGGCCGCACCCAGATCACCTATCGCCTCCTGGCTCAGTCGGCACCCAAACCCGCAGAGAAAAACAACGACGGATTCTGGGGGAACCCCGTATGAGTGATCTCACCCTCCTCGTGCTTCGACTCGGATTCCTGATCCTGCTCTGGCTCTTTGTTTTTGGCGTGGTCTATTCGCTGCGAGCCGACCTGTTTGGTCGCTCAGCCCGCAAGGTCAAACCCCGGGTGGCCGCCGCGGCTCCCGCACCCAAACCGGTGCCGGTCGCGGTTCCGCCCGCACCGGCGCCGCGTCCGGCGGCCCCGGCCCCGGTCTCCTCGGCTACCAGCCGCACCCGCGCCAACACTCACACCTGCGACCGTCTGGTGATCCTCTCCGGCCCGCGCGCCGGTCAGGACCGTCCGCTCGGCACCGGCCCGATCAGCATCGGCCGCTCCTCGGATTCCAATGTGATCCTCAAGGATGACTACACCTCGACCCACCACGCACGTCTGCTGCTCTGGGGTGAGGACTGGATGCTCCAGGATCTCGACTCCACCAACGGCACGTTCCTGGATGGCAAGCGAATTTCGGCTCCCACCCCGATCCATCTGGGTGACGTGATCAAGGTGGGGGCAACCACCTTCGAGCTGCGGTGATCGCATGACCGTCGGCGGTAAGAGCGCGGCACTCTCCCATGTGGGACGGGTGCGCAGCAACAATCAGGATTCCGGGTACGCCGGGAACTCGCTCTTTGTTGTCGCCGACGGCATGGGAGGGCACGCGGGTGGCGATGTGGCCAGCGCCGTGGCCCTGCGCCGCATCATCGAGGCGGATATCGACTATCCCACCGCTCAGGATGCTGCCGCCGCCCTGCAAACCGCGATTATCGCGGCCAACGGCCAGCTGACCGAGGCCGTCTTTGAACACCCGGAGCTTACCGGTATGGGCACCACGGTGGACGCCCTGGTCCGCGTGGGTGATGAGGTCGCGATCGCCCATATTGGCGACTCACGCATCTACCTGCTGCGCGATGGCGAGCTCAGCCAGATCACCACCGATCACACCTTCGTCCAGCGTCTGGTGGATGCCGGCCGGATCACCGAGGAGGAGGCCCTGGTACACCCGCGGCGCTCGGTGCTGATGCGCGTTCTGGGTGATGTGGATCAGTCCCCCGAGGTGGATACCATCGTCCTGGGAACCCAGCCCGGGGATCGCTGGCTGCTGTGCTCGGATGGCCTCTCCGGTGTGGTGGATCGCGAACTACTGCGGGCCACGCTGATGGCCGACCTCTCCCCTGCCGAGGTGGCCGACCGCCTGGTGCGCTACACCCTGGATCGTGGCGCCCCGGACAATGTCACCGTGGTGATCTACGACGTTTCCACCGAGAGCGTGGAGGGCGACGTACAGACCGTTGGTTCCGCCGCGAAGCCCCTGGCCTTTGAGATCTCGGCGCCGCGCCGTACCAGCATCCTGCCGGCCCTGCGTCTGCCCGGAACCCGCGCTACCGCCGCAGCCACCCAGCTTCCGCCGGTTCCGGCCGGTGTGGAATCCGACGAGTTCTATGGCGAGCTTCTGGAGGAGGACGCCCGTCGTATCCGGCGCCGCCGCCTCACCTGGGGTGTGGGAGCAATGGTTGTGCTGCTCGCGCTGCTGCTGGCAGCGGTCATCGGCTACTCCTGGACCCAGTCGCGCTACTTTGTGGGCCAGAGCCCCGACCGCAGCACGGTCACCATCTATCAGGGTGTGCCGCAGGATCTCGGTTTCATCTCGCTCTCGCACGAGTACCGCGATACCGATATCAAGCTCAGCAAGCTCCCGGAGTATGACCGTAACCTGGTCCGACAGAACGTCCCGGCCGACTCCCTCGATGATGCCGACGCGATCGTGAACCGACTCCGTCAGCTCAGCAAGGAGGGCGACCAGTGAGCACCGATGCGCTGAACACGCGTGCGCCCGCGGCCGGTGGTGACGCCCTGCAGGCCGACACCGGCGTGATCCGGACGATGCGAAAACTACGGATGCCCAAGACGCACCGTAACCGCGAGCTCGCGCTGCTGATTTTTGCCTGCGTGGTCAACGCCGGTGCCCTGGTTGGTGTGCAACTGGGTGCGCTGGGGCAGATCGAACCCGAGATTCTGGCGCTGTGTGGTGCCCTGGCCTCGCTGGTATTCGGCCTGCACATCTGCCTGCGCTTTGTCGCCCGCGATGCCGACCCGATCATCCTGCCGGTGGCCACGGTGCTCAACGGCCTGGGCCTGGCGATGATCTACCGGATCGATTTGGCTCGCAATGTGTCGGGCTGGTCGGCCGCCTCGACCCGGCAGATCGTATGGAGTTCGATCGCAATCATCGCGGCGATCATCGTGATCCTTCTGATCCGCAACCACCGCGTGCTCTTCCGCTACACCTACCTCTTTGGGCTCGGCGCCTTCATCCTGCTCCTTCTTCCCCTGGTTCCCGGCCTCGGCCGTACCGTGGGTGGCGCGACCGTGTGGATCGGCATCGGCGACGTGGTCAACTTCCAGCCCGGTGAGATCGCCAAGATTTTCCTGGCGATCTTCTTCGCCGGTTATCTGGTGCGCACCCGCGACACCCTGGCCCTGGTGGGCAAGAAGTTCCTGGGCATCCGGTTCCCCCGGCTGCGAGACCTCGGGCCGATCTTTGTGGTCTGGCTGATGTCGATGGGCATCATCGTGTTCCAGCACGATATGGGTACCGCACTGCTGTACTTCGGCATGTTCACGATCATGATCTACGTGGCCACCGGACGCCTGAGCTGGGTGCTGCTGGGCATGGCCCTGTTCCTCGGGGGCGCGTACTTTGCCAGTCAGCGACTCTCCTATGTGAGTGGCCGGTTTGATGCCTGGCTGGATCCGTTCTCGCAGGCAAACTACGACAAGGTTGGCGGCAGCTGGCAGCTCGTGCAGGGCATCTTCGGCCTCGCCCACGGTGGATTCACCGGGACCGGGCTGGGCCAGGGACGCCCGAACCTCACCCCGCTGGCCGAGAGTGACTTCATCGTGACCAGCCTCGGCGAAGAGCTGGGGCTCGCCGGCCTGTTCGCGATCCTCGCGCTGTTCCTGATCCTGGTCGCCCGCGGCCTGCGGATCGGTTTCAGCACGCGTGATGATTTTGGCAAGCTCCTGGCCATCGGCCTGGCGTTCACGATCGCCCTGCAGGTGTTCATCATGGTGGGCGGGGTGACCCGGGTGATCCCGCTGACAGGTTTGGCGACGCCATTCCTGGCCGCCGGCGGTTCGGCCCTGGTGGCCAACTGGATCATCGTGGCGCTGCTGCTCAAGCTCAGCGACGGTGCCAAGCCCGAACTCGAGGAGTCCCGCGATGCATAAGGAACTCCGCCGGGTCGGCGCGGTTGTGGTGCTGATGTTTGCCGCGCTGTTTGTGTCCTCCACCGTGATTCAGGGTGTGCAGAGCGACGCGCTGGGCAAGGACCCCCGCAACACGCGAACCCGCTATGACAGTTACCAGGTGGAGCGCGGCCCGATCGTGCTCGCCGACGGCACGATCATTGCGCAGTCGGTGCCCTCCAACGACGAGTTCCGCTACCAGCGCGAGTACCCGCAGGGGCCGCTCTACGCGGGCGTAACCGGCTACTTCAACCCGATTCAGGGTGCCACCGGTATTGAGCAGTCCATGAACGACTACCTCACCGGCACCTCGAGCGATCAGTTCCTCGCGGACCTGGCCCGGATCGTCAACGGCCAGCCCGCTCGCGGCGCCCGGGTTGAGCTTTCGATCGAGTCCAAGGTGCAGCAGGCGGCCTCCGAAGCCCTCGGCAATCGTCGCGGCGCCGTGGTGGCCATCGAGCCCAAAACCGGCAAGATCCTGGCGATGGTGACCAACCCCACCTTCGATCCCAACGGCATGGCCTCGCATAACTCCGATGCCGTGACCGCGCTCTATAAGGATCTGCTGGCCAACCCGTTGGATCCGCTGATCAACCGGGCGATCGGTGGAAACCTCAACCCGCCGGGATCAAGCTTCAAGGTGGTTGTGGCCGCCGCAGCCCTGGCCTCGGGCGAGTACACCGCCGAGAGCGAGTTCCCCAACCCGCAGTTCATCGAGCTGCCCGGGACCAGCACCAAGGTGTACAACTTCACCCGTGAGGCCTGTGGCCCGGGCGAGACCGTCACCCTGGCCGAGGCGATCCGGCAGAGCTGTAACGTGCCGATGGCCGAGCTGGGTATTCGTCTGGGGGCGGACAAGATCCGCGAGCAGGCCGAGAAGTTTGGGTTCAATACCCCGCTGGATGTGCCGCTGCGGGTCGAGCCGAGCGTTTACCCCAAGGGGGGCGACGTGCCCAGCACCGCGCTCTCGGCATTTGGCCAGTGGGATGTACGCGCCTCGCCGATGCAGATGGCGATGGTTTCGGCCGGAATCGCCAACGGGGGCGTCATGATGAAACCCAACATGGTCAATCGGGTGATCGCTCCGAACCTGGATGTGGTCAAATCGTTCGACCCGGAGAAACTCCGCACCGTGGTCACGCCCGATCAGGCGTCGGAGCTCACCAAAATGATGATCGCCGCGGTCGCTACCGGGCAGTCCAATAATGCAAGAATAGAGGGGGTCGACGTGGCCGGAAAAACGGGCACCGCTCAAAACGGTGTCGATGATCCGTATACGCTCTGGTTTACCGGGTTTGCGCCCGCGCAAAACCCCGAAGTTGCGGTAGCGGTCGTGGTGGAAAACGACGGTGACCTGGGACACCATTCCTCGGGAAATATTGTTTCTTCTCCGATTGCAAAGAAAGTTATAGAGGCGGTGCTGAATAAATGAGACCCACGGCAGGACTGACCTTCGGGGGACGCTACGAGCTGGTTTCGCGAATCGCTATCGGCGGTATGGGCGAGGTCTGGCAGGCGACCGACTCGGTGATCGGACGTACCGTCGCGATCAAGATCCTCAAGGATGAGTACCTCGGCGACCCGAGCTTCCTCGAGCGGTTCCGCTCTGAGGCACGCCACGCGGCCCTGGTCAACCATGAGGGCATCGCCAACGTCTATGACTACGGTGAGGAGGAGGGCAGCGCGTTCCTCGTCATGGAGCTGGTGCCCGGTGAGGCACTCTCCACCGTGCTTGAGCGCGAGCGTGTGCTCCCCTCGGATCGTGTGCTCGACATCGTCGCGCAGACCGCCCTGGCCCTCCAGGCCGCCCACTCGGCCGGCCTGGTCCACCGCGACATCAAGCCCGGCAACCTGCTGATCACCCCGGACCACCGGGTCAAGATCACCGATTTCGGTATCGCCCGGATCGCCGACCAGGTGCCGCTGACGGCCACCGGTCAGGTCATGGGGACCGTGCAGTACCTCTCCCCGGAGCAGGCGTCCGGTCACCCGGCATCGCCGTCCACCGACATCTACTCGCTGGGCATCGTTGCCTACGAGGCTCTCGCCGGGAAGCGTCCGTTCACCGGTGAGTCCCAGGTGGCCATCGCCATGGCGCAGATTAACGAGGCGCCGCCGGAGCTTCCGGCGACCGTCGCCGAACCCGTGCGCAACCTGGTCTTCTCGATGCTCGCGAAGAACCCGGCCGACCGCCCGGCTTCCTCGGTACATGTGGCCCGTGCCGCCCAGGCACTGCGCCGCGGAGACGTGGCCGCGGCCACCGCCGCGGTACCCTCGATCGCCGATGGTGTCGCGATCACCGGTGCCACCCAGCTGATCGGTTCCTCCGAGGCCGCCACGACCCTGCTCAACACCTCGGCTACCCAGCGCCAGCAGCTTTTCGGGCTGGAGCCCGAGGCTGCAGACGCCGCCGACGGTGCCGCAGACGAGGAAAAGAAGAAGCGGAGCCCGTGGACCTGGCCGCTGATCGCGCTGATCACGATCCTGGCCATCGTGCTGGGCTTCACGATCTTTGCACTGGTCAAGCCCGGTGACGGTGGAGACGGGGCCACCAGCACCCCGTCCAATACCGTGAGTTCCGACCCGTCGGATACCCCGTCCACGACGCCCTCACCCACCGAAACCACGGTGCTGGTGGACCCCAATGCGTATGTGGGAAAGAACGGCGATGAGGTTGTCAGCGCCCTGTCGGGACTGGGCCTAAAGCCCACCCTCTCGACCGGGAATGCCGCCACCTCCTCCGCACAGGTCAACACCGTGAGCAAGCTCTCCAAGAGTGGCAACATTCCGGTGGGGAGCGACATCGTGGTGACCGTCTACGGTCCGATGGCCACGATTCCCGCCCCGGGCAGCGCGCCCGCCGTGGCCTGTGGGCCCAACGGCTGCGTGGAAAACTCCAAGGCCACCGTGACCTGGGCTCGCTATGACCAGTGCCCGGCCGGCCTGCAGCTTGAGGGCTACCGCATCACCGTGAACGGTGCCACGCTCTCGGGTTCGGGTACCGTGCCGCGCGACCAGACCTCGGTGGAGATCACCCTGGGCGGGTTCCCCGGACCGGCAACCATCTCGTATGTGGCCCTGTGTGGGGAAAACAACGAGTCGCCCGCATCGCCCACCACCTCGGTGCCGATCATTCAGGTGAGTGTTCCTACCAGTTCCCCGACCGCAACCACGGGCGGCAACTAGTACCAGCGGGTGGCGTAAATCGTCGCCCACAGCACGGCCCCCGGCGCAAATGTCGGGGGCCGTGTCATGATAGAAGCGATAGTGTCGCACGGGGAATCTGGAGAATGTGGTGGCTGAGCAAGAGCGTCGGTTAGCGGACCGATACATCGTCGGAGCGCTGATTGGACGCGGCGGCATGGCCGACGTTTACCAGGCCACCGACACCAAGCTCGGCCGCACGGTCGCGCTCAAGATTCTCAAGGCCGATCTGGCGAGCGATCCGGCATTCCGACTGCGGTTCCGCCAGGAGGCACAGGCCGCCTCGCGGATGGCCGATCCCACCATCGTTCGCGTGTATGACGCCGGCGAAGACGAGAGCCTCGACGCCTCGGGACACCGTATCCTGCAGCCCTTCATCGTCATGGAGTATGTCCCCGGGCGCACGCTGCGCCAGGTGATCGCCGACCAGGGGGCGCTGTCCCCCGAGCGCGCCGTCCACATTGCCAGCAAGATTCTGACGGCCCTGGAGTATTCGCACCGGGCCGGAGTGGTTCACCGCGATATTAAGCCCGGCAACATCATGCTGGGGGCCGATGACGCGGTCAAGGTCATGGACTTTGGTATCGCCCGAGCGGTCTCGGACACCTCGGCTACCGTCGCGCAGACCACCGCGATCCTCGGCACCGCGTCCTATTTCTCCCCGGAGCAGGCCAAGGGCGAGACCGTGGATGCCCGCACCGACCTGTATTCGACCGGCGTGGTCCTGTTTGAAATGCTCACCGGTCGCGCCCCCTTCCGCGGGGAAACCGCGGTGGCGGTGGCCTACCAGCACGTGAGCGAGGCGCCGATGCGCCCCTCGGAGCTCAACCCCGGAGTCTCGACGGCCCTGGATATGGTGGTGGCCCGGGCACTCAGCAAGAACCGCGATGACCGCTATCAGTCGGCCGCCGAGTTCCGTGAGGAACTCATCGCCGCCGGCCAGGGTCAGGCACCCGCCGCGCGTCCCGAACCCGAATCGGCCACGATGCTGTTTGGCACGATGGGTGCCACAACCTCCAACGCCGAGCAGGCGCTGCGCCAGCTCACCGATGCCTCGGTGCAGACCAAGACCCAGCGTCGCCCCCCGGTGGTGTGGATCTGGGCCGGTGCCGCGGTGGTCGCGGTGATCCTGATCGCGATCCTGGTGTGGGTGCTCTCGCTCTCAAACACCGCGGACAACACGACCAAGCAGACCCTGCCGGATCTTGTCTCGATGAGTCAGCAGAACGCCGTGGACACCCTGCATGGGCTGAACCTGGTGGATAGCGTCTTCGAGGAAAACAGCGACACCGTCGCCGCGGGTACCGTGATTCGGACCGATCCCGAGTCCGGCAGCGAGGTGGCCCCGGGCAGCGTGGTGAAGCTCTACGTTTCGCTGGGTGCCAAGACCGTGGCCGTGCCCGAGGTGCAGAACCTGAGCCAGGCCGATGCGACCGCAAAGCTCGCCGAGGCGGGACTCGAGGTGGGCACGATCAACTCGCAGAGCTCGCCCTCGGTTGCCAAGGACACCGTCATCTCCAGCACCCCGGCCGCCGGCGCCGCGGTCTCACCCGGCTCGCGGATCGATCTGACCGTCTCGGATGGCACCGTTCAGGTGAGCGATGTCCGCGGCAACAAGCTGGATGTGGCCACCTCAATGCTCGAAGCACTGGGCCTGAACGTGGTACCGCGCCCGGACCCCACCTGCCCCGCGCAGCAGGACTCGATCGTGAACTCGCAGTCGGTAGCCCCGGGCTCGGCGCCGCAGGGCACCGAGGTTCAGCTGGGGTATTGCACCGGCACCACGGCGCCGCCGAGTACCGATCCCACGGATCCTCCGGCCGGCGGCTAGACGCCCCATAAAGAACCTCCCGCACACCGAGTGTGCGGGAGGTTTTTTGTGAATCGCCTAGCGGCCGCTCGGCGTTGTCGCCAGCAGCGGGCTCAGGGTGCGCGCACGCTCGGGCGCCTCGGCCAAACCGGCCACCTCGAGCCAGTTGGCAATCATCTGGTAGCCACCCTCGGTGAGCACGCTCTCCGGGTGGAACTGGACTCCAAAGATGGGTGAGCTCGCATGCCGCAGGCCCATGATGACGCCACCCGCGGTACGCGAGGTCACCACGAGTTCGTCGGGCACCGTGTCATCAACCACCGCGAGCGAGTGATAGCGGGTCGCGGTAAAGGGCTGCGGGACCCCACGGTAGAAGGTGCTCTCATCGTGGGTCACGGCGGAGGTCTTGCCGTGCATGAGCTCCTCGGCCACGGTCACCGTGGCACCGAAAGCCTCGGCGATGGCCTGGTGTCCCAGGCATACACCGATCAGGGGCACCTGGTGGGCGTGAGCGGCCCGAACCATGGCAATGGACGCTCCGGCGTCGCCGGGCGTTCCCGGGCCGGGAGAAACCAGAATAGCGTCGTACTCGTTTACCAGCCGGTCGGCCTCGGACGCGTCAAACGCATCGTTGCGAACAACCTCGGTCTCGGCGCCCAGCTGCTGCAGGTAGCCATTGAGGGTGTATACAAAGCTGTCGTAGTTATCAATGACTAAAACGCGGGTCATGGCCTTCACTTACTGTTCAATGGTGACTTCTTGATTATCTACGATCGACTGGACCCAGGGAAAGCCCCAGGTGACCAGCGCGTACACGGCGGCGCCGATCAGTACCAGGAGCAGGATCAGTCGGAGCCAGACCGGGCCGGGCAGGATGCGCCAGAGTGCTGCGTACATGTTAGCCCTCCACGGGGTTCAGCGATTTGGGCGCCCCATCGGCGCGCGGGGTAAAGGATTCAAACAGTCCGTAGGCGATGATTCGCTCGGCCGTCGACATGATCGGGTTACAGCTGGTGAGGGTGATCACCGACTGGGTGGCGGCCACCGAGTCCTCACGCGGAACCGCATTGAGCACATCCACCGCGGTGGGCGGCACGTACTCGGAGTTGCGGTAGCGGTAGGTGAACCAGCCCTCGGGTGTTTCGATCACGATCGCATCACCCACGCGAAGGTTAGCGACCTGGTTAAGCGGGGCGCCGTGGGTATTGCGGTGACCGGCCAGCGCGAAGTTTCCGGGCTGCCCGGGGAGCTGGGTGTCGGAGTAGTGACCGATACCCGCCTTATCGAGGGTCTTAGCCTTGGACACACCACCGGCCAGCGGAGCACCGTAGGACTCACCGAAGCGCGGAATACGCAGGTTCGCGAAGGTCTCCCCGTCTACCGGAGTGGGAATCACCGGTGCCGCACCGTCAAAGGCGGGGGCGGGGTTTTCCTTGGCATCCTTGTCCCACTGCTGGGAGAGCGAGGCCGCGGCACCGTCCTGCTGGCCGCGTTCAACCATGTCGTTGTACCAGAGCTGCCACACCAGATAGAGCAGCATCAGGACGCCGGCGGTGAGCAGAATCTCCCCGAACGCTCCGATCACGCTGAAGCCCTCGAACGGGCGCTTGCGGCGCCGCTTTCCCGATCCCGCACCGGCCGAGGCCACGGGTGCCGCGGGCATGGCGACGGTCTGCGACTCATCATGACGTGAGGTTTCGAGTGCATCCGACGCGGACTGCGCGGCGGCGGGATCGGTCAACCCAAACAGGGTCTCGATCGAGGGTGTGGTCTCGCCGTGCGCCGGGGTCGGGACTGCGGCTACTTCCGTCACGCTCTGGGGCACGGCGGGTTCCGGCACCGCGCCCGGTTCCTGTGCCACGACCGGCTCAGCCATCGCGGAAAACTCCGGCTGCTCGGGCACTCGGGCGGTGTCGCCGGCATCGAGAGGCACGGCTGTCGACTCCGGCTCGGCGGGCGTCGCGGAAGGCACGGCGGGCTGGCGGGCGGCGAGGGCGTCGCGCTCAGCCGACTGTTCGGCGGCCCGTTCGGCGGCGCGGCGCGCAGCGCGGGTGGGCGGAATCGAGCCGTCGGAATCGGAAGACATGGCCGTAATTCTATCCGCAGAGGGTGAAGTTTCGGCTGGCATTCGTCGCAGAGCCTGCGATCGCTGTCGCGGCTCGGCTACAATCGGGGACATGGCACGTGCAAAATCCAAGAAAACTCAGCCCGCGCAGGGCACCGAAACCAGCGGCGAGCCGGTACCCAACGCGGTCTGGTTCAAGCCGGTGATGTTCGGCTTCATGCTCCTCGGACTCGTCTGGATCATCGTCTTTTATGTGAGCCAGGGTGTGCTCCCGGTCCCGGCACTGGGCTCCTGGAACATTCTGGTCGGCTTCGGAATCGCGTTCATCGGATTCCTGATGACCACCCAGTGGCGATAATTACACTCACGTAATTCCATCCACAGCGTCCTCCACAGTGTGGACAATTACACCGATGTAACTATCCCCAGGCTGTGGATAACCCTGGGGGTAACCCTGTGAATCCGTGTGGACAAGCACGTGGATAACCCGCCACACGCCCACAATGCTCAAGAAAAACGCCGGCCCGGCATCCTCAAGGGGATGCCGGGCCGGCGTTTTTGCTTCCCGGAACGCTAGGCGTAGGTGGGCACAAACAGGCGGAATAGCGAGAGCAGAATCATCACCGCACCCAAGCCACCAACCAGGAGCCAGAACTTTCGGTTCTTTCCCTGGCCGCGGCACTCATAGCAGATCCATCCGAAGATGGCGCCGCCGACCAGGCCGCCCAGGTGCGCCTGCCAGGAGATCCCGGCGTTCGGCAAGAACCCGATCACCAGGTTGATTCCCACCAGAACCAGCAGGCTGCGCATCTCGTTACCGAGGCGCCGCTGGATCACGATAAAGGCACCCATCAGACCGAAGATGGCGCCGGATGCCCCGACCACCGCCTGGTTGATCGGAGCGAGGAACATCACACCGAGCGAGCCGGCAAACCCGGCCATCAGATACAGGGTGAGGAATCTTCCGCGGCCCAGCTGCTGCTCGAGGGCCCGGCCGAAGATCCACAGCGTGTACATGTTCAGCAGGATGTGCAGAATGAAGCCGGTGGAGTGCAGGAACACGGCCGTCAGCATCCGCCAGGGCTCAAAAGCCTGTGGCTCGGAGAACAACGGGGCGTACCAGAACGTCCGAGTGAAGCCGGGAATCACCCACTGCAGGATGAAGGCAACCACCGTGACCGCAATAATGACGTTGGTGACGCTGGCAAATCGCGGGGCGACTCCCCCGCGGGCACCCCAGCGCGATGCGCGCTTCTGAGCGGTAGACATTGCGCCGCGCTGCTCACGCAGACACTCGGGGCAAATCACCCCCACCGCGGCCGGCGTCTGGCATTCTCCACAGATCGTGCGGCCGCAACGCTGGCAGAGCACAAAGCTCTGCCGGTCGGGATGGCGATAGCAGACATCGCTGGCCCGGGCCCCAAAATTTGAACTCATATTGTGACCCGGGCGCGCAGACTAGACTGCGGCGATGTCGATGCCCTCGATGACCACGTCATCGATCGGACGGTCACGGGCGTCGGTCGGAACCGCTGCCAGCTTGTCAACGATTGCGCGGCTGGCCTCATCCTCGACGGCGCCGAAGATGGTGTGCTTGCCGTGCAGCCAGGTGGTGGGGGCGACGGTGATGAAGAACTGCGAACCGTTGGTACCACGGCCACCGATCTTGCCCGCGTTGGCCATGGCCAGGATGTAGGGCGAGTCGAAGGTCAGGTCATCAACGATCTCGTCGTCGAACTTGTAGCCGGGGCCGCCGGTTCCGTTACCGAGCGGGTCGCCGCCCTGGATCATGAAGCCGGGGATGATGCGGTGGAAAACGGTGCCCTTGTAGAGGGGGGTGTTGCGCTTTTCACCGGTGCGCTCATCGGCCCACTCCTGCTCGCCGGTGGCGAGACCTACGAAGTTGTTTACCGTCTTCGGCGCGTGGTTGCCGTAGAGGTTCACGATGATGTCACCGTAGTTGGTGTGGATGGTTGCGACAGCGGTGTGCTTTGACATGGGTCAATTCTCGCATACTTGTTTTGTCAATCACCGTCCCGTTCCAAGGATTCGGTGGCAAGATGGTTAACCGACACGTCCAAAACGAGCAATGGAGGTCCAGAGTGAATCTGTCGCGTCAGCGCAAGAAAGAAATCAAGCGCCTCAAGGGAGATGCCAGCGCCCTCTGGGCCGCCCAGCAGGAACTGCTGGAGCACGCAAACGGGGTAGCACGTGAGGCCGGCCGTCAGGTCGGTAATTATGGGCGCGAGCAGGTTGTGCCCTCCGTGGTGCAGTCCTATGAGAGCCACGTCCAGCCGGTGGTTGACCGTGGTGTTTCGATTACCCGTGACGTGGTGGATGCCGCCAAGCACGGCATCGATCACAAGGTAGTCCCCGCCCTCGGCGCCGCCGTCGGTACGGTTCTGTCCATCGGCGATGTGGCACGCGATAAGCGTGTGCAGAGCGCCCTGGCACGGGTCAACCCCAAGGCCGCCGCCAAGCGCGCCCTGGTTGTTGCCGCCCCGCAGAAGAAGAAGCGTGGCGTGGGCAGCGTCCTGGCCATCGGGGCCGGTGTACTGGCCGCCGCCGGGGTCGCCTACGCACTGTGGCAGACCTTCCGGGCCGATGACGAGCTCTGGGTCTCCGAAGACGAGCCGGCACAGTCCGACAGCTAATCGTCCCAGAGACGTCGAGGGGCCCCGAGCACACCGCTCGGGGCCCCTCGCTGTCTCCTAGGCCTCCTGGGACCGCCAGAGCGCCAGGGCGGCGGGGACCAGGCTCACCGTACCCAGGTTTTCGACCTCATCCAGTTCATGCCAGGCCGCCCAGTCGGTTGACCCGTTCTCCTCATAGCGCAGCTCTCCCCCGGTGATCTTCGCCCGATAGACGATACGCAGGTTGTGCAGCGGGACACGCCGGGTGGGATCCAGTCGCCGGTGTGCGGGGGTCACCAGCGAGTCGATGCCGATCAGTCCGGTGACCTCGGCCTGGAATCCGGTTTCCTCAAAGATCTCACGGATCACCGCATCGGCCGGATCCTCCCCCGGATCAATCCCGCCTCCGGGCAGCGTCCAGCCCGAATGCCCCCGCTCGTTCCAGTGCGCAAGCAGAATCTGGGAGCCATCGGTGATGATGCCGTACGCGGCGACGCGGATATCCATTCCCCCAAACTACAGCCGTGCGGTGCCAGGCAACAGCAAACCGAATGCACGTTCGTCGCAGATTCCGGGCAAAACAAAACCGCCCCGTCTTGCGACGAGGCGGTTTTTGTCCTGTGGAGCCTAGGAGAATCGAACTCCTGACCTCCTGCTTGCAAAGCAGGCGCTCTACCAATTGAGCTAAGGCCCCATTTTTTCGAAGGAAGTGAAACTTCCTCAGAGTGGGGCTACCAGGACTTGAACCTGGGACCTCTTCGTTATCAGCGAAGCGCTCTAACCGCCTGAGCTATAGCCCCCTGTGGACATCAATCAGAATACCGGAGGTATGAATGAATTCTCAAATCGAGCCCGCCGGGCGGCGTGTTCCGCGCAATTCCGGGCTTTGACGCGGGTGAGATTACCCGGTTAAACGCCGGTGTCGCTGCCCCAAAGGAGGCAGCGACACCGAGCATATGACTAGTTGTTGGTGAAGCCCACCAGCACACCGCCGGTGACCTTCACGGCGAGGTTGTACAGCGCGGCCGAGATGGCTCCCAGCGCGGTCACCACCACGAGGTTCAGGATCGCCAGAACGGCGGCGAAGCCCATGATCCGGCCGAGGTCGAAGATCGCGGTCAGGTCGTTCCCGTCCTGCGCCTCCTTGCCGGCGACGGTCTTGAACAGGTTGTTAATCTGCTCAAACACGCCGGTCTGCTGGAGCACCGTGTACACCAGGAAGAAGAACACAACGGTGATGATCGCGATCGCCACGGCCGCCAGGAAGGAGAGCTTCAGGGCCGACCAGAAGTCGATGTAGACCAGCTTCAGCCGCACCTGCTTGGTGTTCTGACGCTTATTCGATTTCTTTGCGAGCTTTTCGGCAACGCTAGTACTCATGCTTATTCTTCCTTCTCGGACGATTCCGTTACCGTCGGTGCGTCGGTCTCGTCTTCCCCGTTTTGTCCGTCAAGATTGCGGTCGCTGTTACGCGCAAGCGCAATAATACGGTCATTATCTGCGAACCGGGCGAAGACAACACCCATGGTGTCGCGACCCTTGGCCGGAACTTCGGCCACGGCAGAGCGTACCACCTTGCCGCTGGCCAGCACCACGAGGACCTCGTCCTCGTCGCCCACCACCAGGGCACCGGCGAGTTCGCCGCGGTCCTCGCTGAGCTTGGCAACCTTGATTCCGAGCCCGCCACGACCCTGGACGCGGTACTGTTCCACGTCCGTTCGCTTGGCAAATCCGCCCTCGGTCACCACAAAAACAAAGCCCTCTTCGCCGGCCGGCGGGAGTACCGAGGCCGAGAGCAGGTTGTCGTCGCCACGGAACTTCATGCCGGTCACACCCGAGGTCGATCGACCCATCGGACGCAGCGCCTCATTATCCGCTGTGAATCTAATGGACATTCCCTGGCGGGACACCAGCATCAGGTCGCTGTCCTGTTCCACGAGCATCGCCGAGACCAGTTCGTCACCCTCGCGCAGGTTGATCGCGATGATGCCACCGGTACGGTTGGTGTCGTACTCGGACAGCGAGGTCTTCTTGACCAGACCGCCGCGGGTGGCCAGCACCAGGAACTCGGCGGCCGCGTAGTCGCGGATGTCGAGGATCTGAGCGATCTCCTCCCCCGGCTGCAGCGCGAGCAGGTTCGCCACGTGCTGACCCTTGGCGTCACGACCGGCCTCGATGACCTCATAGGCCTTGGCACGGTACACGCGTCCGGTGTTGGTGAAGAACAGCAGCCAGTGGTGGGTGGTGGTCACAAAGAAGTGCTCCACCACGTCATCGGCGCGCAGCTGGGCACCCTTGACGCCCTTGCCGCCGCGGTGCTGCGAGCGGTAGTTGTCGCTGCGGGTGCGCTTGATGTATCCGCCGCGGGTGACGGTCAGAACCATCTCCTCCTCGGGGATCAGGTCTTCGATGTTCATGTCGCCATCGAAGCCGTACATGATCTCGGTGCGACGGTCATCGCCGTAGCGGTCGACGATCTCGGTCAGCTCCTCGCTGACGATCTCGCGCTGACGCACGGGGCTGTCCAGGATCGCCTTGTATTCGGCGATTTCGCGCTCGAGCTCGGCGGCCCGGTCGATGATCTTCTGACGCTCCAGGGCGGCCAGACGACGCAGCTGCATCGCCAGGATCGCATCGGCCTGCAACTGGTCTACCTTCAGCAGCTCCATCAGGCCGGTGCGGGCCTTGTCCACGTCCGGCGAGCGACGGATCAGCGCGATGACCTCGTCCAGGGCATCCAGGGCCGCCAGGTAGCCGCGCTGGATGTGCGCGTCGGCCTCGGCCTTGCGCAGACGGAACTGGGTGCGACGCACGATCACGTCGACCTGGTGGGCGGTCCAGGCGGTGATGAAGCCGTCCAGGGACAGGGTGCGCGGCACTCCGTCCACGATCGCCAGCATGTTGGCACCGAAGTTTTCCTGCAGCTGGGTGTGCTTGTACAGGTTGTTCAGCACAACCTTCGCCACGGCATCGCGCTTGAGCACGATGACCAGACGCTGACCGGTACGACCCGAGGTCTCATCGCGAATGTCGGCGATGCCCGCGAGCTTGCCGTCCTTGACCAGGTCGGCGATGCGAATGGCCAGGTTATCCGGGTTGACCTGGTAGGGCAGCTCGGTGACCACGAGGCAGGTACGACCCTGAATCTCCTCGACGTTGACCACCGCGCGCATCGTGATCGAGCCACGGCCGGTGCGGTAGGCGTCCTTGATGCCGTTGACACCGAGGATCTGGGCGCCGGTCGGGAAGTCCGGTCCCTTGATGCGCTCCATCAGCGCCTCGAGGACCTCTTCCCGCGGAGCCTCGGGGTTGGCCAGGTGCCACAGGGCACCGGCGGCCACCTCGCGCAGGTTGTGCGGCGGGATGTTGGTGGCCATACCCACGGCGATACCGACCGAGCCGTTGACCAGCAGGTTCGGGAATCGAGCCGGCAGAACCGCGGGTTCCTGGGTGCGACCGTCGTAGTTGTCCTGGAAGTCGACGGTGTCCTCGTCGATGTCGCGGACCATTTCCATGGCCAGCGGGGCCATCTTGGTTTCGGTGTACCGCGGGGCCGCGGCGCCGTCGTTACCCGGGGAACCGAAGTTTCCCTGGCCGAGGGCCAGCGGGTAGCGCAGCGACCAGGGCTGCACCAGACGAACCAGGGCGTCGTAGATCGCCGAATCACCGTGCGGGTGGAACTGACCCATCACGTCACCAACCACGCGGGCGCACTTGGAGAACGCCTTCTCGGGGCGGTAACCACCGTCATACATCGCGTAGATCACGCGGCGGTGCACGGGCTTCAGACCATCGCGCACCTCGGGCAGCGCACGACCCACGATCACGCTCATTGCGTAGTCGAGGTAGCTGCGCTGCATCTCCAGGCGCAGATCAACCTGGTCGATCTTGCCGTGCACGCCGTGGTCGATCTGCTCGGCGTTTTCTTCGGAGTTAGTTTCGTCGCTCATCGTGTCCTTCGTTACCTCTCGGCGCGGGAACCGGCCGGGTTCCGGAAGTGAAAATCGGGCTGCGGATTGGCCGCACTCACGCTAGATGTCAAGGAAGCGCACGTCCTTGGCGTTCTGCTGGATGAAGGTGCGTCGAGCCTCGACGTCCTCCCCCATCAGGGTCGAGAAGATCTCGTCCGCGGCGGCGCCGTCATCCATGGTGACCTGACGCAGGGTGCGGGTCTCGGGTGCCATCGTGGTTTCCCACAGCTCGCGGTAGTCCATCTCACCCAGACCCTTGTAGCGCTGGATGCCGTTGTCCTTGGGGATCCGCTTTCCGGCGGCCACACCCTTGGCCAGCAGATCGTCGCGCTCCTCATCCGAGAAGACGTACTCGTGGGCGGAGTTTGACCACTTCAGGCGGTACAGCGGCGGCATCGCCAGGTACACGTAGCCCTGGTCGATCAGCGGGCGCATGTAGCGGAACAGCAGGGTCAGCAGCAGCGTGGTGATGTGCTGGCCGTCCACATCGGCATCGGCCATCAGCACGATCTTGTGGTACCGAGCCTTCTCGGGGTTGAAGTCCTCGCCGATGCCCGCACCGAATGCGGTGATCATGGCCTGCACCTCGGCGTTACCCAGGGCGCGGTCCAGGCGAGCCTTCTCGACGTTCAGAATCTTGCCGCGCAGCGGGAGGATCGCCTGGGTCTCGGGGTTACGACCCTGCACGGCGCTACCGCCGGCAGAGTCACCCTCGACGATGAAGATCTCGGAGACCGAGGGGTCCTTGGACTGGCAGTCCTTGAGCTTTCCGGGCATTCCGCCACCCTCGAGCAGACCCTTACGGCGCGCGGTTTCGCGTGCCTTCCGGGCGGCCAGACGAGCGGTTGCTGCCGACAGTGCCTTGGTGATGATCGCCTTGGCGATGATCGGGTTGCGCTCGAACCAGTCGGAGAGCTGATCGCCCACAACCTTCTGCACGAAAGCCTTGGCCTCGGTGTTACCCAGCTTGGTCTTGGTCTGGCCCTCGAACTGCGGCTCACCCAGCTTGATCGAGATGACGGCGGTCAGGCCCTCACGCACGTCGTCACCGGAGAGGTTGTCATCCTTGTCCTTGAGGATGTTCTTCTCGCGGGCGTAGCGGTTGACCAGGGTGGTCAGCGCGGCGCGGAAGCCCTCTTCATGGGTTCCACCCTCGTGGGTGTTGATGGTGTTGGCGTAGGTGTGGACACTCTCGGAGTACGAGGTGGTCCACTGCATCGCGATTTCCAGCGCGATCTTGCGCTCGGTGTCCTCCTGCTCAAACGAGATGATCTCGTCGTTGACCAGTTCGGAACGCTTGGCCCGGTTGAGGTGCTCCACGTAGTCCACCAGGCCGCGCTCGTAGTGGAACACGTTGTGCTTCTTGGTGGGAACGGCTGCCTCTTCGCCCTCTGCGGGCTCCTCGATCTCGTCCACACGCTCATCGATCAGCTCGATGCGCAGTCCCTTGTTCAGGAACGCCATCTGCTGGAAGCGGGTGCGCAGGGTGTCGTAGTCGAACTCGACGGTTTCGAAGATCTCGGCGTTGGGCCAGAACGTGATGGTGGTTCCGGTCTCCTCGGTGGCCTCATCCTTGGACAGCGGCGCATCGGCGACACCGTTGTGGAAGGTCGCGCGGTAGGCATTACCCTGGCGCTTCACCTCGACGTCCAGACGGGTCGAGAGTGCGTTCACCACCGAGCTACCCACACCGTGCAGACCACCGGAAACGGCGTATCCGCCGCCGCCGAACTTACCACCGGCGTGCAGGATGGTGAGCACCACCTCGACGGTGGACTTGCCCTCTACCGGGTGGATATCCACCGGGATTCCGCGGCCGTTGTCGACAACGCGCACGGCGCCGTCCTCGAGGATGGTAACGATGATGTTGTCGCAGTAGCCGGCCAATGCCTCATCTACCGAGTTGTCAACAATCTCGTAGACGAGGTGGTGCAGACCGCGAGGTCCCGTGGATCCGATGTACATACCGGGCCGCTTGCGGACCGCCTCGAGACCCTCAAGAACCTGAATCTGACTTGCGCCGTAGTCGCCTGACTGTGCCGACATATTCGGTTCTGATGACATATGAAATTGGGCTCCAAACCGTCGTGAATTCGACCTTCTCAGTCTACCAAGAATTGCCGCATTTGGGCGGCTATTTTGGCTTCTACGGCGGGTTTTTTGGCCGGTCGACCACTTTTGTTGGGTCACCCGTAGGTGTCGCGCACACCACGGCCCTGAACGGATCGTGGACCACGTTTGAAGGAAGGGACGTTCGGTCCGACAAAGCGGATGCCCTCGATGCCCGCCTCGGGATAGCGCAGGGCGATCTGCTTGAGGATCTCCAACCGCATCAAACGCAGCTGAGTGGCCCAAGCCGTGGACTCACACTGCACACTCAGCGTGCCGTTTTCCACGGCGATCGGACTCGAGTGTTTGGCGGTCTCCTCCCCCGCCAGCGCGATCCAGTTCGCCATCAGCTCGGCCTGGGACAGGTTCGAGTCCCACCCCAGCTGAACCGTCAGCGCGCTCATCACGTCTCCGAGCCCGCGGGGCTCACGACCCGGGCTAAACGGCAAGCTTTGCCCGGAATCCCGCGGATCCTGGCGCTTTTTGCGCGATCTGGGCCGGGTCCCGGTGAACAAAAACTTGAAGTGCTCGTACACCGCCATCGCCTCGGCCGGGCGATTATCCTTCGGCGAAGGCATCGATCACCTCCGGATCCACCACCGTGCCCGAGCGGATATGCACGATGTGCGCGGTGAGTTCCTCGGGGATATCCTCAAGCACCGCGGCGGTAATAAACACCTGCTCGTAGCGCGAGATGATGGTTGCCAGGCGGGCGCGGCGCCGCTGATCCAGCTCGGCAAACACGTCGTCAAGGATCAGCACCGGGTCTCCCAGCAGCGAATCCCGCCGCAGAATCTCCGCCGAGGCGATCTTCAGCGCCAGCGCAAACGACCAGGATTCGCCGTGGCTGGCATAGCCCTTTACCGGCAGCCCGTTGAGATCAAAACGCACATCATCGCGGTGCGCGCCCACCAGGGTCACGCCACGATCAAGCTCAGAGCGCCGTTTTTCAGCCAGGGCGGCCCGGAAAGTCGCGATAATCTGCCCGCGGTCGGCGCCGCCGGAGGGATCCCACACCACGTTTTCGGGATCATCGGTCTCGGTATCGTTGCCCAGAATCGACAGCACGGGCACCAGGCCGGGCCGGTGATCGGCGCCAACAACCTCGGAGTACGCGGTGCGAATGGGCACCTGCAGGTCCGAAATCAGCGCGAGTCGCTCGGCAATAATCTCGCTGCCCAGCGCAACCAGCTTGTCATCCCAGATTTCCAGGGTGGTCAGCTGAGATTCCTTGACGCCGGTGGCACGAGCGGATTTCAGCAGCGTATTGCGCTGACGCAGCACGCGCTCATAGTCGGCCAGTACACCGGCCAGCCGCGGGGTGCGCAGCACAAGCAGCTGATCCAGGAAGCGGCGCCGCGCAGATGGATCGCCCCGGATGATTCCGAGGTCTTCGGGGGCAAACAGCACACTCGAGAAGTAGCGCGGCAACTCACGCGGCTTAATCTGGCCGCGGTTGATCTGCGCCCGATTGGCAGCGCCCCGGTTGATCTGTACTTCGGCCAACAGATCGCGGCCATTGTGGTGCAGTTTTGCGCGGATAACCGCCGAATTCTGACCCGCACGGATCATCGGCGCGTCCCCGGAGACCCGGTGCGAACCGAGTGTGGACAGATAGCCCAGAGCCTCAACCAAATTGGTTTTACCCTGGCCATTCTTGCCCACAAACAGGTTCGCACCCGGGCTCACGGCGACATCCGCACTCGCGTAATTACGAAAATCCGCGAGATTCAGATGCGTCACGATCATGTCATCACCCCGTTAGTGGCGTGGCGGCACGAGTCGTGCCGCGGGTTATTACTCCGCGGACTTGACCGAGTGTCCACCGAACTGGTTGCGCAGTGCGGCGACGGCCTTCATCGCGGGGGAGTCTTCCTGACGCGACACGAAGCGCGCGAAGATCGACGCGGCAATGGTCGGCACGGCGACGGCGTTGTTGATGGCCTCTTCGATGGTCCAACGGCCCTCGCCGGAGTCCTCCACGTAGCCCTCGATCTCGGCCAGGGTCGGGTCTTCCTTGAGTGCCAGAACCAGCAGGTCCAGCAGCCACGAGCGCACAACGGTGCCGCGCTGCCATGCCTCGAAGGTTCCGGGAACGTCCTTGATCAGGTCCTTGCGAGCCTCAAGCAGCTCGAAGCCCTCGGCGAACGCCTGCATCATGGCGTACTCGATACCGTTGTGAACCATCTTGGCGTAGTGACCGGCACCGATTTCACCGACGTGCACGAAGCCCTCTTCGCGGGGACCCTCGGGACGCAGTGCGTCGAAGACGGGCATGACGCGCTCAACCTGCTCGGCCGAGCCACCAACCATGAGGCCGTAACCGTTCTCGACACCCCAGACACCACCGGAAACACCGGCGTCCACGTAGTCGATGCCCTTTTCGCCGAGTTCCTTGGCGTGCTCGAAGTCATCGGAGAAGCGGCTGTTACCACCGTCGATGACCAGGTCACCGGGCTCAAGCAGGCCACCCAGCTCGGTGATGACCGAGTCGGTGATCTTGCCGGCGGGAACCATGACCCACACGGTGCGAGGGGCGGGCAGAGCCGCGACCATCTCGGCCACCGAAGCAGCGTCGGAAACCTCGGGATTGCGGTCGTAACCGGTTACCTCGATGCCTCCAGCACGCAGGCGGGTGCGCATGTTTCCACCCATTTTGCCCAGGCCGATCAGTCCAATGTGCATTTCTTCTTCTTCCATCTGTGAGTCTCGGGGGAGGACTCGGGTTAGCGCAGCAGCAGGTTGGGCTGCAGCAGGTACTTGTAGCTGTCAGCACCGGGCTGGTCCTTGGAGGACTGCGCGGTGATGAGCATCGGTCCCGGCTTGTTCGTGTTCTCCGACTTGGTGAACGAGAATCGAACAAATTCGCTCCGAACGGCGTTTAGGCCGTCGATCAGGAACGCGGGCTTCAGCGACAGCACGATGTCCTCGCCGGTCAGCAGCGCATCGATCTTCTCGGATGCCTGTGCCTGCTCGGAACCTACTGCCTCCATCACGAGACCTTCGATCGTGAACGTGAACCGCAGCGCCGCTTCGCGCTCCAGTACCAGCGACACACGTCGGACGGCTTCGATGAGTTCTCCGGTGTTGATCACCGCGTAGTTCTCGGTGGTCTCGGGGAAGAGGCGACGCACCGGGGGGAAGGTGCCCTTGATCAGCAGCGAGGTCACGGTCTTGTTGTCCGCGGAGAACGCGATCAGCTCGCGGTCATCCTTGCTGGTGAAGGCCACCGAGATGTTTCCCGAGTGACCGAAGGTCTTTCCGACCTCCTGGAGGGTTCGTGCGGGAACCAGTGCGGTGATGGGATCGCCACCACCGATTTCACCGGAATCCCAGTCGATCTCACGAACCGCAACGCGATAGCGGTCGGTGGCAACCAGGCCGAGGTGGTTTTCGGCAACCTCAAGCTGCACGCCGGTGATGACCGGGGTGACATCGTCTCGCGAGGCGGCCACGGCAACCTGTGCCACGGCGGCGGAGAACTCGTCGGCGGGAACAAGCCCGGACTGACCCGAGATTTCGGGAATGCTCGGGTATTCTTCAACCGGCATCGAGAGCAGCGTGAAGCTAGCCGAGCCACAGGTCACCAGAATGCGGTTGTCCTCGGTGGCAAACTGCACCGGAGCATTGGGCAAACGGCTGGCAATGTCCGCCAGAAGGCGCCCGGAAACAAGAATCGACCCTGATTCTTCGATCTCGGCAACGATCTTCGTCTGCGCGGACACCTCGTAGTCAAAACTCGAGAGAGTCAGCCCGGTGTCGTTGGTTTCAATCAGCACACCACTCAGGATCGGCAGCGTGGTTCGCTGCGGGAGCAGTTTTACCGCGAATGAGACGGCTTCGCTGAAGACATCGCGATTGACGCTAAATCGCACTTTGAGTTCCCCTGTCGTTTAGAAGCTCTGGAAACACCATGTTAGCCGTGCTTGCTGAGTTTTTGTGTTTCACGGGTAGCTACCCGTGCTTGATCACGCTCGATTTGAGCCCGGCCGAGCCGCAAAGGTTGTTGGGCCAGTAATTTCATTTAAGAATCTTTAATCGTGTTAACCGTTGTGGAAACTGTGGATAAGTCTGTTAATCCCGGGAATCCGTTGGCGAAGCGGGGCGCCGAGCCTGTGTGCGGTTTGTGTGATTCGCTGTGAGACCCGTGATCGCCAACCGCGTGATTTAAGGGATTTTTCACAAGGCGCCGCCTTAAGTGAACAGGTTTCCCCGAATCTGTCCACAGGTTTCCACACAGTTATCCACATTGTGCACTTGGGGACGATCCCCCAAAATCTGTGGATAAGTGGCGTTAGGCAGCCCCTCTCCGGGGACAAAAATTTCTTAATGGGACGCCTCGTACGACCACATTTTGGGCGCGTCACATCCCAAAACAGCCTCAAAGATCGCCCAAGCGCAATGTTTTGGGTGCGCTTAAAAACGTTCTCAGAGGCTGTTTTTTCGCAAAAACCCCCGATACGGATCTCGGAGGGATCCGTATCGGGGGTCAAAAAGTGGATTTAGCCGTTAAAACGGTGTCCCTGCTTGATTCTGCTGGTGAGCTCCGTGACCTGGTTGTAGATCGAACGGCGCTCCTGCATCAGGTCGCCAATCTTCTTATTCGCGTACATCACGGTGGTGTGATCCCGTCCGCCGAAGAGCTGACCGATCTTGGGCAGTGAGAGGTTGGTGAGCTCTCGGCACAGGTACATGGCGATCTGGCGTGAGGTGGCGATGGCCTGCGAACGGCTGGAACCGTAGAGGTCATCCACGCTGAGCTTGAAGTAGGCGGCGGTGGTGTTGATGATGTCCACCGGGGAGATCACGTTGTCCTCGTCGAGGGTGATGACATCCTTCAGCACCGTCTGCACCAGGTTCATATCCACCGGGGTGCGGTTCAGGCTCGCGAACGCGGTCACCCGAATCAGGGTTCCCTCAAGCTCACGGATGTTCGAGGACACCTTGGACGCGATGAACTCCAGCACCTCATCCGGGATCAGCAGCTTCTCGCTCAGCGCCTTCTTCCGCAGAATCGCGATTCGCGTCTCCAGGTCGGGTGCCTGGACATCGGTAATCAGACCCCATTCGAAGCGCGAGCGCATCCGATCCTCGAAACCGGTCAGGGCCTTGGGGGGCAGGTCGGAGGTGATCACGACCTGCTTGTTGTGGTCGTGCAGGGTGTTGAAGGTGTGGAAGAACGCCTCCTGGGTTTCCGCCTTACCCTGCAGGAACTGAATGTCGTCGATCATCAGGATGTCGATGTCGCGGTAGCGCGCCTGGAAGGCAGAGCCGCGGTTGTTGGCGATCGAGTTGATGAAGTCGTTGGTGAATTCTTCGCTGGAGACATAGCGGACACGGATGCCCGGGTACAGGCTCATCGCATAGTGCCCGATCGCGTGCATCAGGTGGGTCTTACCCAGACCCGATTCACCGTAGACAAAGAGCGGGTTGTACGCCTTGGCCGGTGCCTCCGCCACGGCGACGGTTGCCGCATGGGCGAAACGGTTGGACTGTCCGATCACAAAGTTGTCAAACGAGTACTTCGGGTTCAGCCGGGTGTCATTCTGTCGTGCGGGGTGGATCTGCTCCCCCACCGGGCTCGGAATCGGCGCCGCTGTTTCGGGGGTGTAGATCCCGGCTTCGGGATCGGTGGCCGGGAGCTCCACCTCGGGTTCGTGGTCAATCATCTCGGGATTGACCACCACCGCGAAGGTTTTGGCACCGTGGGTCTGCTCGGTCTGACCGAGTGCCTGGATCAGCGGCGCCTTCATTCGGGTGTTCAGTTGTCCGGCGGTGAACTCATTGGGCACCTCCAGATAGAAGGTTCCGGCCATCACACCCTTGGGGATTACCAGGTTGAGGAAGCCGTGCAGCGGCGGAGTGACGCGGGAATCCTGCGACATTGCGTCGAGCACAAGCTGCCAGGATTGCTGGGTCTCGTCGAGCTGATTGGACATATCTCCCCAAAAGTTATTCACAGGCTTATCCACGGAATTCGTCGAAATCGCGTATCTACCGGGATTCAGGCCCCCGTATCTGGGGATAACTGACTCACTCACGCTAACCGCTTATGCACCGATCGGCCAAATCTAGCGGAAAAATCACCCCCGCGTTAGTCTGGCGCGAAGCTGTGTATCTGTGGATAATTGATGTTTTGAGCAACTTCGGTTTGACCCCGCGCGTGTTAGGCCGTAGTTTTAATTGGTTGACGTAGCCTTCGGGCACCCAGTTTTTCTCTGCCTTTACGAACCGGGCAGTGAATGTCCTACCCAAGAGTGAGTGATTATGAGCAAGAGAACTTTCCAGCCGAACAACCGTCGTCGCGCCAAGGTGCACGGCTTCCGTCTGCGTATGCGCACCCGTGCGGGTCGCGCAATCCTGTCGGCGCGCCGCCGCAAGGGGCGCACCGAGCTCTCGGCCTAATAGCGCCGAAGCCCCAAGCGAAACGCACATCACCGTGCTAGCCTCCGAACTCCGTATCACCACGGGCGCCGATTACAAGCGTCTGGTGCGTCGGGGACGTCGGAACGTTGGCGCGGTGACTGTTGCATATATGCACATGAACCCGAATGGCGGTCCTCCGCGATTCGGGTTCATTGTTGCAAAGAACGTGGGTAATGCCGTCACCCGGAATCGAGTGCGGCGGCGCCTCAAAGCGGCGAGTTTTGAGCTCCGCGAGAGCTTTCCACCCGGCGCCGAAATTGTCTATCGGGCCTTCCCCTCGGCGGCCACCGCCGAGTTCGATGCGTTCCGGTCCGATGTTGAATCATCCTCGTCCAGGCTTGCGCCAAAATGATTGTGGTTGACACGCTTCTGCTGGTCCCACGCAATATTGGCTTGGCGATCCTGATGCTTTACCGCCGGTTGATCTCCCCTCTGTATGGGGATGTCTGCCGGTACTATCCCTCGTGTTCGGCCTACACCCTGGGCTCGATTCAGCAGCGCGGCCTGCTTCTCGGGTCCCTGCGTGGGGGTATTCGAATTCTGCGGTGCAACCCCTGGGCCGCCGGCGGCATCGATGATGTCCCGCCGAAGAAACATTTCCGCTACACCACTACGACGCGCGGCTTTGTCGTGGCTTCGACCCAGAGAAAGGGCTGACCCAAGCGATGGACTTCCTAGGAACTATTCTGTGGCCACTGAAATGGGTGGTCGAGCTCCTGCTGGTCTCCTGGCACTGGCTGCTGACCTTCTTCGGCATGGACTCTGCCGCCGGCATCACCTGGGTGCTGTCGATCGTGGGCCTCGTGCTCGTGGTGCGTACCGCCCTGATTCCGCTGTTTGTGAAGCAGATCAAGAACCAGCGTCGGATGATGGAGGTTGCTCCTCAGCTGAAGAAGATTCAGGACAAGTACAAGGGCAAGCGCGACCAGCTTTCTCGTGAGGCTATGAGCCGCGAGACCATGGCCCTGTACAAGAACACCGGTACGAACCCGCTGGGTTCCTGCCTGCCGCTGCTTGTGCAGATGCCGATCTTCTTCTCGCTGTTCTCCGTGTTGAACGGTGCGCAGAACTCGAAGGCCGGTGTGGGACCGCTGAACGCGACCCTCGCCAAGGAGTTTGGTGAGGCCCGCCTGTTCGGTGGCGCACCGCTGCACTCGAGCTTCCAGTCGGCCATGAACGACCCGGCAGGCCCCCAGGTTCTGGTGATGGTTATCGCCGCGATCATGGTTGTGGTGATGACCGCATCGCAGTTCATCACTCAGCTGCAGATCGTCTCCAAGAACATGTCGGATGAGACCAAGGCCTCGCCGATGTTCAAGCAGCAGCGCATCCTGCTCTACATCCTGCCCTTCGTCTTCCTGTTCTCCGGATTCGCCTTCCCGCTGGGCGTGATGTTCTACTGGCTGACCACGAACATCTGGACCATGGTTCAGCAGTTCATCATCATCCGCAACATGCCGATGCCGGGCTCCGAGGCCGCGCGTGAGCGTGAGGCCCGCCTGGCCCGCAAGGGCAAGCTGGAGCCGAAGGCCGATGCTGCCACCATCGTTGTGGAGGAGCGTAAGCCCGTGCAGCGTCAGCAGCCGATGGGCAAGAACCGCGCCAAGAAGGCCGGCGGAAACCCGCAGCAGAACGGCGCTGCTTCGCAGCAGCCCAAGAAGAATGACGACGGCTCCGGCTCGTCGAACAACACCCCGAGGAAGTGACCGAGATGACCGAACTGTCCCACTCCCCCGTCGCTCGCGAGGCTCGCGATCAGGAACCCACCCTGGCCGAGCTCGAGGAAGAGGGTGAAATTGCCGCTGATTACATCGAAGAATTCCTCGATATCGCAGACGTTGATGGCGACATCAATATCGACGTACGCAATGGTCGGGCCTACCTTGCGGTGACCGAGAGCGACGAGGCCGATTCCAACCTTTCGGTCCTTTCCCACACCGAGACCGTCAACGCACTCCAGGAGCTCACTCGCCTGGCCGTGCAGAGCAAGACCGGTGCGTTCTCCCGCCTGATCCTCGATATTGGGGGTTCTCGTGCGGCTCGCGAGGCGGAGCTTTCCCGTCTCGTGGACCGCGCCGCCGAGCAGCTGGAGGCCGGCGCTACGTCGGCCGCGCTGCCCCCGATGTCGAGCTACGAGCGCAAGCTCGTTCACGACCTGGTGGCCGCCCGTGGATTCGTGTCCAACTCCTCCGGCGAGGGCCGCGACCGGCACACGGTTATCACTCGCTCCTAGCGTTTATCGGCACCTTTTTGGGGCCGTCCGCACACCTTTTCGGGCCCCGTGTTTCACGTGAAACACGGGGCCTTTTAACCATCAAAGGGACATCATGACCATCGAAAACCTCGAGGCCGAGCCGGCCGAAGCCGGCGTTATTCTGGGCGAGCAGCTTCCAGTGGCGCGGGCCTTCACCGAAAACCTGGCCCGCCGTGGCGAGGAGCTGGGACTCATTGGACCGCTCGAGCTTCCTCGTCTGTGGAGTCGGCATATCCTAAACTCGGCGCTTGTCGCTCCCCTGCTTCGTCCGGGTCGCGTCGGTGATATTGGCACGGGGGCAGGTCTGCCCGGACTGGTGCTGGCGATCGCCCGCCCCGACGTGAATTTTGTGTTGATCGAGCCGATGGAGCGCCGGGTTGCATGGCTCAACAGTCAGGTCGATGAACTTGGACTCACCAACACCACCGTCATTCGTGCGCGCGCCGAGGAGGTTTCCCTGGACGCCCCTCTTGATCAGGTCACTGCTCGGGCGGTGAGTGCGTTCCGTAAGCTTCTCCCGCTGACCGCTCCCCTGCTTCGCGATGGTGGCGAACTGGTTCTGATGAAGGGTATCAACGCCGAAGCCGAGGTTGCCGCCGCAGCCAAGGAGATCCGCCGGTTCAAGGTTTCCGATATTCGCGTGGACGTGCTGGGTGAGGGTGTGACCTCGGAGGTCACCCGCGTGGTGCGAGGTTTTGTTCGCGCCTAGTCTCTGGGATCAAATTGCCCCTGCCGAGCCTCTCGGCAGGGGCAATTTTGCTTTCGGCCAAAAAATTTCACTTCTACGAAAAGTGGAGCGTTCCTGCCTTGTCGTTGAAAATTCGTGTTTTGATGTCAAAAAGTTGTGTGTCCAGATCGATTCTCCTGGAAAGTGCCGTCTTCTTGGCCGAGCTTTTGGATGTAACACCCCGCAAAATACGTTTTTCGTTTGCGGCCAAGTAAATACCAGGTCAGAGTCTATTTTGATTCCACCCTCTTGTGCGGGGCTGCCGTTTTTCACAAATTGGCGGGCGAAGCATGCTCAGCGCGATGATTGACGCCTTTCAGCGGGATTGCCTCGTGTTGCCTCTCATGTCGCGCTCCCAATGCCCGCTCCCTCGGTTCTATATCCACCTCCGACCGGAGCTCGGAGGGCGCTCGGAGCTCCGGTTGCTGTCTCGACGGACCACTCACCTCGGTCAGTATTTGGACTCAAACGGATGCCTCGGCACTGAGATGTTGGATGCTCTTAGTCGCGAGGGTGCGGAATCAGTTGCACTGGCTAGACACCTTTGTTCCCCCAGCACTGTCGTTTCTCGCACGCAATCACTGCGTGTTTCACGTGAAACATTGCTCCAACGATTGGGCGCTAGGAAGGCATTCTGAGTTCCTTCGTGGCCCGTTTGATTACCGCGTGGCCCATTTCAGAAGGTCAGCGGCCCATCTAGTCACCGCGATTGGGCCTCGCAGACGAACGCGACATACTGGCCAAACTCGGCACGGTTGCCACCACTACGACGTTCTCCCCTACCTAGACGTGGCAGGCGAGGCACTTCTGCGGACACTGGTCACCGGGGCGATAACAACTGAGCATTTTGGACAACCCTATATCGATCCTCGGCGCTCTGGATGTCCATTAGTCCGAGGGAAAGCCCTTGTACTCGGGATCCGAGAGACTGCGCTGTCGCTGTGCATGTGCCGAAACTAGAGTCCAATTCGACCGATTTATGTCCTCTGATGCCTTGATCTGTCGTGCTGCTTCTGTCGTGCCTTTGCCATCACATTGTCAGTGAGGGCAGTCCCAGAGGTGTTCGAAAGGACACTCTGCTTTGCAAGATCACGTCGCAATCTCAAGTCTCGACTGGCCTCCTCATTGCCTGGTGCGTGGGGCGTTGACTGGGTGTTCCTCAAAATGGCCCATTTGGGGAATAGCGCGCTCGTTGTGTACCGCCCATGCTCGAACTGGAGACACTTCGTGGCCCGCTGCGCCGATGTTTCACGTGAAACACTCACTAAAGCCTGCGGGCGTCGACCGTGAATCTGCGATGATGCTACTGCCTACTGCCTACTGCCTACTGCCTACTGCCTACTGCCTACTGCCTACTGCCTACTGCCTGCTGCCTGCTGCCTGCTGCCTGCTGCCTGCTGCCTGCTGCCTGCTGCCTGCTGCCTGCTGCCTGCTGCCTGCTGCCTGCTGCCTGCTGC
>NZ_JANUED010000013.1:0-38357 GCF_024810155.1 Mycetocola sp. BIGb0189
AGAGTAAGTCACCGCCGGACTTCTTTACAACACATGTTGTGTGTTGCAGGTTGAGAGCCCTGACCGTTTCACGGTCGGGGCTTTCCTTGTTTAACAGCACGTGTGTTGTGAGTGTTGTGAGTGTTGGCCTCACCCTTGGACGGGGTGGGGCTTTTACTGTTTAACCCGGGCCGGCGGGGTGTGCAGCCGCGACTGTGGCCTTGCCCTGGACAGGGGCGAGGCTTTTACTGTTTGATGCGCTTGTTGTTGTGTTGGGTCTTGCCTGAAGGGTGAGACCTTCGCTGTTTAACGAGGCGTGATGTCCGATGCTGGGGGCCGCTCTGCGGCGAAAAAAATCCCCGAACGGCCTTCGGCCGTCCGGGGATGATTCGAGTGCTCTAGCGGGGCAGGTTGGCCTCGATCAGGGAGACCAGAGCCGGGTCGTCAGGCTCGGTCTTGGTGCGGAAGCGGTGCTTCTCTCCGTTGGGGAGGATGAGGAACTTCTCGAAGTTCCACAGCACCGGGCCGGCGAGGCCCACGGTGTCCTTGGCATCGATGATGTCGCGGTATAGCGGGTGGCGGTTGCGTCCGTTGACCTTGGCCTTTTCAAAGACCGGGAAGGTCACGCCCCAGGTGACACGGCAGTACTCGGCGATCTCCTCGTCGCTGCCACCCTCCTGGAGGAACTGGTTAGAAGGGAAGCCCAGCACGGTGAAGCCGCGATCCGCGTACTTCTGCTGCAGGGCCTCGAGTGCCTCGTACTGCGGCGTGAAGCCGCACTTGCTCGCGAGGTTCACAACCAGGAGGACGTTGCCCTCATAGTCGGAGAGGTGCTCGGTCGTTCCGTCATTGCGGAGGAGCTCAATTGTGCCATCGGTCATGTCATCAGGATACGCTGGTGTATCCAAACTCGCTACGTGCGTCGCTGAACGTTTGATGTGGGTTATTGCGGGGGCTCGCGCCCAGAACCATGCGGCACGGTCACGACTTCGCGCGGTGTCTCGGGGACGGCGATTAGCCCTTGGGGATCGGCGGTCCCAGAATCAGCAGCACGGTGGCCACGATCGCTACGGCGACCACCGCAAGGGCCAGGAAGAGCACGGGGTGGCGCACCAGCCACATCACCAGGCGAGACAGTATCGAGCGGTCACGGGGGTCCGCACCGGGCTCGGTGCGCCACACTCCACCCAGGTGTCCACCGCGCTCCAGAGCACGCTCAAACGGGATGGTGGCATAGGGCACCACCGCGGACACAACGCCGAGGGCAACGCGGCCCAGCGACCAGTGCTGGTTGATGCCGATCAGGATCGATGCCAGGGCGAAGCTCAGGAACACGACCCCGTGGATACCGCCGGCGATCGTGGTGACGATCGGATTCGCATCTAACCCGTACTTCAGGATGAGGGAGATGATCAGCAGCGTCCACGTGACGGCCTCGGCGATCGCGACGGTGCGGTACAGGGTGCGGGGAGTCATATGGCCTCTTCGGGTTGGGGTCAGACCCCACCAGCCTACTCGACACGGTGTCGGCAACCTGGGAAAGTCATGGTGACAAAACAGAGGCGCCGGTGTGGATAAACCACACCGGCGCCTTGGCGAATCGGATTACTTCTTGTTCTGAGCCTGAACCTGCTCGACGAACTTGAAGAAGTCCTGGGTGTTGCCCCAGCCGACGTTCTGCTGGGGGCTGTACTGCTTGCCGTCAACCAGGATGGTCGGGGTACCGGTGACCTTGGGGACATCGGTGTTGGGCAGCGGGCCGTTCAGGGCCGACTGGGTGAACGAGGTCACGAAGTTCGTGTAGTCGCCATCGCTGATGCACTTGGCGATGTTGGCGTTCTTCACGCCGGAGTCTTCGATGATCTTGGCCAGGTCGGCGTTGCTGTGACCCGCGGTGCCCTCCTCGGGCTGCTTGGCGTAGAGTGCGGCACTGGCGTCCAGGAATCCGTTGGGCTCGTAGTTTGCCACGCAGGCCATTGCGGCGGCCGAACGGGTCGAGTACTTGGTGCCCGCGGACACGCGGTCCAGGATGCTGATCGGCAGGACCTGCAGGTCGACGGTTCCGGCGCTCACCATGTCCTTCAGGCCGTCCAGGTTGGCGGACTCGAACTGGTTACACAGCGGGCACAGGTAGTCGACGTACATCACGACGTTGGTCTTGGCGGAATCCTGCTTCACGCCGACCGGATTCTCCCCGGCCTTGAGCGCGGGGGTGGTCTTCGCCTCGATCTTGCCGGCGGCACCGGTGAAGCTGATGCCACCACTCTGCATGTTCGCCGGGCCCGGGCGGTTGTTCTGGGCCGTGGTGTTCACCACGATTGCCACCACGAGCGCAATGACCGCGAGGGAACCCACAACAACACCGATCTGGGTGATGATGCGGTTACGCTTTTTGCGCTTCAGTTCTTCTTCCCGACGCAGACGTGCGACCTCGCGCATGTGTTCGCGGCGGTCCTTCTTGCTCATCTTGTCGGGGTCATTACCCGAATCACTGGATGCCATGTGTTTTCCCAATCGGTGTCACGAATCCTCGCGGCGCGCGAAGTTGCTCTTAGAGAATCGTACCCGCACCGATAACGATGAAACTGTCATCTTCCTTAAAGCGTCGTTTTGGTGTCCGTCCCGGCGTATTCGGCGATGAGACGGTCGGCCAGAACCTCCGCGGAGTCGAAGACCTCGAGTGCGCCCTCCTCCTCACCGGGAACCGCATAGCCCCAGCTCACAAGGTAGGTGGGGATCCCGTTGGCGCGAGCCCCATCGATGTCGTGGTGACGATCGCCCACCATGATCGGGGCACCGGTGTCGACACCCTGCGCGCGCAGGCGCACCAGCGCCTCGGCAACGACGTCGGCCTTGGCGCTCCGGGTCTCGTCCTCGCTGGCGCCACACAGGACGGTCAGGGTGTGACGCAGCCCGAAGTGATCCAGGATGCGCTCGGCCTGAGACTCGGGCTTCGAGGTGGCCAGCGCGAGCGGGACTCCCGCCTCGTTCAGGCGCTTCAGGAACTCGGGGATGCCCGGGTAGACGCTGGTGAGCTGCGAGGCGTCCTCCTGGCCGGCGAGACTGCGGTAGCGCTCGAGCGCCGCCCAGGAATCGGCCTCGTTGAGCCCGGCGAAATCACGGAAGGAATCCAGCAGCGGCGGCCCCACCCAGCGCATCATCTCCGACTCGTGCTGAGCCGGCAGACCGAGCGAGGCGAGGGTGCGACCCAGGCGCTCGATGATGCCGGGGGCCGAATCGATCAGGGTGCCGTCCAGATCAAGCAGCACACAGGTCCAGGCCTGGGTGGTGGGACGTTCACTGGTGGCGGGCACGGTGGTGGGGATGGTGGGAATCGACATAATTCCCCATCATACGGAGCGGGGCCTGGGCCTCGCAGAAATTCTTAGAACAGCCGTGAACCGTCGTCGAGGCCGCGCATCTCGTCGTAGTCGAGAATGACACAGCGAATGCCGCGGTCCTCGGCGAGGGTACGTGCCTGGGGCTTAATCTCCTGGGCGGCAAACACACCCTGAACCGGGCGTAGGGCGGGGTCGCGGTTCATCAGTTCGAGGTAGCGAGTCAGCTGCTCGACGCCGTCGATTTCGCCGCGGCGCTTGATCTCCACGGCCACCGCGCCACCGTTGGCATCCCGGGCCAGAATGTCGATCGGGCCGATCGCGGTCATGTACTCGCGGCGCACCAGGGTGTGCCCGGGACCCAGGACGTCGATCTGCTCGGCCATGAGCTTTTGCAGCTCGGATTCCACCGCGATCTTCTGCAGGCCCGGATCCTGGCCAAGCTCATGCGCGCTATCGTGCTGGATCTCATAGATCGAGACCTCCAGCTGGTCGCCGGTCTTGGCGTGGGTGACCTTCCACAGCTCCTTCACGCCCTCCTCGGCGCGCTCGGGAGAGGGCTCCTGCACCTGCATCGTGCAGGGCGGGCTCATCCAGTTCAGCGGCTTATAGCTGCCGCCATCGCTGTGGATGAGCAGGCTCCCGTCGGCCTTGAGCATCAAGACCCGGGTAGCCAGGGGGAGGTGGGCGGCCAACCGGCCGACATAGTCCACGGAACACTTCGCAATAACCAAACGCACCCAGTGAGTGTATCGTCCGAGCCCGGGAACACCCAGCCCATCGGGTGCGCGTGGCCGCAGAAAACTAACGTGATCTACCGGGCGTCGGGTGCCGCGAGGGGGAGCGAGAGCCACCCGGTCAGGGCGGAAACCGTGAGCCGGGATCCGGGCACCTGCTCAACCCAGCCAGCAAAGAGGCCCACGTGTGTGCGGCGCTCGCCCCGAGCGTCGGCGGGTGCATCGCTCAGCGGTGTGAAGAGCAGATCGCAGCGTGGCCCATACAGGCGGATCGTCCCGTTTTCGTGTCGTTCGGTCTGGATGGCCGTGGGGTCATAGGCGAGGACGCCATCCACCAGGAAGCCGCTGCCGGCCCCGAGCCGGATGCCCAGGCGGTGCGCGCTGGCATCGGCCGCGAGCACACCGACTCCGGTTGCCTCGGCACGCACCTCGTCGAGGTCGCGACGGTGGCAGCCGTGGCTGTAGTTGTGCACGGCCCAGGTCGACTCCGAGGCTAGGGCCTCCCAGGTTCCATCGATTGCCACCCGACCCGTCACCGGCCTGGCCAGATCACTCAGCACGTAGTCAAACGAGCGATTGTCACGGGACACGACGGTGCCCAGGCTCTCCTGGATCAGCGGCCGTCCCACCCGCAGATCCAGCTGCACCCGGCCGCCGTATACACGCACCCGGGTTCCCCCGGGCACCTCGTCGATGCTGATGTCAAGGTCCAGAGAATGGACACGAATCGGTCCGGTTTCCGGGCCCTGTGGCAGGGATCCCATCGCGTCCTTGGGGCGGGTCGGGGCGACTTCGATGCGCGAGCCCGTGACTCGATCCAGAACCCACAGTCGCTGGTGGACGCCCCGCTGGTCTCGGCCGGTGGCGATCATCAGGATGTGGGTCGGGGTGCTGATCAACCAGTGGTCCCGGCGTCGGTCCTGCCCGGTTTCCCGGCCCGCCGCCTGGTGCAGCGGAGCGCGGGAAAAACCGATCGCGTCGGGATTTACGATCCCCGAGGCCAAGCGCAGCGGCACCGGCTTCGTGATCTCACGGGTGAGGACTCCAAGGCTCATTGGTGCAGACTAGCGAGAATCTGCGCCCAAAAACACCATCCCCCAGGTTGATTCTTGGGGAATTGTGGATGACTAAGCTGCCTGCTTCTCCGGATATCCCACGGGACGGGCCGCGGGGGCCGCCAGCAGGGCGATGAACACCAGACCGAGAATCGGCAGCAGTGCGTGCAGCAGGCCTACGTGCTCGCCCAGCAGGCCGATGGCGGGCGGACCTGCGAGGAAGGCGACATAACCCATCATGGCTACCGCGCTCACCCGCTGTGCGGACTGCGTGGGGTGCTCGGCTGCCGCGGACATGCCCACCGGGAAGCCCAGTGCGCAGCCGGCACCCCAGGCGGCGGCACCCACCAGGGCCAGCGGGAAGGCCGGGGCGAAGATAAAGAGGGCCAGGCCCAGCACCGCGAGGCTCGCGGAGAGGCGGATGGCCGCGACCCGACCGAAACGGTCGATGAAGGGGCCGCCAACAAAACGGGTCAGCATCAGCGCGGCCACAAACACGCCATAGACCAGCGCACCGGTGCCGGGGGACTGCTGATAGCCGTCCACCACCGCCTGGGCGATCCAGTCACCCGCGCTGCCCTCGGCCAGGCTCATGCCCAGCATGATCAGGCCGATCAGCAGCAGGCGACGATCCTTCCAGACCGAGGCATTCGCGCGCAGACGCTCGCCAAACGGCACGCGCTCATGGGTCTGGCGCACGATCGGGCGCAGTGGGATCCAGCGCACCACGATGATCGCGGCGGCCGAGACCAGGATCACCACGATGGTGAGGTGAACCGAGAGGGGGACGTGGTTAAACGCCGCGGCCGAGCCGATCAGGGCACCGAGGACCGTGCCCACGCTGAAGAACGCGTGCATCATCGGCATCACGGTTTTACCCAGTTCAACCTCGGCCAGGGCGCCGTCGAGGTTCATCATGACGTCCACCACGCCGTTGCCAAAGCCCAGAATCGCCAGACCCACGATGACCACCGGCAGCGCGATCGTGGATCCGAAGCCCATGATCAGCAGCCCGACCATGCTGACCAGCAGCGCGGTGCGAATGCCGGCCCGGGTCCCCAGGCGTTCGCGAATCGCGTTGGAGGAGGCCAGACCGAGGATCGAGCCCGCGGACATGCCAAACAGCACCAGTCCGAGGGTTCCGTTGCTGATGCCGAGGGTCTCACGCAGCGCGGGGATCCGGCTGGCCATGCTGGCCACGCTCAATCCACTCAGCAGAAAGACGATAAACAGGGCGTTGCGCCAGGCGCGCAGGGCGGCGGGGGAGGCGGCGATGGAGGTAGCGGTCATGCTCACGGTTTCAAACGGGGCGCCTGCGGCGCGAAGTGGGGGTAACGTGTGGGCGTCGGGGGAAGGTGACGCCCCGTGTCGAATCGATTCGATTCGCAAAGAACATCGCCTAAGCTATCCGATGGAAGTGATCCCGGTCAACCGGCCGGGACAACGCCGTCGAAAACGGAGCGGGCGATGACTGATCGGAATGCCGGACGAGTAACCCTCGCCGAGGTGGCCGAGTTGGCCGGGGTCTCGGCCTCCACCGCGTCGCTGGCCTTCAGCGGCCGGGGGCCGGTATCGGACCAGACCCGCGAGCGGGTCATGAGCGCCGCCGCCGAGCTGAACTATGCCGGACCCGATCCGCGTGGGCAGTCGCTGCGACTGGGAACCAGCGGAATCGTCGGCGTGCTGATCGCCGACCGCATCGGAGTCTCCTTCCGGGACCCGGTGCTGATTCAAACCCTCGACGGGCTCGCCGATGAGATTTCAAAGATCGGTGCCTCACTGCTGCTGATCCCCGAACTGGATCGCGGAACCGCGGCCGTGGCCAACGCGCCGATCGACGCCCTGGTGCTGCTGTGCGTGGGAACCGAGGCCGGGGATATTGCCCGGGTCCTGGGTGGCCGCGGGGTCCCAACCGTGCAGATCGAGGGTCCCGAAAACAACGCCATCACCAGCGTGAACCTCGATAACTTTGGTGGAGGCAAGGCCGCGGCCGAGCACCTGGCGGCCCTCGGCCATGAGCGCGTGGCCACGGTCACCCTGGGGGTTGACCGGCAGCGCGTGGTCGCCCCGCTGACTCCCGAACGTGAGGCCGCGGGGACCGTGGCCACCACGCTCGAGCGGCTGCGCGGAGCACGAGCGATCTATCCCACCCTCACCGGGGTGATCGCCGGCAGCAGCCGGGTCGAGGCCGGTCGACTGGCCACCCTGCGACTGCTGGATGTCCCCGCCGCCGAGCGACCCACCGCGGTGATCGCGCAGAGCGACCTGATCGCCGTGGGCGTGATCGCCGCGGCCGAGGAGCTGGGACTGCGGGTGCCCGAGGACCTCAGCGTGGTTGGCTTTGACGGGATCCGCGTCGACGGGTTCGAGCGTCGCCTGACCACCGTGTGGCAGCCCGCACACGCCAAGGGGCAGGCCGCAGGTCGCGCGGTGCTCGCGATGCTGGAGGGGCAGAGTGTGCCCTCGGCAGACTTTGACGTCTCCTTCGTCGCCGGCGACACCACGGGACCGGTGCCGACCTCCCGCTGATCGGGCGAACGACGGGACCGAGCTCTCGGTGGGCCGGCACACCCCGGGCTCGGCCGCCCGGCGCTACGCCGAGGTGATGCCCGTGCGCATCCAGGCGGTGCCGCGGGCGCGTAGCCCCAGGGTGATCGCCCGGGCGGCGATATAGCCCAGCGCAAACGCCCCGGTCAGCCAGGCGAGACCGCCCGCACCGCCAGGGCCGATCAGCCCGACGATCCACAGAATGATCATGAACGTGGCCAGGTTCACCAGGCCGGTGAGCGCCAGGTAGCGGGCATCCCCGGCACCGATCAGGACGCCATCCAAGACAAACACGATCCCGGCCAGCGGGGCACCGATCGCCAGGATGATCAGACTCGGGGTGATCAGCGTGGCCAGGTCCGCATCCGAGGTGAACACCCGTCCCAGCACCCCCGAACCCAGAGCCAACGGAACCCCCAGCACCACACCCGCGCCGATGCCCCACTGCAGGCAGCGCTTGAGGACCAGCCGCACAAATTCGGTGTCCGCGGCCCCGAGGCCCTTGCCCACCAGTGCCTGGGCGGCGATGGCCAGGGCATCCAGGGCGAAGGCGAGTGTGCTAAACACCGTCATCGTGATCTGGAATCCGGCGAGCTCGGGATCCCCGAGCCCCGCGGCGGTCCCGATTGCCAGCAGCATGGCCGCGCGCAGACTTGCCGTGCGCAGCAGCAGCCATCCCCCCGCCCGGGCGGAGCCGCGGACCCCGGCCCGAGACGGACGAATTCGGGCACGCACTCGGCGGGCATGGCGGACAATCACGAGCAGGTAGGCCACCACCATGAGCCACTGTGCGATGACGGTGCCCAGGGCCGAACCGCCAATGCCGAGGCCCGCGGGGTAAATGAGGAGGTAGTTGAGTCCGGCATTCAGGGCGAAGCCGATCCCGGCAACCCAGAGCGGCGTCAGGGTGTCCTGGAGTCCACGCAACAGCCCCGTGGCCGCAAAAACCAGGAGCATTGCCGGGACCCCGGCCATCGAAATCGACAGGTACTGAATCGCCGCGGTGCTCGCCCCCGCCGGGGCACCAAACAGGCCGATCAGCCACGGGGAGCCCAGCGCTCCCAGCGTTCCCAGCACGATACCGAGCCCCAGCGCGAGCCACAGCCCGTCGATCCCCACCGAGACGGCCCCGCGCGGATCCCCCGCGCCGAGCCTGCGTGCCACCGCCGGGGTGGTGGCGTAGGCCAGGAACACCATGAGGCCGATGATCGTCTGCAGCACCGCGGCCGCCAGCCCCAGCCCGGCCAGCTCGGACACCCCCAGGTGCCCCACCAGGGCGGTATCGGTGAGCAGGAACAGGGGCTCGGCGATCAGCGCGCCCAGGGCGGGAATCGCGAGGTGCAGGATCGAACGGTTGAGTGGGGCCACCCACCCACGGTACGGGATTTTTTGATTCCGGTTGGGGACTTAGATGACGGATCCGAACACCTCCGGGCCGGTCTGGTTTACCCTGGAGAGATGACGTCTCCCAACTCGACCTCCGGCATCACCCTCGACGACCTCAACCCGGACATTCGTCCCCAGGACGACCTCTACCGCCACACCAATGGACGCTGGCTAGAGCGCACCGAAATCCCCGCGGACAAGTCCCGCTGGGGCTCGTTCTCGATTCTCGCGGAGGAGGCCGAGGAGGCCGTCCGTCAGATCATCGAGGAATCCCGTGATGCCGCAGCCGGCACCACCGCCCGCAAGATTGGTGACCTCTACACCAGCTACCTGGCCGAGGATCGGATCAACGAGCTGGGCGCGTCCCCGCTGGCAGACGAGCTTGCCCAGGCGGATGCCGTCGCCTCGATCGCCGACTTCGCACGCGTGGCCGGTTCCCTGGACCGCGCCGGCGTGGGCGGGTTCCTGGGACTCTGGGTGGATAACGACCCGGGTAACCCCGAGCGCTACCTGGTCATGGTGCAGCAGTCGGGCATCTCGCTGCCGGATGAGAGCTACTTCCGTGAGGAGCGCTTTGCGCCGATCCGTGAGGCCTACCGTGCCCACATCGAGAAGCTGCTGGCGCTCGCCGGACTGGATCAGGCCGACGCCCGCGCCCAGCGCGTATTCGACCTGGAAACCCGCATCGCCGCGGTGCACTGGGACAATGTGGCCGCCCGCGACAGCCAGGCCCAGTACAACCTCAAGACCTGGGACGAGTTTGCCGAGCTGTTTGGCCAGCACGGCGATGCCGCCCTGCTGAGCACCTGGGCCCAGAGCCTGGGCGCCCCCGCCGGTGCACTGGATGAGGTTGTGGTGCGTCAGCCCAGCTTCGTTGAGGGCATCGCGGCCCTGCTGACCGAGGAGAACCTGGAGAGCTGGACCGACTGGCTGCGCTGGAAGATTGTGCACGGCGCCGCGGCCTACCTCTCCGACGCCTTCGTCGAGGAAAACTTCGACTTCTACGGTCGCACCCTCTCGGGTGTCCCCGAGATTCGCGAGCGCTGGAAGCGCGGCGTCTCCCTGGTCGAGGGTCTGCTGGGTGAGGCCGTGGGCGAGCAGTACGTGGCCCGCCACTTCCAGACCGAGTCCAAGACCCAGATGGATGTGCTGGTGAGCCACCTCGAGGCCGCCTACCGCGACTCGATCACCGATCTGGACTGGATGAGCCCGGAGACCCGTGAGCGTGCGCTGGACAAGCTGTCCAAGTTCACCCCGAAGATCGGCTTCCCCGACCGCTGGCGTGACTACTCGGCCCTCGAGGTCAGCGCCGATAACCTGATCGCCAACGTGCGTGCGGGGGCGGAGTTCGAGTTCAACCGCGAGCTGGCGAAGATCGGCAAGCCGATCGACCGCGACGAGTGGTTCATGACCCCGCAGACCATCAACGCCTACTACAACCCCGGGTTCAACGAGATCGTGTTCCCTGCGGCAATTCTGCAGTTCCCCTTCTTCGATGCGGGCCGCGATGCCGCCGCCAACTACGGCGCGATCGGCGCGGTCATCGGCCACGAGATCGGTCACGGCTTCGACGACCAGGGCTCGCGCTACGACGGCGACGGTAAGCTCACCGACTGGTGGACCGAGGCCGACCGTGCGGCCTTCGAGCAGCGCACCGCGTCGCTGATCGAGCAGTACAACGCCCTGGCACCGCGCCAGGTCCCCGAGCACCACGTCAACGGCGCACTCACCATCGGTGAGAACATCGGTGACCTGGGTGGTCTGGCAATCGCCTGGAAGGCCTACCTGCTCTCGCTCGAGGGCACCGAGCCCGCGGTGATCGACGGTCTGACCGGTGCCCAGCGCTTCTTCCTGTCCTGGGCGCAGGCCTGGGCGCAGCTCGCTCGGGACGAGGAGGCCATCCGCCTGCTCGCGACCGACCCGCACTCACCCAACGAGTTCCGCTGCAACCAGATTGTTCGCAACATCGACGCGTTCTACACCGCGTTTGACGTGAGCGAGAGCGACGAGCTCTGGCTCGCGCCCGAGCAGCGCGTCACCATCTGGTGACCCGGGTGGCACACCGGCACGGCGGACCGCGGGAGGGGACAGACGTTCCCACCCGCGGTCGGCGTGCCGCCAGTGCACCCGCAGATTCCGCAGCGCTCACCGCCGGTTTCCGGCAGCCCGGCACCGGCGGTCGGACCCGCGGTGGTGCTCGCGGTGGCAACGGCTTTGGCCGCTCGATGCGTGCGTTTGAGCACATGGTGCGCGAGGATATGCGGGTTTCGGTCCGGGTCAGCAACCTGGAAACCGGGGCGCCGCTGCTGCGTGTGGATGACTACGTGGTCTCGCAGATCGGGTCGCTGGGCCGGATCCTGCTGCTGATCGAGGCCGCCGATCACTGCGAACGCGGAGACAACCCGCAGATTGTGCGCGAGAGCGCGGACCTGGCCGACGGTCCGGGGATCTGGCAGCACCTCGAACGAGACACCCTCTCGCTCGCGGATGCGGCGGCCCTGCTGGCCGGAAGCGGCGACCACACGGCCGGAAACGCGCTGCTGCGTGCGTTCGGGCTGGACAATATTGCCGCCCGCGCCGAGTCCCTGCACCTGCGCAACACGGTGCTGCGCGATGGCCTGAGCCGCCGCGCCGACAGTGGAACCCGGGCGGCGGTATCCCGCTCAACCATGACCGAGCTGAGCGAGCTGATCTGGCGGCTGGAACGCGGCGAGATCGTGAACCCCGAGGTTTCGGCCCGGGTGCTGCGCTGGCTGGGAAGCGGAAGCTACCCCGGATCGGTTGTGGGCGCTCTGGGGCTGGATCCGGGCCTGCGCGGAGGCGTGCGCTTCGGGATCGGCGGATACGCCCTGGCCTCGCGCGAGCTGGGCCTGCGCGCCGAAACGGGTGTGGTTCGTGGCCCGTCGGCGAGCGTGTGCTTTGCGATCAAGGTGTCGTTCCGCGAAACCGATGCCACCTCGGGTTTTGCCGTGCAGCAGGGGCTGCGTGAGCTGGGCCTGGAGCTGCTCGACTTTGTGAGTTAGTCGCTCGGATGAAAAACGGCGGCCCCGCGGAATGATCCGCGGGGCCGCCGTTTTCCGTGCCGCTACTGCTCGGGTGCCTGCTCGGCGCGGGCGCGGGCGGCGGCGGCCTCGGGGTGTCGACCCAGCTGTTCCAGCAGGGCGCCCAGCTCGAGGTTGAGCCCCACGAAGGCGGGGGATCCCACGGGCAGGCGGTCGATCGAGGCACCGTACATCGGCACGGCCTCCTCCGCGCGTTCGGCCTGCGCCAGCACGCGGGCCACAAACAGCTCGCTCATGGCCGCGTTGCCCTCGTCGCCGCAGTCGGCGTAGGCGTCGGCGGCGGTCAGGGCGGCGGGGATGGCCTCGTCGATGCGCCCGAGCGAACCCAGCGCGCGGGCGCGGGAGTCGGTCACATCGGCGATCAGCCAGTCGGCACCGCGTTCCTGGGCGAAGGCCAGCACGGCGTCGAGGTCCTCGAGGCCCGCGGCATCACCGTGGGTCGCGCGGGTCTGGCCGAGACGGTGGCGGGCGGCGGCGATCAGGTCGGCGTCCTCCACCTTCTCCGCGTGGGCAAGGGCACGCTCGAGAATCTCGATCGCCTCGGGATCGTTGAAGCCGTTGCACAGCTGCCCCAGCAGGATTCCGGCTCGGGCGGCCAGTTCGAAGGCTTCACCCTCCGCGGCCAGCTCGATTGCCCGGGAGAAGGCACCGTAGGCGAGGCCGTTCTCCTCGGCGCCCTGCGCCGCCTGGGCGAGCCAGAACAGGGTCTCGGCCCGAGCGGCCGGCGGCGCCTCGGCGGCCTCCTCGGCGCGGTAGGCCTCGTCCAGGTTTTCGGTCGCCGACTCGAAGGCCCCGGCGTTCAGCTGGTAGCGCCCGAGCAGGAAACGCAGCCCGATCAGCTGCTCGGACTCGGCGCGCTGGGCCAGGTCGATCGCGTACTCGATGCGGGCGGCGGCCTCGCCGGGACGCTCGTCATCGTTCAGCAGGTTGGCGGCCAGCTGGGCGGCCTGGATCGTGTTCTCACGGTTGGTTCCGCGGGCGGTCCGAGCCAGCAGCTCATCGGCCAGCGGGATGCCCGCGCGCGGGGTGCCCAGCATGCCGTGGATCTGCGCGCGCAGACGCAGGGCCTGCATGCGTACGTGCGGGGCGCCCTCGGTGGCCAGCAGGGCGTCCAGGTGCGCCGCGGCACCGGGGGCATCCTCGGTGTAGAGCAGCGTGAAGGCGGCGAGGGTACGCGCGGATTCCAGCAGGCGCGCGGGTCCATCCTCGGTCAGGGCCAGCGCCTCGAGCGCGAGCGGCTGCGCCTCGGCGGGACGCTGGGCGCGCATCCGCAGGTCGGCGATCACAAACAGCAGGTCCGCGATGACCTCCAGCGGGGCACCGGCGACGCGGGCACGCTCGAGTTCGGCGAGCAGCGCCTCCTCATCCTCGGGGGTTGCGGTGGAGAACATCAGCAGCCCGAAGCGCTCCTCGAGGTCCGCCTGCTCGGGGTGTCCGCTCGCGCGCAGCACAGCGATGCGCTCGGTCAGCGCCTGCTGGGCACCCTCGGGCTGCTCGGCGGCGATCAGGGTCTGGATAACACAGCTGTAGAGGCGCACGCGAGCCTCCGCATCGCCGTCCTCGATCGCCAGCCCCTTGTCCACGGCCGCCAGCACGGCGGCCTGATCGGACTCAAACATCGCGGTCTGTGCGCGGAACAGCCAGTCGGCGGCGCTCGTGGGCTCGGCCTGGGTGTCCTGCTCCAGCTCGGCCGGCGGGGTGAAACGCTCGCCGGCGATGGGCAGGTTGTAGTGCTCGGTGGCCAGCTGACGGGCACGGTCGATTCGGCCGGTGAAGTCGTCATTGCCGTTGCGGGCGTTGAACTCCCCGGCCAGCTCCTCGGCCCCGGCCCACAGCGCGGCGGCCAGGGAGGCGGCGGTGGGGTTCCCGCCTAGATCGGCACCCAGGAGTGCGGCCAGGTCGGGGTTCTGGGCACCGCGGATCGGCGTGTCTCCGGCCCCGGCACGGGTGACCGCGTCCAGGAAGACGGCGATCGAGACGCGGGAGGAGAAAATCAGCGCGCGGTTCAGCGGATCCACGGTCAGATCCCGCAGCAGACGCTCGAGGATCGACAGTCCGCGGGACTCATTGCCGGTGACCGCGCAGAAGACCAGGTGGTCGGCGATCATTGCCAGGCCGTCGGGGGAGTGACGGGCGACCCGGTAGCTGCGCAGGTGCACCGCACGCGCCTCGTCCAGTCGGCCCGCGCGCAGCAGGGTGAGCAGCGAGTTGGCCTCGACCGACTCGGGCTCCTCGCCACAGGTCAGCCCCTGCTCCATGATCTCGTCAAACAGGGCCAGGGCCTTGTCTTCCTGCCCGATCCGGCGGAAGTAGGCGGCGTCCTCGGCGCGCACACAGGCCTCACAGTGGCTGTAGTCATCGCGCGGGATCAGCTCACGCTCGTCGCGGAAACGTCCGGCGGCCACAAAGTTGCCGGTGTCCATCGCGGTCGAGAAACGACTCTGCAGCACCCCCGACTGGCTAACACCCGCGCGGCGGTAGCGCTCGGACATATCGGCGTGGATCGCATCGAGCTGGCTCAGCGGGAACGCGGGGTTGGAGGCCACCCGGCCGGCCATCCACTTGTACTGGAACAGCAGGTCGTTGCCGCCGCCGGCCTCGCTGGGGAAGCGCACCGGGTCCTGATCGAACTTGCCCACGCACCAGCCGAAGGAGGCGAGCATCGCGTCGGTGTCGCCGGTCATGTGGGCGGAGGAGGTCAGGCGCATGCGGGCCTGATAGGCGCGCTCCTCATCCCCGGCCTCATCGGCCAGGGCGACCGCCTGATCGATCAGCGCACGCTCCTGGGCACCGATCGGGGTGATGTCGATTTCGGCGAGCAGCTGATCGATGCGCTCGGCGGTTGAACCATTATGCGGGGTGCTCATGGGGTCTCCTTACCCGGTGCGCCGCCCACTCGGGTCCGGGGGCGGCGTGTGGTGTTGGTGTACTTAGTCGGTGGGGTTTTGGTCGCCGAGGCCGATGCTCAACTGCACCAGATCGGTGAGGGCACCGGTCATCAGGGCTCGGTCGGTGGTGGTCAGCGGACGGTGTCCGGCCAGCATCGCCTGGGCATAGAGCAGCTCGATCGAGCGGCGGAATACCAGCGGATCATCCAGCTCGGCCAGACGGCGCACCAGCGGGCTGGACCAGTTCAGGCACAGCCGGGCGCGCACGTCCCGCTCGCCCTCGCCGGAGTTCTTGCCGGTGAGCAGGCGGTCGTTGGTCGAGATGACCTGGGACCACAGGCCCGGGGCGATATCGGCCGCCTTGGTGCGTTCGATCCGGCGCAGCACCGCCTGGTCGGCCACGTAGAGCGCCGGCAGGTCGGCGGGCTGGAACGAGCGAATCGACACCCGGGTCTGCACGGTGGTGAGCGCCTCCTCGGCGCGGGCCTCGACCGCGGCGGTGAGCTGACGCTCGTGCAGCGGGGGTGCCTCGAGGCTATCCAGCTCATCGGAGACCTCAATGCGGGTAACGCTCTGTCCGGTCAGCGCGGGGATCTGGCGCAGCAGGGCCGCGTCGTAGACGTACCCGCCGTTGACCACGGGGGACTCGGGGCTGGCGATGGCCGCAACCTGACGGAACTCATCCACGGTGTCGGTGTAGCGCAGCTCGCCAAAGCGTTCCAGGTGCTCGCCGATGGTGGTGTCTCCGGCGGAGGTTTCGATCTTCAGCCACGGCAGCATCAGCGCCGCCAGCTCATCGTCGTGGACGGCCATCGACTTGAGTGCGAGCTGGTGTACCGAAACCAGACCGGACAACACGTGGGGTGCGGTGGTGGCCTGCAGCATGATCCAGCGGCGCAGCGCGTTACCGATCTCGGTGCGGGTGTACTCCAGCGCCTCATTATTCACGAAGCTCTCGCGGGAGGCCGTGGGAGACAGACCGTCGGTGTTGATCACGCAGCGCACGAAGAATGCCCAGTCGGGCAGCAGGTCCTCAACCCGCTCATCCAGGAGCATACGTCCCAGATACACCCGGCTGGCCTGGCGGGCGCTGGGTGGCGGCGCATACGGCAGTACATAGGCGATGCCGCGGGTCTCGGTTCCGGGAACCACGATTTCGATGCTGGCCAGCGGGCGGGCACCGAGCAGCTCGGTTCCCAGCGCGAGCTGGGCCTCCTCGTGCGCGGATCCCGCGGCCACCGGCTCCAGGAACGGCGCGGGAATCGTGACCGACTCCCAGGAGCGGTCGGACTGCTCAAGCTGCACGTCTACCGGGAGGTAGCGTCCGAAACGCTCGGTGAGCTCGCGCACCCGGGCGGGAGAGAGCAGGGTCGCATCATCGGGTCGTGGGCGCAGCGAGATTTCGGTGCCCACCGGCAGTCCGGCGGCCTCCTCCTCGCTCAGTTCGCGCACGCTGAAGGTGCCGTTGGAGTGGCCGCGCCACTCGATCGGGGCCTCGCCGTGAGCGGAGCGCGAGCGCACCACGATCTCATCGGAGACCATAAAGCAGGAGAGCAGTCCCACCCCGAACTGGCCTAGGAAGTCCTCGCGGCGCAGGTTCAGGACCTCATCCCGTTTGGAGCTGCGGCCCACTGTGGAGAGCAGTTCGGCGGCCTGGGTTGCGGTGAGCCCCACACCGTTGTCGGTGAAGCGGAAGACCGGGTCGGTGTCGGTGACCGGGCTGATCCGCAGGAGTCCCGCCGGAGCATCGGGAAGTTTCTGCCGGGCGGTGACCGCGTCGCGGCCGTTCTGCAACAGCTCGCGCAGATACACCTGGGGGCTGGAGTAGATGTGCCGACTGAGCAGATCCACGACGCCGCGCAGGTCAACCTGGAAGGGACGAGCGCTCGCCGGGGTGCTGGTTTCGGGGGTGTCGAGAGACAAAAATGCTCCTTGTTTGAGGCGGGGCCGATCGCGCACGGGGCGCGAAAAACTACGGGGCCTGTTCCAGGGTAGGGGAAGCCACGCCGAGCCGGGCTGGGAGTGTCGGGGATTTCGCCTCTAGCGTGAGCGGTCCCGCATTCGGACCGTTCGTCTCGCCCGGGGATTCGGCCCCGTGCAGCATCTCCACGGCGTCCAGCACCAGCGGGGCGGTTTCGGGTGCTCGGAGGATGCGGAAGTGGCCCGAGGTTTCGGTTCTGACATTGTGTGCACCGGGGAGTTCGCTGCCCTCGCTCACGTGCGGATCCCAGGGGCCAAAGATCGAGACGATCGAGGCGTTGACCTCGGCCTGCCTACCGAGCCCCACGATCGTGGAGTTGGTGGGCAAAAACGCGCGCAGGCTGGGGTCGAGGATGTAGCGGGCATAGCGGGAGCCGGCAAAGGGGGTGGCGATCGCGACGATCCCCAGGATCCGAAGCTCCGGCCCGTCGGTAACCATCAGCTGTTTGCCGATCAGCCCGCCCTTGGAATGGGCCACGATGATCCGCCCGGCCCGCGGTGCCGGTGCGCGGCGCAGCGCTCGGGCCAGGCGCCCGGCGGTATCGATGATGGGGAGCAGGTTGTAGCCCAGGCCGCGCACGATCGAGATGCGATAGCCCGAGCGATGCAGCAGCTCGGCGATCGGTTCCAGGAAGGCCCAGGTCTCGTAGACCCCGGGCAGGAGCAGGATGATCGGCTTATCGGCGTCCCCGTGACGGTAGCGGCGGGGGAAGCGCTGAAAGGGTGCGCGCAGGTGCAGCCCGATCATCAGCCCGGTGTCACGCACCAGGACGGTGAACCGGCCGAGGATGTTCATCGCTTGGTATGTCCGGTCCGGGGCTCTGCGGCGGGCAACCCCAGGTGGGTGCGGATTGCCTGCGCGACGGCCGGGTAACCACTGATCATGGTTTCATGTCCGCGGCCCGGAATGGTGACCGAGTGGGCATCGGGAATCAGGCGCGTCACCTCGTCCACCCAGGGGGCCGGACACAGGGCGTCGCGCTCGCCGTGGACCACGAGCGTGTGCGCCTGGATGCGAGGCAGGGTCTTCTCCACCTCGTGGGTGAGCATCGTCGCCAGCTTCTTGATGTACCAGCGCGGGCCGGCCGCCAGGTAGTAGCGAATACCAAAGTAGAGGGTGCGTGGCTGCGGGGACATCATGTCCTGCATCATGCGCAGGGCCTGACGCCAGACGGTTCGCTCGGAGACGTTGATCGTGGGGGCGAGCAGGATCAGCTCGGGGAAGAGATCCGGCGCTGCCGCAGCGGCCTCCACTGCCACCTGGGTGCCCATCGAGTGCCCGATCAGGATCACATCGCGCAATCCCTCGGAGCGCACAAACTCCGCCACAAAGGCACCGCTATCGGGCATATCCAGCGGCTCGTCCGGCTCGGGGGACTCCCCGAATCCGGGCAGGTCCAGCGCATAGATCGGACCGATTTCGCTGAGTTCCGAGGCGAGGCCCTCCCAGTAGGCGTGCCCCATCCCGATCCCGTGCAGCAGCACAATCGGGGTTCCGGTGCGCGGTCCCGAGCGGAAGTTGACGATTTCGCGCCCGTCGCGTTCGAAGCGCACCGGCACCGCCTCATTGAAGGCGATGGCGGAGACCCCTGCGCCGGCGCGTCCACGTTCCTGCTGTGTCAATTCGGCCCCCTGGGTGCATCCGTTCCCGGCGCGGCCGGGTTCTCATCACGACTGCGATCCATGTTAGCCGGGACTTCGTGGAGTTCCCAGTGTGCGCGAATGGTCAGTCGATCAGGCCGTCCCGGTGCAGAACGTGCAGCAGATCCGCCCCGGCGGGCGGGCAGCGGTCGGCATCGGCCAGGCGCACCCAGTGCAGCTCGCTCACCTCGGCGCTCGGGACCGGCTCATCCAGCAGCTCGCCGCTGAAGATGGTCATCGCCACCAGGCGACCCTCGGGTTCTCCGTGTGCCTGCAACGCCAGCCGGTGGTAGATCGCCAGCGAATCCGGGTCGACCCGGGCCCCCACCTCCTCAAAAACCTCACGGATTACCGCGTCTCGCGGGGTCTCACCCGAATCGATCTTGCCGCCGGGGAGGAAATAGACGTCCCGGCCCCGGGCGGTGACCATCAGCAGGCGGCGGTCCCGCACGAGGGCGAAGGCGGCAACCTGAATATCGGGGAGCGTGGGGTGACTCATGGCATCAATCCTAGAACGGCAGCGGACACCGGCCGGGAAAGTGGGTAAACTTAGGCCCTAATGCCCGGCACCCGGTCGGGTTATCTTTCAGCACACTTCAGGAGCCACCGTGGCAGCCAGCCGTCTCGATAAAGTCATCGCCCTCGCCCGTCATCGCGGATTTGTCTTTCAGGCCGGTGAAATCTACGGCGGATCCCGCTCCGCATGGGACTACGGCCCCCTCGGTGTGGCGCTGAAGGAGAACATCAAGCGTCAGTGGTGGAAGTCCATGGTTCAGGGTCGCTCCGACGTGGTGGGCCTGGACTCCTCGGTGATCCTGCCCCGCAAGGTCTGGGAGGCATCGGGCCACGTTGAGGTCTTCTCCGACCCGCTGGTCGAGTGCACCTCCTGCCACAAGCGCTTCCGCGCCGACCACCTGGAGGAGGAGTTCGAGGAGAAGAAGGGTCGTGCCCCCGAGAACGGGCTGGACGACATCGCCTGCCCGAACTGTGGCACCCGTCACGCCTGGACCGAGCCCAAGGCATTCTCCGGTCTGCTGAAGACCACCCTCGGCCCGGTTGAGGACGAGTCCGGCATGCACTACCTGCGTCCCGAGACCGCCCAGGGTATCTTCGTGAACTTCGCCAACGTGCTGCAGGCCTCGCGCCAGAAGCCGCCGTTTGGTATCGGCCAGATCGGTAAGTCGTTCCGTAACGAGATCACCCCCGGTAACTTCATCTTCCGCACCCGCGAGTTCGAGCAGATGGAGCTGGAGTTCTTCGTGGAGCCCGGCACCGATGAAGAGTGGCACGAGTACTGGCTGAACGAGCGCATGAACTGGTACACCAGCCTGGGCATCAAGGCCGAGAACCTGCGCTTCTTCGAGCACCCCAAGGAAAAGCTCTCGCACTACGCCAAGCGCACCGTGGACGTGGAGTACCGCTTCGGATTCTCCGGCAGCGAGTGGGGCGAGCTGGAGGGTGTGGCTAACCGCACCGACTTCGACCTCAAGACCCACTCCGAGGCTTCGGGCAAGGACCTGTCCTTCTTCGACCAGCCCAAGAACGAGCGCTGGATCCCCTACGTGATCGAGCCCGCGGCCGGTCTGACCCGCTCGCTGATGGCCTTCCTGGTGGACGCCTATGACGAGGAGGAGGTCCCCAACGCCAAGGGTGGTGTGGACACCCGCACCGTGCTGCGTCTGGACCCGCGCCTGGCCCCGGTCAAGGTCGCGATCCTGCCGCTGAGCCGCAACGAGGCCCTCTCGCCGCTGGCCCGCGAGGTGGCCGCCGAGCTGCGCGAGACCTGGAACGTGGACTTCGATGATGCCGGTGCAATCGGTCGTCGTTACCGTCGTCAGGACGAGATCGGTACCCCGTACTGCGTGACCGTCGACTTCGATTCGCTTGAGGACAAGGCCGTGACCGTGCGGAACCGAGACACCATGGAGCAGGAGCGCATCGCGATCGCCGACCTGTACCTGTACTTCGCCGAGCGTCTGCGCGGCGCCTAGGTTTCACCACCAAAACACCGCTTCATTCCCACCGAGGAATGGAGCGGTGTTTTGTTTACCAAAGTCTTTTGAGACATTCTTCCCGACGTATCCGCAACCACGCGCTACGCTGGTGAGTATCGAATCGAGCAGAGGGAGACACGATGCGAGGCAAGATACTCTTCGTCACCGGACTGGCCGCGGGCTATGTGCTGGGGACCCGTGCGGGCCGTGCGCGCTACGAACAGATTAAGAGCGGGTGGCTGAGCGTCTGGAACGCCGCCCCCGTGCAGAACCAGGTTGAGAAGGTCGAGACCTTCACCAAGGCCCGGCTGAGTGAAATCCCGGGTCTGCTGCTGACCGGTGTCAAGAAGGTGGCCTCGGCTATCGCCCCCGACGAGTCTGCTCCCGAGACCTCGGCGAAAAAGCCGGCCGCCGCCACGAGCGCAAAGCCCGCCGCCAAACAGCCGGCCGCGAAGAAGGCCGCGTCGACCAAGAGCACCGCCAAGGGCGGGGCTGCCAAGAGCTCCACCAAGAAGTCGGCCGAGAATGAGTGAGCCCAGCAAGCGCTCCCTGATTGGTCTGATCGCCGATCTCCCCGGTCAGATCGTTGATCTGATCAAGGCCGAGATCGAGCAGCTCAAGGTCAAGGCAATCCACGTCGGGAAAAACGCGGGCATCGGTGCGGTCTTTGTGATCGTCGCGCTGATCTTTGTGTTCTTCGCCGTGGGGACCCTGGTGGCGGTGATCATCCTGGCGCTTGCCCTGGTGATGCCCGCCTGGCTGGCGGCACTGATTGTTTTTGTCCTGTTCCTGCTGGCGGCCGGGGTCTTCGGGCTCCTGGGCTGGCGCTCGTTTAAGCGCATCAGCGATGAGCAGGGTCCGATTGAGGGTGTGCGTCGAGACATCGACGCGCTGAAGGGAACCGGTGATTATGACCGTCGATAAGACCCCTGAGGAGGCGCGCGCGGAGCTGGTAGCCACGCTGAACGCCCTCGAGGACAAGCTCAACGTGCCCAAGCGAGTGGGCGGTGCGGTGAACCGCGGCAAGAAGAAGCTCAAGGAGTTCAGCACCGAAAACCCCGGCGGCGCACTGGGTGTGGCCGCGGCCGCAACCGTGACCGTGGGCCTCGCGGCCTGGGGTATTGTGCGGGCGCTTTCGCGACGCTAAAACCGCGGGTTTACTCGGCGTTTTGTGTCCGGGAGCCCCGGGCGATTTCGGATCCGGCCGGAACCGGACGATGATGGTAGTGTGAGGTTCGTTTTCCTCCCCGAGCCGTGCCACCCGAATGGGCGTGCGCGCGCAATCAGTTTGACGAAGGTAGCAACGAGTTTTCCGATGAGCACTGCAGGATCTTCCTCCAAGCCGTTGACCGGCTGGCGGATTCTGGTGCCCCGGGGTGGCCCCTGGGGTGACGGAGTCGCCGCCGAACTGCGTCGTCGAGGCGCCACCCCGGTGATCGCACCGATGGTGAACTTTGCCCCGACCGACAACCCCGAGGCGCTGGCCAGCGCCCTGGAATCACTTCAGGCCGGCGCATTCGACTGGCTGACCCTGACCAGTGCCACGACCGTGGACGTGCTCTACGCCCACCGAGTGCAGGTCCCCGCCCACACAAAGATTGCCGTGGTGGGCGAGACCACGGCCGCCGCCGCACAGGCGGCCGGTTTTGTGGTCACCCTGGTTCCCGCCGAGGATAACTCGGCTACCGGAATGGCGCGTGAGCTGCTCGCGCGCGAACCCGAACCGCGCCGTTTCTTGACCCTGCGCGCCGCCAATGCCGAACCCGTGCTGACCCGTGGCCTGGTGGCCGCCGGACACAACGTGGAATCGGTGATGGCCTATCGCACGGTGGGCGAGCCGGTGTCGGAGAAGGTTATCGCGGATGTCCGCAGTGGCCGCATCAACGCCCTGCTGGTGACCTCGGGGAGTATCGCCGATCAGGTCGCCGCGCAGTTTGGCGAGATCCCGGACTCGACCCTGATTGCCGCCATCGGTCCGCGCACCGCGAACGATGCGGCGGCCGCGGGACTGCGCGTCGACCTGGTGGCCGGCGAGCAGACGGTGGCCGCGCTGCTGGATGCCGTGGTGACCGCCGCCGAGGATGGACACGGCGTTTAGGGCACTGTGATAATTCTCCAGCCGGGGAGTTATCACTTTGTGAGGTGTCTTCGTCCCTTTTTTCAGGTGAAAGGGGCAAACTAGAGGGTATGGCTAGCCTTCTCCTGCACCCCGATCGACTGGAAGTGAAACTGACGGCGGCGGAAAAGGCCCTGGCGCTGCGCAAAGACAACGTGGTGATCCCGCGTGATGCGATCCGAACGGCCTCGATCACCGAGGATCCGTGGGTCTGGCTGCGGGGTATCCGTTCGCCCGGTTGGTACGTTCCGCTCACCATGGCCGTGGGCCGCTGGAAGTTTAACGGCGGTATGGACTTCCTGGTGATCCGCGGAAGCCGTCCCACCATCGTGTTTGAGCTGGAGGACGCCCAATATTCCCGCGTGGTGGTCACCACCAAGCATGCGGCGGCACTCGTGGCCGCGCTGGGCCTGGACGATGGCGATGCCGCGCGTGCGCGCCGCAAGACGGCCGCGGCTCTCGAGGCCGAGAAGCGGATCGAGGCCACCCGGGCCACCGAGGCCGATATTGTTGCCCTGCTGGAATCCGATATCGAGGTCAACCCGCGCACGGTGACCGGCGTGCGTCCGGCGCTAGTGCGCAAGCTGATCGAGCGTAAGGCCGAGGGTGTGGACCTCCGCGCGGTCCTCGAGGAGGAACACGCGACGCGTAAGGCCGAGGCCGAGAGGATTGCCGCCGAGCGAGAGGCCGCCCGCAAGGCAGCCAAGAACCCGCTGGCTCGGGTGACGCCGATCCGCAAGCGTGCCCCGAAAAAGGCAGCACCCGCCCCGGCGAAGGATGCGGCCCCCGCGGCCAAGGCGAAGCCGGCCGCCGCAAACAAGCTCGCTGCCGCGAGCAAGGCCGCCGCGAAGCCCGCCGCGAGTAAGCCCGCCGAGACGAAGGCGGCCCAGACAAAGCCTGCGGCGAGCAAGCCTGCCGAGACGAAGCCTGCCCAGACAAAGCCCACCCAGTCGAAGCCTGCCCAGTCGAAGCCGGTGGCGAGCAAGTCTGCCGAGACGAAGGCTGCCGACGCTAAACCTGCGGCGAGTAAGTCCGCCACAGCGAAGTCGGCCGAGTCCGAGCCGGCCACGGCCAAGACGGCAGAAGTGAAGGCTTCCGCGGCCAAGCCTGCGGCGGCTAAGCCGGCCGCGGCTAAATCGACCGCAGCCCCGAAGACGCCGGCGGCCAAGGCTCCGGCCGCGAAGACTGCCCCGGCCAAGCCTGCCGCGAAGCCGTCGACCGCCAAGGCCCCGGCCACCACGAACTCGACCACCGAGCCGGAAACGGGTAACTCCTCGGCACCGAAGACCTCGGCACCGAAGACCTCGACCCCGAAGAGCCCGGCAGCCAAGGCTCCGGCCGCAAAGACTTCCGTCGCGAAGACATCGGAATCCAAGACCGCTGATTCCAAGCCGTCGGAATCCACGACTCCGGACTCGAAGCCCGCGGAATCTAAGGCCGTTGCCTCGAAGACGTCGGAATCCAAGACTCCCGCCGAAAAGGCTCCGGCGGCTAAGGCTTCGGAGTCTAAGAACTCGGAATCCAAGGCTCCGGCTTCGAAGGCCGCGGCGACCAAGGCTCCGGCAACGAAGACGACGCCCGCAAAGGCGTCACCGGCGAAGTCCGCCTCGGCAGCCAAGCCCGCTACCGCGGCTGGTTCGAGCGCGAAGGCTGCCCCGGCGGCCAAGACCACGCCCGCCTCGAAGCCGGCCGCTACCGCAAAGTCCACCCCGGCCGCCAAGAAAACCGCGGCGAAGAAGCCGGCAGCGGGCACTGACGAGCCCGAGACCGAGACCCACAAGTAGCGGGTCAGATCGCAAAAAGAGGCGAAACCCCCTGCGGGGGTTTCGCCTCTTTTTCGGGTAGATGCTAGGCGTCGACGTCCACAACCGTGCGTCCACGCAGCTCACCGCGCAGGATGGCGGCCCCCGAGGCCCCCACATCCGACATCGGAATGCTGCGGGTCAGTGAGTCAAGCAGATCCAGGTTGAGATCCCTCGCCAGGCGCTGCCAGGCACGCTCGCGGAGCTCGCGCGGGGCAAACACCGAGTTGATCCCGATCAGGTGCACCCCGCGCAGGATAAACGGGAGCACGGTACCGGGAAGATCGGGCCCCTGGGCGAGCCCACACACGGTGGCCAGTCCGCGATAGTTCAGCCGCGCCAGCGCATTAACCAGGGTGTGGCTACCCACCGAATCCACGACTGCGGCAAACTCCTGCTTTTGCAGTGGGCGTCCAGGCTCGGAGAGCTCGGAGCGCGGGATGATCCGATCGGCACCGAGGTTGCGCAGGTAGTTGGAGGCGGTGTCCACCCGTCCGCTCGCGGCCACCACCTCGTAGCCCAGCTCGGCCAGCAGCGCGATGGCGATGCTGCCCACTCCGCCGGCCGCGCCGGTCACCAGTACCGGTCCGGCACTGGGCTCCAGCCCGGCGTCCTCGAGGGCCAGCACCGATAGCATCGCGGTGAATCCGGCGGTGCCGATCGCCGCGGCACGGAAATTGCTGATCTGCTGCGGTACCGAGATCAGGTCGGCCCCGCTTACCCGCGCATACTGCGCCAGCCCGCCATTATGGGTCTCGCCGAGCCCGGCACCATTGAGTAGGACACGTTCGCCGGGCTGCCAGAGATCCAGGTCAGACTCGACCACGAATCCCACCAGGTCGATCCCGGGGATCATCGGATACTCCTTCAGGATGCCGGGGCGCCGCTCCAGCGCGAGCCCGTCCTTAAAGTTGATTCCCGAAAACTCGACTCGGACGAGGGTGTCTCCCTCGCCGAGCTGGTCGGTGGTGGTGTCTCGAAGTTCGGCACTCTCGGCGGAGACCCACCAGGCATGAAACGATTCGGATGCACTCATATCTCCACCCTAACCAGTCGCCCCGGGTCGCGACAGGGGGCATGGAAGGGCGCCGAGACAAAAGCATCATGCCCGGCCGGTTCGGGAGAACCGGCCGGGCATGGGGACATCGAAACTAGGGGGTGTCGATCCCCAGCGCCTGAATGCTCTGGTGCAGGGCTTCGGCCGAGGCGCGGAAGTGGGCGGCCTCGGAGTCGTTCATCGGTACATCCAGGACCCGTTCCACGCCGTGCTTGCCCACCACCACCGGCACGCTCAGGGCAACCCCGTCCACGCCGTTGTAGTCATTCAGCACGGTGCTGACGGTGAGAACCGCCTTCTCATCGCGCAGGATCGCCTCGACGATCCGGGCACCGGAGAGACCGATCGCATAGTTGGTAGCGCCCTTGCCGGCGATTACCTTATAGGCCGAGCCGACAACCTCCTCGTGCAGGCGGGCACGCTCGGTCGAATCGAAGACCAGCTTGCCGTGTTCGTCGGTCCACTCCAGCAGCGGGGTCGGGCCGATCTTGGCCTGGGACCACAGCGGGAACTCGCTGTCGCCGTGCTCGCCGATGATCGCCGCGTGCACGCTCGCCGCCGAGACCCCGGCCTTTTCGGCGATCAGCCAGCGCAGCCGGGCCGAGTCCAGCAGGGTGCCCGAGGAGAGGATGCGTCCGGGCGGAAGATCCACGATGCCCTGGGCCGCCACCGTGAGCACGTCACACGGGTTGGTCACCAGGATGAAAACCGCGCGCGGGGCGAGTTCAACCAGTTTGGGCAGGAGTTCACCCAGGATCCGGGCGTTGGTTCCGGCAAGATCAAGCCGGGTCTGGCCGGGCTGCTGCTTGGCGCCGGCGGTGATGACCACCACCTTGGCACCCGCTACGGCCTCGATGTCGCCGCCTCCGGTGATCTTTCCGGCCCCGGTAAACGGGGTGCCGTGGGCCAGGTCGAGCACCTCGGCCTCGGCCTTGGCCCGGTCCATGTCGTAGAGCACGATCTCGCGTGCGGAACCCCGAATCAGGGCGGCATAGGCGAGGGAGGACCCCACGCTGCCGGCACCGATGATGGCGAGCTTAGAATTTTCGATCATGCGAGTACTCCGGCGTGGGTGGGACAGTGGACGGGGGTTTCGGTGTGCGAGTCGCAGGCAACCAGCTGTGCACGGCAGCTGGGATCCTCACAGTTGCGCATCTCCGAGGTCGCGGTCTCGCAGACCACGCAGTGGCCGATGCGGGCGGCCCCGGGGGCGAAGTCGATCGATCCGCGGGCATCAAACACGTAGAGCGATCCCTCCCACAGGCCGTCATTACCGAACTGCTCGCCGTAGCGCACGATGCCGCCCTCGAGCTGGTACACCTCGTTGAAGCCGCGGTTTTTCATCAGGCCCGACAGCACCTCGCAGCGAATGCCACCGGTGCAGTAGGTCACGATCGGGGTGTCCTTGAGGTGGTCATAGCGGCCCGATTCGAGCTCGGCCACAAACTGGCGGGTGTTGGAGACATCGGGAACGATCGCATTCTTGAAGCGGCCGATCTCGGCCTCGAAGGCGTTACGGCCATCAAAAAACACGGTGTCTTGGTGTTCCGCCACAAAATCGTGCAGTTTGTCCGGGGTGATGCGTCCGCCGCCGCCCTGGATGCCCTCGGCGGTTACGGTGAGCTCGCCCGGTGCTCCGAAGGACACGATTTCCTCGCGCACCTTGACACTCAGCTTGGGGAAGTCCAGGCTCTGGCCGTGTTCATCCAGGCCCGTACCGTCGGACCACTTGACGTCAAGGTTCTTAAACGCCGGGTACTCGCGGGTTGCACGCAGATAGCGCTTCACCGCGCCGATTTCTCCACCCACGGTGCCGTTCATGCCGTCCTTGGACAGCAGAATTCGCCCGCGCAGCCCGAGGGATGCGGCCAGGTCGCGCTGCCAGAGGCGGATCGCGTCGGGGTCGGAGAGGGGGGTGAAGACGTAGTAGAGCAGGATCTTCGTTTGGGCCATGATTCCAGTTTAGTCGGGCCCACCGGACAGCCCGCCGGGTGCGTTGTAGGAAGCGCACAAGCGTGCATCGGGGTTGGTTGGTGACACTCGCCGATTGTGCACAATCTCCGTGGGGTTCGCATCCGTGCGGTCTATGCTCGGGGCATCCACTGATCGCAACGAAGCCATCGCATGCGCCCCGCGCGGGGTGCTCAGGAGGTCGCAATGACGCAGCACGATAACGATCCAATCCGGCTGGAGGTCGCCGGGGGCATCGCCCGGATCACCCTCAACCGGCCCGAGCGGCTCGGGGCCATCAACCGGGCGGCCGCGCTGGCCTGGCGCGAAATCGCCGGGGAGGTCGCGGGCCGGGGAGACGTGCAGGCGGTCATCCTCGACTCGATCGGTCCGGCCTTCTGCGCCGGCGGAGACGTCCTCGAGTTTGCCACGCTGGCGCGTGAGGGTGGGACCACCATCGCCGAGCTGGCCGATGTGATCCACGACGGTCACCGCCTGCTGACCTCCGCCCCGATTCCCATCGTCACCGCGGTGCAGGGCGCCGTGGCCGGGGGTGGCCTCGGGTTCATGCTGGTGGGCGACTACGTGGTGGCTTCGGAAAAGGCCCGTTTTGTCTCCCGGTATGCCGATATCGGTCTCACGCCCGACTGTGGGGTGAGCACGCTGCTGCCCGAGGCCATCGGGATGCGCCGTGCGCTGGAAATGGTGCTGACCGATCGCAGCCTGGATGCCGAAACCGCCCGGGACTGGGGTCTGATCAACGAGGTGGTCCCCGCCGAGGACCTGGCATCCCGGGCCGAGGCCGTGGCCGCCCACTGGGTCTCCGGTGCCAGCCTGGCGTTTGGGCAGGCCAAACGGCTGTTGCGCACGAGCGTCGGACGCGACTTCCAGGCGGGGCTGGACGATGAGGCCACCACGATTGGCGAGGCCTTCGCCCGCACCGAGTCCGCCGAGCGGATCGCAGCTTTTGCCGCCCGCTCCCATGCCAAAGCCGCACCGAAGGAGACCGCATGACCCGCACACTCACAAACCGCACGATCCTGATGTCCGGCGGAAGCCGCGGGATCGGACTGGCCATCGCGCTGCGCGCCGCGGCCGACGGGGCCAATATCGTCCTGCTGGCCAAGACCGATACCCCACATCCGGCCCTGGAGGGCACCATTCACACCGCCGCCGAGCAGATCCGGGCGGCCGGCGGACGGGCGCTCGCGGTGGTCGGGGATGTACGCAACGATGAGGACGTGGAGCGCGCGGTGGCCGCGGCGATTGCCGAGTTTGGCGGGATCGATATCGTCCTGAACAATGCCTCGGTGATCACCCTCGCCGGCAGTCAGGACCTCAGCCCCAAGCGCTATGACCTGATGCAGGACGTCAACACCCGTGGCACGTTTATGCTCAGCCGTGCGGCCATCCCCGCACTCCTGAAATCCGCGAACCCCCATATTCTCTCGCTGTCCCCGCCCATCAACCTGGATCCCAAGTGGCTGGGTCCGCACATCGGCTACACGCTGGCCAAGTATGGGATGTCGCTGGCGACCCTGGGGTTTGCCGCCGAATTTGCCGAGCAGGGGGTGGCCGCCAATACGCTGTGGCCGCGTACCACGATCCAGACCGCGGCGGTCAGCAACATCCTGGGCGGCGAGGAGCTCATGCGTCGCAGCCGTACCCCGGAGATCTACGCGGATGCCGCCTATCTGGTGCTGACCAGTGACGCGCGTGAGCTGACCGGCCGCGCGCTGATCGTCGAGGACGTGTTGGCCGATCACGGCATCACCGACCTGGAAAAGTACGCCCCCGGGGTGGACCCCGCCGACCTCTTTCCCGACATCTTCCTCTAGGACCCCATGCACCTCATTTTTCGTACCCTCCTGGTGATGCGGGCAGCCCGGCGCGGCCTGGCGCGCGGGAAGACCCTCGGCCATCACGATGTGGGCCGGATTCGGCTGCGCACCCTGCTCACCGATCTGGACATCCTGCGCCACATGAACAACGGTGTCTACCTGTCGATCTTCGACCTGGGCCGGCTGGATCTGATGATTCGCTCGGGCATGTGGGCGGTCATGGAGAAAAACGGCTGGTACGCGGTGGTGGTGAACCAGACGGTTTCGTACCGACGTTCGCTGACCCTGGGGCAGCGTTTCACGGTCGAGACCCGGATCATCGGCACCGATGAGGAGGCCGGCTATATCGAGCATCGCATCGTGGTGGACGGCCAGGTGTACACCCGGGCGCTCATGCGGGCCCGCTTCATTCGGCGGAGCGGGGGAACGGTGTCCCCGGCCGAGTTCATGGCGGCCACCGGCATGACCGAGGCCGCCGAGCCGTTGCCCGCGTGGATCGCGGACTGGCGCGATGCGGTTGCGCTGCCGCGCTCGCGGGCCGATGCGCCAAGCACCTGGCCCGGGGAGTGGCCCGGGCCCGCCTAACGCGTCGGGGCACGCGGGGATCCCTGGAAGAACCGTGCAAACTCTGGGGTGTTCGCCGTGCCGCCCGATCCCGGTGAGTTCTAGGGCGTAGTCTCGGGGTATGGCCGATCGCACCCCCGCCACCGACACCGACTACGACCGTCTCGCGCGTGAGTCCGTAGCCCTTGCCCGGGAATGGGTGCTGCGGGCTGCGAACGCCCCGATCCGTCCCGAGGCCGCCCGCGCCGAGGCGCTGCACGGTGATCCCGGGGTGCTGGCCCTGGTCACGCACCTGCTGGATGATGTGGTGCGGCCGGAGGGTGGCTTCGTGGCCGGTGCCGCGCTCGCCGCCCTGAACGTGCCGACCCCCGCGGGCCCGGTAACTCCGACACGGGGGACGGACGACGCCGCCGTGGTCGAGCCCGTTCCCTCGCTCACCGCCCGTCAGCGCACGGCGCTGCGGGTGGGTGCGCTGCTGGGTCCGGGGCTCCCAGCCCTCACGGTCCCGAGCGTGCGCAAGCTCACCCGCGAACTCACCGAACACCTGGTGATCGAGGCCCCCGATACCGAACTGAGGGAGCGGTTTGCTGCGATCCGCACCCAGGGGGTTCAGCTGGGTGTGCTGCCGATAGGTACCGCGGTCCTGGGGGACGACGGTGCCGCCCGCGCGTTGGATCGCCTCTCGACCCTCGCCCACCGCGATGATGTGGATCGTGTCAGCGTGCGTGTGAGCGACCTGGTCACCAATGCTTCCCCGTGGGCTTTTGAGCCGGCCCTTGAGACGGTCACCACTCGGGTGGCGGCTCTCGTGGCCTCGGCTTCCCGAAGTTCCGGCACACTGGTGGAGCTGGTGGTTGAGGACTATCGTGAGCTGGATCTCACCCAGGCGGTCCTGATCCGTCTGCTCGCCGATCCGGCCCTGCGCGCCTACCCACTGAGCATCGCCCTGCCGGTTTCGCTCCCGGACGTCCTGGAGAGCGTGACCACGCTCTCGGATCACGCGAGCGCCCGCGTGGCCGCCGGCGGCGCCCCGTTGGGGATCCGACTGAGTGCGGGGGACCGGGTCCCGGATGAGCGGGTCACCGCAACCCTCACCGGCTGGCCGGTGGCGACCTATCCCACCCTGCAGGAGGCCGAGGCCAACCTCTTCCGAGTGCTCTCCTGGGTGTGCACCCCCGAGCGGATGCACGCGCTGCGGGTGTGCGTCTCGGTCCCGAACCTGTTTGATCTGGCCTTTACCCTGCTGCTGGCTGCCGAGCGCGGCGTGAGTGATGCGCTGGAATACGCCCTGCCGCTGGGGGTTCTGCCACGCTACACCGGCCTGTTGCAGACGGTGCTTGGCCGTCTGACCCTGCTGGCACCGGTGGTGGCCGATAAGCAGCTCGCGGATGCGGGGGAGTACCTGGTGCGTACCCTGCGCGAGTTCGAGGACGATGGCTTCCTGGGAGCCTCCAGCCAGCTGGTTGCCGACCCGGTTCTGCTTGATCGCGAAACCGAGCGCTTCCGCGCTGCCGTCCGTCAGCTGCGCACCGAGCGTCGGCACCTGCCCGAGCCGCGTCGTACCCAGAACCGGGAGAGTGAGTGGAGTGTGGAGCCGCGGGCGGAGAGCGTCCCACTGATCACCGATCAGCCCGAGGTTCCGGACTCCTTCAACCTGCCCACCGAGGCGCTGACACGCACCCCGGTGGAAGAGGCGGGAATGACCGAGCAGGTGCTGCGCCTGGCCCGGCACGCTCAGCCCGAATCGCCGTTTGACTCGGTCCGGATCTTTGACTCGACCACCATCGCCCCGACCGTGCAGACCGCTCACGGCGCACCCGGCTTTGGCCTGGCCCCGGACACCGACCCGTCCCTGGCGGCCAACCGTGCCTGGGCGAACCGGATCCGGGCACGAGCGGTCGAGAGCACCCTGGGGACCGAGACCATCGAGGCCGCGACGATCCTGAACCCCGAGGAAATCGCCGTGGTGCTGGCCGATGCCGCCCGCGCCGCCTCCACCGTGGTGCTGCGTGCGGCCGCCGATCGTGCGGCGCTGAGTCGCCGTATCGGTTTCGCGCTCGCCGCTAACCGCGACCGACTGCTGGAAATCGCCGTGCACGAAACCGGCACCCTGCTGCCCGATGCCGACCGCGAAGTCAGCGATGCAATCGACCTCGCCCACTACTACGCCGCCACCTCCCGTGAACTCGACACCCTGCGTGGGGCTCGCTTTGCCGCCCCCGGTGTGATCGTGGTTGCCGGGTTCTCCGCCTCGCCGATCGCCGATCCCGCCGCCGGGGTCATCGCCGCGCTCGCCGTGGGCGCGGTGGTGCTGTTGCACCCTGCCCCGCACGCCCGCCGGAGTGCCGCGGTGCTGGCCGAGAGCCTGTGGGAGGCCGGAGTTTCCCGCGATCAGCTGCGCCTGGTGAACATCACCGATGCGGACACCGAGCGCGCGCTGATCATCCATCCGGTGGTCTCCCGGGTCCTGCTGCGCGGTGACCATGCCGCCGCAGAACGGTACCTCGAGTGGAAGCCCGACCTGGACCTACGTGCCGAACTTCCCGGTAAAAACACGATCATCGTGATGCCCAGTGCGGATCTGGACCAGGCCGTTGCCCACATCGTCAGTGACGCGTTTGGTCACGCCGGTCAGCTGCGGGAGTCCGCCAGCCTGGTGATCGTGGTGGGTTCGGCCGCACGCAGCGAGCACTTCCGACACCAGCTCGTGGACGCCACCAACTCCCTGGTCTCGGGCCCGACCGAGGACCCCGCCACCACCCTGGCCCCGCTGTTTGGAGCGGCCTCTCCGGTGCTCGCCACGGCCCTGGCCGATCTGCCCGGTGCCCAGAGCTGGCTGCTGGAACCCACCCCGCTGCCCGAGGACGGACGGCACTGGCGTCCCGGTATTCGCGAGGGCATCGAAAATGGTGCCGACTTCCAGCGTCAGATCATTCAGGGACCCACCCTGGGAATCATGCGCGCCACCACGCTGCGTGAGGCCCTGCGTTATGCCAACGCCACCGGTGGTGGACGCCAGGCCGCGCTGCACACCCGCGACGCCGAGGACCTGTCCGAGTGGCTGGACCGGATCGACGCCGGCTCGGTGCACGTCAACCGGTCGATGACGGATCTGCGTGTGCAGCGTCAGCCCGGAACCGCCCACGGTGCCGCCCGCCGCGGTCCGGGTGCCGCCCCCGGCGGCCCCAACCACCTGATTGCCCTGGGCGACTGGGTCCCCGATGCCGGAACCTCCAGCTCAACCCTGCACCTGCGCGGTCTCGACTCCCGTATTCGCGGACTCATCGAGGCGGCCCAGCCCGCGCTGAGCTATGACCGGTTCGACCTGCTGCGCCGCGCGGCGCTGTCCGACGCGATCGCCTGGGGGACGGGCTACGGCGCGATCCAGGACGCCTCCGAACTCGGGATCGAACGCAACCTGCTGCGCTACCGTAGCGTGCCGGTCGCGATTCGAGCCGGTGAGGACGCCGAACTGGGCGAGGTTCTCCGAGTCATCATCGCCGCCCTTCGGGTGAAGTCGGCATTTACGGTGAGCCTCGCGGCCGGCGTTCCCGCCGGCGTACGCCAGGCCCTCGGCGGTCTCGGGGTCGTGATGTCGATTGAGAGCGACGCCGAGTGGATCGTTCGTCTGCTCGGCTCGGACACCCCGCCCTCCCGGGTACGACTGGTGGGCCCGCTGCGTGCCGACCTTCGTACCGAATTGATTCGTGTTGCCGGTGTCGCGGCCCCCACCGTTTTTGCCGGTGAGGTCACCGCATCGGGGCGCGTGGAGCTGCTGCACTACCTGCGGGAGCAGTCAATTTCGATTGCGGCTCATCGTTTCGGACGCCCGGATTCCTGGAGCGACGAGGTTCTATAGCCTTCGGCCGCCACGCGGTTCGGGGATCTTGGAGTGACGAGGGCCTGGAGCCTTCGGCCGCCACGCGGTTCGGGGATCCTGGAGCGACGAGGGCCGTTAGCCCTCGGATTGCACCTGTGTCAGTGTCGCCTCGAGCGTGTCACGTACCTGTGCGTCGGTAACACCCAGCTGACGCGCCCGGGTCACCAGCTCGCGTGTCAGCAGTTCGATCTGCTGGCGTGATGAGTCTCCGGCGGCGGCAATCACCGATCCCGAGCGACCACGGGTTTCGATGATTCCATCCTCTTCGAGCCGGCGATACGCCTTGGCCACGGTGCCTGCGGCGACCTCGAGCTCGGCCGCCAGCCCGCGCACCGTGGGAATCCGGGTGCCGGCGGGCAGGCTGCCGTCCAGCGAACCGGCCACGATCTGCGCACGGATCTGCTCGAACGGAGGGGTCGGGTCCTGCGGGTCGATTCGCACCATGCCGAAAGCCTAGCCGGTGGCCGCGCCGCGCGGGGGAATCCGCCGTACAGTGCCCTCCCAGTCATGATCCTCGACAATGGAACAATGGGGACCGTTATGCCTGCCACGTTAGCGCGCGTTCCGCGCACCGTTTTTGCCCTCACCGTGGGTGTGATCGCCGCACTCATCAGCATGATCGGCTCCGCCGGCGCCAGCTACTGGGGGGATGAGGCCGCGAGCGTGATGTCCGCGACCCGCCCGCTGCACACCCTCTGGCCGGTCCTCGGCAACGTGGATGCGGTTCACGGCCTGTACTACGTGTTCCTGCACGGCTGGATCGACATTTTTGGGGCGAGTGAGTTCTCCACCCGCTTCCCCTCCGCCCTCGCGGTGGGGGCGGCGGCCACCGGTCTGGTTTTGCTTGTGTGGCGGATGCACGGTCCGCGCCTGGCCATCGCCGCGGGACTGATCTTCGCGATCCTGCCCCGCGTCACCAACATCGGCAGCGAGGCGCGTGGATACGCGATCGCCGTCGCCGGTGTGGTGTGGGTGGTGTACGGCCTGGTGTGCCTGCTGGAATCCTCCAAAAAGAACCGCGGGCTGTGGTGGCTGTGGGCCGTGGGCCTGGCCATCACCTCCACGGTGTTCATGTACTCGCTGCTGATTCTCCCGGTGGTGGGCCTCTGGCTGCTGCTGGATCCCGCCCGCGGCGCGCGCCTCTGGCGCACCGTGCGGTACGGGGCCCTCGCCGCGGCGCTCAGCCTGCCGATCATCGCGATCGGGTTTCTGGAGCGTGGCCAGATCGAGTTCCTTGGCAATCGTCCGCCCGGGGTGAACGGTGTGCTGGTCACCCAGTGGTTTGGCAACATCAACCTGGCGATTATCGCCTGGGCACTGATCCTCGTGGCCATCGTCAACATCGTCCTGCGGATGATCGCCAAGGCGGACGTGCGTCTGCCCCTGCTGGCCCTGATCTGGACCGTGCTGCCCCCGGTCATCCTCGGTCTGATCAGCATCTTCTCGCCGAGCTATTCGCAGCGCTACCTGAGCATGTGTACCCCGGCCGTGGCGATCCTGATCGCCTGGGGTATTCGCTCCATCGCGGTGCGCCTGCAGCCCAAGCTGTTTGGGCAGATCCTCGGGGTTGTGCTGGTCCTGTCCCTGGCGGTCACCGGATACTCCTCGTATGCCGCTCAGCGTGGGCCCCACGGTAAGGACGGCAGCGACCTGCGCCAGATCGCCGAAACCATCGGCGCGCACGCTAAGCCGGGAGATGCCGTGGTGTTCAACGGCGATATTCGTCCCTCACGCAAGCCCCGCCTGGCGCTGCGACTCTACCCCGAGGACTTCACCGGGATCCTGGATCCGGGCCTGAAGAAGTCCTATGTCAAGACCGCACACCTGTGGGATGAAACCTACGACGCGGACAAGACCACCGTTCCGGCGGGGGTCGATACCGTCTGGTACGTCATCAGCGGGCCGGATAAAACCAAGCGCGAGAAGCCCGATTTGGCCCACCTCAAGGACCAGGGATTTGACGTGGTGGACAAGACCACGCTCAAGCGCAGCTGGGTCCTTCAGCTGGAACGCGCCGACGCACATTAGCGGCGGAAATCGTGAGTTGCCACGATTTGCGGTGATACTGGTCTCCGGGGGTTTTCTTCGGATCCCCCAATTTTTGATTTTTTAACCCTGAAGGAGCACGGATGTCCGTCCGGACCGTCGTCATCATCCCGACCTACAACGAGCTGGTGAATCTCCCGCTGATTGTGGGCCGTGTGCGCGCGGCAACCCCCGAGGTCGACATCCTCGTGGTGGATGACAACTCCCCGGATGGCACCGGAACCCTGGCCGATGAGATGGCCGCCGCAGACTCCCACATCCACGTGCTGCACCGCACCGGCAAGGAGGGCCTCGGTGCCGCGTATAAGGCCGGGTTCGCCTGGGGCTTCGAGCACGGTTACGAGCGGATGATCGAGATGGATGCGGATGGATCCCACCAGCCCGAGCAGCTCCCCGCGATGCTGGCCAAGGCCGATGAGGGTGTGGACCTGGTCATCGGGTCGCGCTATGTGCCCGGAGGCAAGGTTGAGAACTGGCCGCTGCATCGCCTGATCCTCTCCCGCGGCGGCAGCACCTACGCCCGGATCATGCTGAAGCTTCCGGCTAAGGACGTCACCGGCGGATATCGCGTGTTCAGCGCTCACGCGCTGCGCGAGCTGCACCTGGAGGACGTCCAGAGCGCCGGCTACAACTTCCAGGTCGACATGCTCTGGCACGCACACCGCGCCGAGCTCTCGATCGCCGAGGTGCCGATCACCTTTGTCGAGCGGGTGCATGGCCGCTCCAAGATGAGCGGCAACATCGTGTTTGAGGCCATGTGGCGGGTCACCGTCTGGGGCTTCTCCGAGCGCTTTGGTAAGGGTCGCGCCGCGCGCCGCGCCGCCAACTAACCTCCTCATGCGAGTGCCCGTGGCTACTCGGCACCTCCTGACCGCGATTGGTCTGGGCGTGCTGGCCACGGGCATTTCTGTGTTCCGGTCGGGCACCCCGTCGTTTTGGGCGGATGAGTTTGCCAGCGTGCTGGCGGCCCGGCGCTCGCTTCCTCAACTGTTTGACCTCTTCGGGCACGTGGATATCGTGCACGGCGTCTACTACCTGCTGCTGCGGGTGTGGACCGACGTGTTTGGGATCGGCGAGTTTGCCGTGCGCTTCCCCTCGGCCCTGGCCATCGGTGCCGCGGCCGCCGGACTCTGGATGCTGGTTGCCCGGCTGTCCCGGCCCGGGATCGCGACCCTGGCCACACTGATCTTCGCGATTCTGCCCCGCGTCACCCTGATCGGAACCGAGGGACGCGGCTTCGCGCTGGCCCTGGCTCTGCTGGTGTGGGCGATTCTGCTGCTGGTGGTGCTGTTGGAGCGACCCACGGTGCGCCGACGTGACTGGGTCTGGTGGTCGGTGCTGGTATCCGCGGGCATCGCGGTCTTTATGTACACCCTGCTGGTGTGGATCGCGGTGTTCGCCTGGGTGTGGTGGGTGCATCGTGAAAAGCTGGGCACGCTGGTGCGTTTTGGTGCCCTGGCGGTCGCGATCGCCTCGCCGGTTGTCATCGGCGGAATCCTGCAGGCGGGGCAGATCGGCTGGGTGGACAATGCCGGTATCTCGTTCGACACGGTTTTTGTCACCCTGTGGTTCGGCTCACCGCTCCTGGCCGGTGCCGCCTGGGCGCTGATGCTCTGCGCGGGAACTCTGATGCCGGCCGCGCTGCGCTCCCGCGGGGGAGGGGCCGAGCGGGCACTCCTGTTACTCGCGACCGGCTGGGCACTGGGCCCGCCGCTGCTGCTTCTGCTGGTGAGCATCGTTTACCCCACCTTTGTTCCGCGCTATCTGGCGCTGGGTACCCCGGCCGTCGCGATTCTCATCGCGCTGGGTATTTCGACGGCGATCCGGTTCGTCCTGCGTCCGTTCATCGGCACCGCGGGATCGGCGGCGGCGCGCACCCGTGTGCCGACGGTGATTCTGGGAAGCCTGGCCGTGCTGCTGGTCGGCGTGCTCGCGCTGCCCGGCTATCTGGATCAGCGTGCCCCCCTGGCCAAGAGATCGGACGCCCGTCAGGTTGCCGAGTACATCGGTGCTCACGCACGGCCGGGGGAGAGTGTCGTGTTCGATCTGGAGCAAAACCCGGGAGCGAGCCCGCGGCGCGGCCTCAGTGTGTACCCGGAGCACTATGCGGGGTTGCGCACCCCCGGGGTTGTGCACACCTATCTCGAGCTCGGTGGGTTCAATGATGAGGTGCTTCCGGTGGCCGACACCGTGATCGACCCGGAGTCCCGCGTGCTCTGGCTGGTTGTGACGCAGCCGCAGCGGGAGCGACGCGCCCAACAGAACATCGCCGCACTGGCCGCCCAGGGTTTTTCACCTGCCGGGGAGCACATCCTCGGTCGCAGCGTCGTTGTGGAGCTGCGACGCTAATCCGCGGAATTCCGCGGAAGTGCTGTTCCGACACGCCATCAGACGGCCTGGATTTGCCGGAACCCTGGAACCTGCGTAAAGTAATACTCATCACCCCAAAGGTGCGGCAAGCGAGAAGCGGCCGGCCTCAAGCGGGATCATCCCC
>NZ_JANUED010000014.1:0-13327 GCF_024810155.1 Mycetocola sp. BIGb0189
TTGGTGAGGAGACTTTCACGCGGAGTTTGGCGGAGGCGGGTTTGGAGTCGCATATGCGGGTTGGCCTGCCGAGGGTATCGAAGTCGGCACCGTACATGGTGACGATCCAGTTTGACGAGGGGCGTACCGAGCCTGGTGCGCCCGGAACGGAGGTAATGCTGTGAGTTCTAAACCACGAACGCGGGAGCATTTCCCGAAGATGAAGCAGCGCGGCCGGTACCGCGCATGTCGAGCCCCGAGAACGAACCTGTTCCCGGGGCTCGCTCGTACCATTGGGGTGTTCAACGCGTTGTCCGCTGCCCTGGTACTCACCAAGGTACAGATGGAGGCTCTCCTGCGTGAGGTGAGTATCAATGAAGCCATGCAGAAGTTGGAAGCCAGCATGGCGGCCCTCCAAGAAATGCACGCTCGCGATGACGAGAGGCGGGATCGCAAGCAGGCCGGGATCTCCGATTCAATCAACCGATGGGCTGGGCAGCCTGAGCGGACCATCCGCGGTGCTCAGGCATCCATGGTCCTGATTGATGAAACCCCTCTGCTTCGGGATGTTGCCGTGCGTCGGCCCTGGTGGAAGCTCTGGGCCCGCGGGTGAGGCGCGTCATTATCGAGTCCCCGTATGCCGGGGATATCGAGGCTAACACGGCGTATGCGCGAGCAGCGTTGCGAGACAGCCTGATCCGGGGTGAGGTGCCTTTCGCATCTCACCTTTTGTACACCCAAGCGTTAGACGACACCGACCCTGCAGAACGGGATCTCGGTATCCGCGCGGGCCTGGAATGGGCCGCCACCGCGCACGCAACCATCGTCTACCACGACCTAGGCATCTCGGCAGGCATGCAACAAGGCATCGAAGCCGCGGCCGCTGTAGGTCGTCCCGTCGAATACCGAACTTTGAAGGAGAACCCATGACCGAGATCCGAACAACCTCATCTACCGGAGGCCAGAAGGGCACCAAGCCCGAACGGTATGACCTGATACCGACATTCCCGCTGGCGGAGTTGGCGCGCCTGTACGGGGAGGGAGCGAAGAAGTATGACGACCACAACTGGGCCAAGGGCTACGAGCTGTCCAAGTTGTATGCGGCTTTGAGTCGGCATCTCAACCAGTTCTGGAACGGTATCGACCGTGACGAAGAAACAGGTGTGCTGCACCTCGCAAACGTCGCCTGGCATGCGTTCACCATGATGGAACTCCTCGCCGCACACCCGGAGTTCGATGACCGTCGAAAAGACGCCGTGCCAATCGACTGGTCAGAACCGCGCGCAGTTGAACCCGCGCCTCAGTTGGTGTCGATTGAAGTTGGTGACATTGTTTCAGTAAACATCCAAGGGGCGCTCTGGACCGGCGAGGTGGTTCCGGTTTCGCCTAGTAACATCTGGGTTCGTCAGCGCGCTCATTCCGCGAGCATTCCAAAGGCCTGCATCTACGAGCTCAACGGCCATCCTTTCAAGTGGGTGGGTGAATGAGTGACATGAGGTACCCGAAAAAGGGAACTTACTACTACGAGTTTCAGAAGGTCCCAGGCGGCTACATGTGGTTCTGGTTTGAAAAGAACCTCGACCCAGAACTTGGCTGTGACGGCGATAAGTCCCGTGTGTTCCCAACACGGGCAGAGGCGCTGCGTGATGCTGCTGATGACTGGGAGTCCAACGGCGGAGAAGTAACACCCCTCGCTCGAACGCTTCGGGCTGCCGCAACTCGAGAAGAAAGGCTAGCTGAATGACTCTTGCTGAGGCTGTAGCGTCGGTTACCTTGCCGGTGACGACGAAGGTGTTTACCGAGTCGGGTGGGCTGCACACGGTTGAACTGCCGTGCCTGCTTGAACAGATCCAGGACGCCGTGGTGTCGTCGGGCAAGGACAGCGCCGGCGGGGGAGGTGGGGCAACAACAGGGTCGGTTTTGAACAGTGCCGCGTTCGATGAAGCCACGTACATTAGACGCGTCATTGGGTCATGGCGAACCGACCTCGGGCTGAAACGCATCCCCGAACTGGTCCAGGCCCTCACAGACTGGCACATGGTCTTCACTCGCACGAGTGGGGACCATGACTTGTTTATCCGCGAAATCCAGTCATGGGCGGTGAAGATCAAACAGATCCTCGACCCGCCCAAACGGCTCGAAATCGTGGGGCCGTGCCCGGTGTGCCTCGAAACCCACTTCGTCAACGAGGAAGGCAACCCGACCGCGAACCCCGTGATCATCGAGTACCCCCGCGAGATGGGAGGCCTTGATGAAGCCCGCGCGCACTGCCGCAACCCCGACTGTGGGCACACATGGGTGGGCGAGATGGACCTGCGTGGACTCCGATACGAAATCGGGTAATCGAACACTAATTCGCAAGACACGCCATACATGTTGTGTTGAGTATCGAATCTGTGTACACTAGAACCACGTCATCTTAGGGTGCACAAAAACTCACAGAAAGGCCCTGGTACTTCGGTACCAGGGCCTTTTTGCGTTAACTTACGGCCAGCATCCATCAAGATAGAACGCCCAGACTCCCGCCAGCTCGCAAGGGTAAAGACGGAGAGCGGGCGACCAGCATTACACGAGTGTGGAGCTGGCCGTAATCGACTACCAGGGCAGGGGTGCCCGGTCATGGTGCGTGGCGCGCACTGGTAGAAAACGCCCGGATAGCCCACGTAAAGGGCGGGGTCGGGATCACTGGGGGTGTCCCGACCCCACACAACTTTGAAGGGGTCACATTGGCGCTCATGGATGATGCCGCTTACCGGGCGGACCTTGCAGGTGACCTGTCGAACGTGGCGATCGGTGCCAAGTACAGTGTGAATGAATCCACCGTGCGAAAGCACCGCCGGCGCATCAAGCCGGCGGAGGCCCCCGATGTGGTGATGGGGCTGCGGCATCGCGCCGTGACCACCGAGGATGCTCGGGAGTGGATTCGCGCAGGCGGCGACGACCCCGACGCGTACAACTTGAGCGTCCGGTCCATTGCCTACGGTGAAGGACTCTGGTCAAACCGGGTTAGCGCGACTCCGAAGACGGCATCCGGCGATGGGCCGGAATGGCCTGTAATCCAGCCCGCCCAGCCGGTGTACGTGGTTGTCCCGGAGATACCGGACGCGCCCGCTCGCGGCCTGAAACTCGCAATCAAGGGCGCAGATACCCAGATCGGTTTCCGGCAGCTCGCAGACGGCACCCTAGACCCCTTCCACGACGACCAGGCAATGGCCTTGTTTGTGGAAGTATGTCGCCGGTATCAGCCGGAGAAAATTCAGATCCTCGGGGACTTTCTCGACCTTGCCGCGCAGGGCCGCTTCGCTCAAGAGGCAGCATTCGCGCAGACAACCCAGGCGTCGATCGACCGCGGGCATCGGTTCCTTGCCGAACTGCGGGCCGTAGCGCCCCGATCCGAGATCATCGTGATCGAAGGCAACCACGACAAGCGCATGCAGAACTTCATCGAAGCCAACGCCCTGGCCGCGTTCGGGCTGCGGCGAGCGCAGATGCCCGGTTCTTGGCCTGTCATGTCGCTGCCGAACCTTCTGCGTCTGGACGAGCTCGGTATCACCTACATGGATGCTTACCCGGCCGCGACCGACTGGGACAACGACACCACACGCAACATTCACGGCACCAAGGCCAACTCTCGGGGGTCCACCACGGCGCAATACGTTACCGACCTGCCCCACATCAACACGTGGGCGGCTCACACGCACCGGGTGGAAATCACCTACCGGTCCGTTATGGGGCCGCGCGGAGAGGCCGTTGAATCGTATTCCGCTAATCCTGGCGCGCTATGCCGCACAGACGGGGCAGTGCCCTCGGTGAACGGCGCGATCGGTGCCGGGGGAGTGCCGGCGAAGGTGGTCGAGAACTGGCAGCAGGGCCTCGGGTTCAACTATTACAACGATACCGAGACATGGCCCGCCGTGTACCGCATCATCAACGGTGCGGCCCTCATCGAGGGCGTGCTGATCAAGGTCCCTGCTGAGTAGTCAGGGAATGGCTTGCGCCTGGCCTCATGGCTTGGCGTGGGCCCCAAAAGCTAGTGCTGAACCTCATGCATTGTGGGGGTAGGTGCTAACCCACCGGCCTTCGGGTCGGTTTTAGATGCATGTCAGGTGCGATCACGCGCCACCGGAACGCCGGATGCCATGCACGCGTGCGGCGGCACGGTAAACACGCACATTCCCGGGTAGCTCAGTTGGCAGAGCCCTTGACTGTTAATCAAGTCCGCGTTGGTTCGAGTCCAACCCCGGGAGCAATGCGAGATCGTAGGCAATCTCTGGCTCGCCTCGCAGAAGACCAGGTTTGTCGGTGAGTAAGTCCACCCATGTGGCCGCCGGCCTGGCACCTTTTATCGGAGGAATCATGGCCCACACTGATCGCGACAGGCGGGGACGACGTCTTTCTGGGAAGCGATGCCCGGATTCACAAAGCGGCGGGTGCCCATACTGCAAGACAGGTGAGTTCAAAAAGCGCCTTCGGCGTAAGTCGCGCAGAGAAGGAAAAGCTGCCGCGCAGGAATGGGAGTAACCGATGTTCTACGCGATCCTCTGCGGCCTGTATCGAGGGGCAATCTTCGGCGCTACCCGACGCATGGCAGTGCATCTGAAGCGCTGCCCGGACCCGCACTAGGCCCGACTGACCCCGTTTGGCATGGTACAAAGTCTCGAAAAACACGGGGTTAGACCATGCACGCGAAAGCCGTACCCGCGTAAACACGCGAAACCCGGCACCTTTTGTACCACCTAATACGTAAAGGAGCAGCACATGAGCGCCAAACACCGACTTGACTGGGCAGAGCTTCAACTCTCGCACTTTGACCAGCAACTCCAAGCTTTGCGGGAGCAGGTGGAAGTAAAGCCCCTTGAAACCAAGACCCCCAGTCGTATCCGCGTTCTCCTGAGCGAGTATGACCCCGTTGAACTGACAATCGATGAGTTCGAGCTTCATGACGACGGTGAGCTGGTGCTCAAGGTTGAGGGTCGCGCCGCTGCGGTATTCGCAAAGGGCGCGTGGTCAGGATTCGTGTCACTTGGGCAGAGTGAGCCCGAGCAGCAAGAGAATGCTGAACAGCCCGGGTTGAGCGAGGCTGAGCAGGAAGCCGACTATCAGGCAGCTAAGGCCCGACGCGATCTTGAGTTCAATTCCGCACGCCCTACTCACGTAGACGGTGAAGGGGACTGGCGGCTCACGCCAGGGGAGCACGTCGGCGATGACTGACCTCGCCTGGAAGAACCCTCACGGCGAGTACATGGTGTGCCTGCATGGGATGACGGCTAATGCTTGTTGTGGGCGTGTGGCTTACGGGGAGTGTGCTCGCTTCTGGGGTCGGGAACGTAGCCGGGGAAGTCGGCTCTCGTTGGACTCTAAGCGAACCTGTTTGAAATGCGGAACAACCAAGACCACCCTTCAGGTGTGGAAGTAGGAGGTGGGCCCAATGAGTGACACCCCTATATATGACGGCTTGGCCGACGCTGCAAAAGGTGTACCTACTACTCGGAGCATCGAGCAGTGGAACGCAACCCAGCGCACACACTCGCCAACTGCCGGGGGCCTCGTGTCCGGCCCCGTACGGTTAGAGCGCATCGCACCTGAGGACATGTCGCCAGCCGTCCATGTACGCCGGACGGTAACCCTGGGTGAGACCACGGGTACCGCAACCATTCACTACCCCAAGGAGTAAAAACATGGCTGAAGCAATCGGTACCGCAAACATCGAGCTCGAAGTCCGAGCCCGCGTGACTGGAGGCGAGTTCCAGACCGTCGCAGAGGGTGAGTTCGAAACGGCCCTCGCATTCACCGGAGGAAACGTGACCACACCCGGGCTAGTCTCGGACCTTGGTGAAGCGATCAAGGCCGTTGGATCTGAGCTCGAAGCGAAAGAGGCCACCTCATGACTGAACAGGCCAAGAACCCACGCCTCCGAATCATTCAGGTCGGGGAGCAGGTGATCGGTAACGTGAGAACCCCCAAGCTCGCGATCATTCTTGACCGCCTCGATGCGGTGCAGGGGCAGTATGAATATGCGGTAAGTCTCGACAAGGGCTCGGACCACATCTTCCTTAGCTTTGGTGTCGAGTATGACCTCGAAGTAAGCAGAGGGGCATAGCTATGGCTTACGACAAGGAACAGTTCGACGCGATGGTGGCCGGGCTGAATACTCAGGACATCCCGGGCATACACAAGGTAGCTAAGCCGCGTCTGCGGGCCGGCCAGGTAGTCGGTCGCATCATCGGCATCACCATTGCCTCCCTGGTGGGGGTGGCGGCTGTATCGCTGCTGGTATGGGGGATCACTACTATATGGGGTGCGATCCTCTCCTAGCGGGGCTGCCCTCCAACAAACCCCCGAGGGGGTGTCTAAACCCGGAGGGGGTCTCGGTAACCCCGGGGCCCCCATCAAACCCGGGAGGGGCACACAAGCAGGCAGGGCGCTTACGGGGCGTATGGCAGGGAGGGTGATCATGGGTAGCGGATTGAATGACCCCCACTACATAACCCGGAGGGACGCTCTCAAGCGTCTGCGTCTTGACTGTTGGATATGCGAACAACCCATCAACTACGACGCACCTTACACGCACAAGGACGCGTTCACCGCTGATCACGTCCAAGCACGATCAAAAGGCGGCTCGCTATACGGCGAACTCAAGCCAGCACATCGAGGCTGCAACTCAAGACGCGGGAACCGCGGCACACAGGTCACATCAACACCAAACACTGCGATGAAATGGTGACCCCAAACATTATGAACAACACAAAACGTGGCACAAAAAAGCGCCTGCGAGGGGTGGGGGGCCTCCCCTCCCCCCGGGGTCGCCTCCGACACTCCGCGCTTTAGTCATATGTGTGCGCGCTTGACACTGGTTTGACATTGACACGGTTTTGACATTGGAGGTTGGTGTGCCTCGAGAGTTGAAACCGTGTGGAACTCCGGCAGCGTATCGGCGTCATCTGCGTGTGCCCGAGCCCGCATGTGATGCGTGCAAGGCTGCGGTTTCTTCGGCGAAGATGGATCGCCTCGATGGGGATCGGGATACACGGAAGTTGAGCGCGATCGCTCCTGCCGTGCCTGCGCCCACCGCTGAGGTTGCGTCCGGTTCGAGCAGCGGCGATGAGTACGACCAGTTGACGGATGCAAAAGAAAACTTGCGGCTTGTGAAGGCCGCGCTGGAAGAGGCTGTGCCTCGTGAAGTTTCGGCGTTGTCCAAGCGCCGGCAAGAGCTTGTGGCGTTGATTTCCGAGCTCGGCGGCAAGAAGGAGGTCTCGATTGCAGACCAGCTTGCAGAGCGCCGGGCAGCTCGTAGGAGAGCAGAACCCGAGGCTTCGGCTACTTCCTGACGTTTACGATCCGATCCTGTCGGCTGACCGTGCCGATGACATGGTGGGCATCGCGGAGATCGCCGGGTTGTATCTGGACCCGTGGCAGCAGATCGGGGCGGAATCACTCACCCTGACTCGCGCCGATGGTCGTTGGGCAGCGTTTGAAGCGTTCGTAGCTGCGAATCGACAGCAGGGCAAGGGAACAATTATTGAGGCTCGCCAGTTGGCGGGCCTTTTTGTGTGGGAGGAAACCCTTCAGGTCTACACCGCGCACGAGTTCAAGACTGCGCAGGAAATGTTTCTTCGGATTCGGCAGCTTGTCGAGGCGACCCCCGAGCTTGACCGACTGGTGCAGCGCATCCGTACCGCTGATGGTGAAGAAGCTATCGAGACGAAGAACGGGTGCCGGCTGAAGTTCATGGCCCGCTCGAGTTCGTCGGGGCGAGGGTTTACGGCTCCGACCTTGTACCTCGATGAGGCCATGAAGCTGAAGCGGCGCATGCAGGCCGCGATCATGCCGACGATGTCGGCGCTGTCGTTGAAGGAATCGACGCAGCTCATGTATTTCTCGTCTGCGGGAGAGCAGGATTCCGAGGTGCAGGAGAGCGTGCGCGAGCGCGCCCTGTCTGGGGATTCTAAGCGTCTGGTTTATGTCGAATGGTCCGTGCCCCGCTGGGATGAGCTTTCGGCTGCCGAGCGAGCACCGTGGCCGTCCCCGGTCGAGTATCGCGCCGACCCTGAGATCCACCGCCGCGCGAACCCTGGATGGAACATTCGCCTCGACCCGGACTTCGTTCTCAACAACGAACTTGAAGCGATGGGCCCGGAACAGTTCGACCGTGAGCGGTTGGGCATCTGGGCGAAGATCGGCGGCGACGGGGTTATCCCGGTCGGTGACTGGCTGGACGCCGCCGGTGACCCGCTCGAGGTCGAGACCGCGGCGCGTGAGTGCGGACGCATCGCTTTCGGGGTGGATATCCCGCCGGCGCGTGACTCGGCGACGATTTCACTCGCTGCGGATCTCGGTGATGGCAAGTTCGCCGTTTTCGTCGTGGACCGCCGCGAGGGAGTCGGATGGGTACCAGACCGGCTGGCAGAGCTCAAAGAGGCATGGAATCCGATTGCGTGCGTTTTCGATGAGCTTGCCGCTACCGGGACGCTGGTTCCCGAGGTGCGGCGTGCGAAGGTGCGTCCCTTGCTGATCAAGACGCGTGAGCTTGGACATGCCTGCGCCCGCTTCTACGACTCGGTAGTTACTCCTGGCCCGGATGGCGAAGGCCGCGTGCTGGTGCACACCGGACAGAAGGAGCTCACCGACGCGGTGAAGTCCGCTGGCAAAAAGACCATGGGGTCCGACTCCGTTTGGAAGTGGGCCCGCACCGGCGAGGCGGATATCGCCCCGCTGATTTCAGCAACGTTGGCGCTGCATGTTTTGCAGAGCCGCAAGAAGACGACAAAGACGGCTGGTAGCGGCGGTCGAATGATTGTGATGGGGTGACCGTGCGAAGTCTTACTGAGGATGAGCAGAAGCTGTTCAACAAGATGCTGGACACGATTCATCAGAAGAAGCGCCGCAATACTCTGCGGTCTCGGTATGCAGACTCGAAGCGGACGTTGCAGCAGGTTGGCATCTCGATCCCTCCCGAGATGCAGGATTTCCAGGCGGTGCTCGGCTGGCCTGAAAAGACTTGCTCGGTCATGTCTCGACGGATTCGCCCTCGAGGGTTTGCCTCGAGGGACAAGAGCACCCTGCTTGATAGCGTCAAGGATGAACTCCTGACTGCCGATGCAGTGTTGGCCGAGAAGCACGCGATTGATGCGTCAGCTCGGCATGGTGCAGCGTTCGTATTCACCTCCCGAGGTGATATCGGTGAGCCCGAAATCGTGTTCTCGGTTCGGTCTGCGCTTTCGGCTACGGCTATTCGTGATCCGCGATCGCGTCGAGTGTTGGCGGCTCTCGAGATCGCAGATGGTGTCTGGAACATGTGGCTGGATGGCAAGGTGCTTGTCATTGGACGCGACCAGAACCAATGGGGCGTGATTTCAGAACTGACGATGACTCCTGGCCGGGTTTACTGCGTCCCATACATTTTTGGTGAGTCCCTGGAAAGCCCGTTCGGGCGCTCTCGGATCACTCGCCCGGTCATGGCCCTAACCGACATGGCGGTCCGGGTCATGCTGCGCCAAGAAGTGTCGGCGGAGTTCTTTAGCGCTCCACAGCGGTTCATGCTCGGCGCGACCGAGGAAATGTTCACGGGCCCGAACGGGGAGCTACGCACAGGCTGGGAGAACATTCTTGGCCGGCTTCTCGCTGTCCCCGACCCTGAAGATGATCTGGGTGAACGGCACCGGGTACAGGTGGGTCAGTTTGCGCAGCAGTCGATGCAGCCTCACAGCGATCACCTGCGGACCGTCGCGATGATGTTCTCTGGTGAGACCTCGATACCTGCTGGGTACCTCGGCATTCTGCACGACAATCCGGCTTCCGCGGACGCTATCAACGCGTCCGAGGCTGACCTGGTGTCGATCGCTGAGGAACAGTTGCCGTCGTACAGCGCGGCTCGCGTGGACTTGGCCCGGAACGTGGCCGCTCTGCTTGCGGGGGAGTACACCGAGAGCATGGCGAAGGACCTGTCCAAGCTGACCTCCCTGTGGCGGTCTCCTTCGACGCCGACGCAGGCTGCAACTGCGGATGCGACGTTGAAGCGGGTCACTGCGTTTCCGTGGATGGCTGACTCGGATGTTGCCCTGGAAGACATGGGATATGACGGTCCCACGCTCGAGCGGTTGAAGTCGGACCGGGCGCGCGCGCAGGTCAACACGCTGCTTGGCTCGTTGTCTGATCGAATGGACGCAGCCGGCAATGATGCAGAAGTAGGTGCGGTTGCTGGACGACGCACCGAGGACTCGCCATCTTCGGCCGAGGACGCTCAGACGTTCAAAGCCAAGTTCGATGCGCTGGGCGTTGCAGTGCGTGCCGGCGTCGATCCCGAGAACGCGGCTAGCTTGCTCGGTTTGAGCGGTATCAAGTTCACTGGCGCAGTGCCGGTGTCGCTGCGTATGCCGACCGACGAGAGCGCCGGGCTGGAAGAACGATGACAACGGCGGCACAGGTGGCGCGGTTTCGTGTTGCGACGGACGCTCTGACTCTTGCGGCGACGGGCGAGGCTGTGGCTCTCTTTCGGGAGGTGTCGCAGCCTAACCCTGTCGCGGTGAGAAAGGCGCTCATCAAGGGGCTGCCGGCGGTGCTGCAACCGTACATTACGGCATCGGGGGAACTGTCGGCGGTCTGGTATGAGGATCTGCGGCGGGAGGCTGTCGGGCCCGGGTTTTATGCCAAGCCCGTCGATGCTCTGCCCGCTGGCCTGGTGTCTGGGATTGCCCGGCATGTGGTTTCCCCGCTGTTTGGGCAGGGGACAGCCACGGTGGCGTCTCTGCTGGCCGGCAGCGTGCAGAAGGCCGTGGCTGGCGCGGGGCGATCCACGATCGATTCGAACGTGAGGCGAGACCGGGCGAAGGTCACTTACGCCCGGACTCCCCGCGCGGGCTGCTGCGCCTGGTGCGCGATGCTCGCCAGCCGTGGCGCGGTCTACGGATCATCCGAATCGGCCGGCGGCGAAGCGCTCAAATATCACGGGTTATGCAGATGCACCGCGACTCCCATTTTCGATGGACAGACGGTTCCCTACGACCTGGCGAAGTACGAGGAAATGTACGCCGCCATGAGAGATCCCGAAACCGGGACCCACGACCTTTCGAACATACGTTCTAAATACGGCATTCGATAGCCCACAATCCACCGCCTCACGGGGCGGTTTTTTCATGCCCAAAAGGGCGCACGTAAGCACTCGCGACGGTCAACAGCGAGGTGAAGGAGAACAGCATGAGCGACATCGAGAACGGCACGGAAAACAACACGGGCGGTAAAGCAGAGTTCACGCCTCCTGCAACCCAGGAAGAGCTGAACAGCCTCATCGCTGGTCGGCTTGAGCGGGAACGTGCTAAGTACGCCGATCACGAAGAGCTGAAGGCCAAGGCCGCAAAGCTTGCCGAGATCGAAGCCGCGAACCTCACGGAGCTCGAGAAGGCAAACGCCGCTGCTGAAGCCGCGCGAGCCGAAGTCGAAGCCGTGAAGGCGAAGCTCGCCGATCGGGATGCAAAGGATGCTCGTGCGGCACTGGTCGCGGAGGTATCCAAGGCCACTGGCGTCCCAGCGGAACTCCTTCATGGCGAGACCAAGGAAGAGCTTGAAGCTCACGCTGTGGTCCTCGCGAAGTACGCCGGCCGAAAGGTCGATGTGGTGCCGACCGCAGGGAGCGGCGGAGAAGCCACGTCGGGTGGCGGCATGGCTGCTGGGCGCGAGCGCGCCCGCAAGAAGTAACTGACCTTTTCCAAATCTTTGAAAGGAGATCCTGATGGATCTGACTATCACCAAGGAAAGCTACGGCGGTTCCAAGCTGTCCTGGCTTGGATCGCGTCGCGGCGTTGATACCGCACGCACCGTAACCATCGATCGCACCAAGCTGACGCCCGCGCAGGTCACTGCCGGCGTTCTGCCTGCTGGCACTCCGCTTGCGGCGTCGGCCAACAAGGTCGCACCGTACACCGCCGCTGAAGGACAGGTCTTCGTGGGCTTCCTGCTCACCGACCAGGCCATCAAGCCCGGCGGCGGCGACATCGTCGCCCCGCTGCTGGACCACGGCCGCGTAATCGTGGCGAAGCTTCCGGTGGCTTTCACCGCACCCAGCAACGCGACTTCGTTCGTATTCGTCTAAAGAAAGGGGAATAGCACATGGCACTTTGGACTGATGTTGTTGATCCCGTAGAGCTCACCGGGTACGCCCGACAGACCCTCGAGGATTACGAGGCAAGCAAGGGATCGCTCGCGCGGTTCCTCCCGAACAAGACCATTGACGACATCGTGGCGCGTTTCCAGCGTGGCCGGGGTGGCCTGACCGAGGTTGCAGAGTACCGTGCGTACGACGCTGAGACCTCGGTCGGCGATGTTGAGGGTGGAGAGCGTGTGACGCTCGAGCTGCCCCCGCTGGGCCGCAAGCTCCGCAACACCGAGTACGACCGTATTCGCGCCCGTGGAAACGTCACCGACGAGTCGGTGCGCCCGACTATCGAGAAGTACGCCGGCCAGGTCGCCCGCGCAGTGTCGGACCGAATCGAGTTTGAGCGTGGCCGCGTCATCGACACCGCCAAGGTTGACATTAGCGAAAATGGCTTCATCGCTAAGGCTGATTTCGAGCGTCGCGCCGACTTCTCTGTTACCGCTGCGAACCTCTGGTCTGCTGCTGATGCTGACCCGCTGCGTGATATCGAAACCTGGCGTGCAGCTTACGTCGAGGAGAATGGCGAGGAGCCGGGTACCATCCTGACCTCCACCAAGGTTCTCAACGCTGCACTGAAGTCGGCTGCGGTTCGCGCGCTGGTTGCGGGTTCGGGCCCGGCCCCGACCGTGATCACTCGCGAGACCTTCAACACGATCCTTGCATCGTTTGGGCTGCCGGCGTTCGAGATCTTCGACCGTCGCGTGAAGCGAGGCGGCGCGAACGTCCGCGTAACCCCGGACGACAAGGTTTACCTGCTGCCTGCGGCAACCGACCCGAACGACCCGGAGGGCACTGACCTCGGCGCTTCGTTCTGGGGCACCACGGCCGAGGCCTCCGAGCCTGAGTACGGTATCCCCGTCGAAGAGCGTGGCGGTCTGGTCGTCGGAACCTACAAGAGCCTCGACCCGGTGGGTGTGTGGGTTCACGGTGCAGCGATCGGCCTGCCGGTCCTGACCAACCCGAACCTCTCGCTCGCGGCGAAGGTTCTCTAGCTAGTCCGTTGGGGCGGCCGGTTCGTGCCGGCCGCCCTTCATGGTGGGAGGTTTTATGTCGAGGATTCGTTTGGATCTGGTTGGCGCTGTCTGGGTTGATGGCGTCGCTTTGCTGGCTGGCGACGAGGTGCCGGAGGGTGCCGTTGTTGGCGAGCATGTGGTTGAGCCCAAGGGTGAAACCGAGGCGGTCGAGGTAGTCGAGACCGTG
>NZ_JANUED010000015.1:0-5532 GCF_024810155.1 Mycetocola sp. BIGb0189
GAAGCGGCCGGCCTCAAGCGGGATCATCCCCACACTTCAACACGCCGGACTTGTTCTGTGCTTGGTTGTGTGGCAGGATTGAAACTCATCCGCTTCACGGATGCCCCACTCACAATCTGATGTAAATCGGTTGTGGAAGCGAGTTTGTGAAGTGGTGTGGTGATGTGGTCACCCCCGGTTAGAAGCCATGTTTTTTATGTGGTGGATGTGGGGAGTGTGTGATCCTTGAGAACTCAACAGCGTGCACAATGTCAAATGCCAAAAACCTCGTACATCTTTTTGATGTAAGAGATTCCTTTGGAAACATTTTAAACAAAACAAAGCAAGTCAGTAATGATTTGTTCTGTCAGTTTCAAACTCGCATCTGTTCGCTCTTTTTCCGGGTGGACGGTGCAAACAAATGTCCCGGTCTTTTAGATCGTGGAGATAAACATTTACGGAGAGTTTGATCCTGGCTCAGGACGAACGCTGGCGGCGTGCTTAACACATGCAAGTCGAACGATGAAGCTGGAGCTTGCTCTGGTGGATTAGTGGCGAACGGGTGAGTAACACGTGAGTAACCTGCCCTCCACTCTGGGATAAGCGCTGGAAACGGCGTCTAATACCGGATATGAGCTTCCACCGCATGGTGGGGGTTGGAAAGAATTTCGGTGGGGGATGGACTCGCGGCCTATCAGCTTGTTGGTGAGGTAATGGCTCACCAAGGCGACGACGGGTAGCCGGCCTGAGAGGGTGACCGGCCACACTGGGACTGAGACACGGCCCAGACTCCTACGGGAGGCAGCAGTGGGGAATATTGCACAATGGGCGCAAGCCTGATGCAGCAACGCCGCGTGAGGGATGACGGCCTTCGGGTTGTAAACCTCTTTTAGTAGGGAAGAAGCGAAAGTGACGGTACCTGCAGAAAAAGCACCGGCTAACTACGTGCCAGCAGCCGCGGTAATACGTAGGGTGCAAGCGTTGTCCGGAATTATTGGGCGTAAAGAGCTCGTAGGCGGTTTGTCGCGTCTGCTGTGAAATCCCGAGGCTCAACCTCGGGCCTGCAGTGGGTACGGGCAGACTAGAGTGCGGTAGGGGAGATTGGAATTCCTGGTGTAGCGGTGGAATGCGCAGATATCAGGAGGAACACCGATGGCGAAGGCAGATCTCTGGGCCGTAACTGACGCTGAGGAGCGAAAGGGTGGGGAGCAAACAGGCTTAGATACCCTGGTAGTCCACCCCGTAAACGTTGGGAACTAGATGTAGGGTCCATTCCACGGATTCTGTGTCGCAGCTAACGCATTAAGTTCCCCGCCTGGGGAGTACGGCCGCAAGGCTAAAACTCAAAGGAATTGACGGGGGCCCGCACAAGCGGCGGAGCATGCGGATTAATTCGATGCAACGCGAAGAACCTTACCAAGGCTTGACATATACCGGAAACGTCCAGAGATGGTCGCCCCGTAAGGTCGGTATACAGGTGGTGCATGGTTGTCGTCAGCTCGTGTCGTGAGATGTTGGGTTAAGTCCCGCAACGAGCGCAACCCTCGTTCTATGTTGCCAGCACGTAATGGTGGGAACTCATGGGATACTGCCGGGGTCAACTCGGAGGAAGGTGGGGATGACGTCAAATCATCATGCCCCTTATGTCTTGGGCTTCACGCATGCTACAATGGCCAGTACAATGGGCTGCGATACCGCAAGGTGGAGCGAATCCCAAAAAGCTGGTCCCAGTTCGGATTGAGGTCTGCAACTCGACCTCATGAAGTCGGAGTCGCTAGTAATCGCAGATCAGCAACGCTGCGGTGAATACGTTCCCGGGCCTTGTACACACCGCCCGTCAAGTCATGAAAGTCGGTAACACCCGACGCCGGTGGCCTAACCCGCAAGGGAGGGAGCCGTCTAAGGTGGGATTGGTAATTAGGACTAAGTCGTAACAAGGTAGCCGTACCGGAAGGTGCGGCTGGATCACCTCCTTTCTAAGGAGCATCTGGCAACCATTGGTTGTCCAGGCGCCAGTTCTGAGCAAACGTCTCAGCTGGTAGCTCATGGGTGGAACATTTGATATTTCCGTGAATACGGTTTCGTGTTGTTAGTACGCTTCTTTGGAAGTTGGAACAGGATGCGGGGTACGGTTTGCGGGTGCACGTTGTTGGGTCCTGAGGGATCACTCAAGGCGGTAACGTCTTGTTGATACCTTCGGACCAAAGCTTGTGAGACAGGAGTCAAACGTTGTTTGATGGTTTTGCATGTTTTGGTATCGACCGTACGTTGAGAACTACACAGTGGACGCGAGCATCTTAAGAATTACATTCCTTCGGGGATGTGGTTCATGATAAAGATGATCTTTATAGATCATTGGTCAATTTCTGAAAAGTTTACTTTTACAGTTTTTTGATCGATTTTTATACTCATGTGATTTCAAATTTTTAAGAGCAAACGGTGGATGCCTTGGCATCTGGAGCCGAAGAAGGACGTAGTAATCTGCGATAAGCCTCGGGGAGCTGATAAACGAGCTGTGATCCGAGGATGTCCGAATGGGGAAACCCCGCCACGGGCTGCAAGGTTACGTGGTGACTCCCGCCTGAATATATAGGGCGGGTAGAGGGAACGTGGGGAAGTGAAACATCTCAGTACCCACAGGAAGAGAAAACAACAGTGATTCCGTTAGTAGTGGCGAGCGAACGCGGAAGAGGCTAAACCGGGCATGTGTGATAGCCGGCAGGCGTTGCATGTTCGGGGTTGCGGGACTTTCCGTAGTGATCTGCCGATCACTGAACATTAGAGAGCGGTATAGACGAATGGTCTTGAAAGGCCAGCCAGAGTGGGTGCCAGCCCCGTAGTCGAAATGCTGTAATCGTGTGGAGAGTATCCCAAGTAGCACGGGGCCCGAGAAATCCCGTGTGAATCTGTCAGGACCACCTGATAAGCCTAAATACTCCCAGATGACCGATAGCGGACAAGTACCGTGAGGGAAAGGTGAAAAGTACCCCGGGAGGGGAGTGAAATAGTACCTGAAACCGTTTGCTTACAAACCGTCGGAGCGCCCTTGTTGGTGTGACGGCGTGCCTTTTGAAGAATGAGCCTGCGAGTTAGTGATATGTGGCGAGGTTAACCCGTGTGGGGAAGCCGTAGCGAAAGCGAGTCTGAATAGGGCGATTCAGTCGCATGTCCTAGACCCGAAGCGAAGTGATCTATCCATGGCCAGGTTGAAGCGTGTGTAAGAGCACGTGGAGGACCGAACCCACTTAGGTTGAAAACTGAGGGGATGAGCTGTGGATAGGGGTGAAAGGCCAATCAAACTTCGTGATAGCTGGTTCTCTCCGAAATGCATTTAGGTGCAGCGTTGCGTGTTTCTTGCCGGAGGTAGAGCTACTGGATGGCCGATGGGCCTCACCAGGTTACTGACGTCAGCCAAACTCCGAATGCCGGTAAGTGAGAGCGCAGCAGTGAGACAGTGGGGGATAAGCTTCATTGTCGAGAGGGAAACAACCCAGACCACCATCTAAGGTCCCTAAGCGCGTGCTAAGTGGGAAAGGATGTGGAGTTGCAGAGACAACCAGGAGGTTGGCTTAGAAGCAGCCACCCTTGAAAGAGTGCGTAATAGCTCACTGGTCAAGTGATTCCGCGCCGACAATGTAACGGGGCTCAAGCACGCCACCGAAGTTGTGGCATTAATATTATGGTAGGCCTTCGTGGTCCAGCCGTATTGATGGGTAGGAGAGCGTCGTGTGGCCAGTGAAGCGGCGGTGTAAACCAGCCGTGGAGGCTACACGAGTGAGAATGCAGGCATGAGTAGCGAAAGACGGGTGAGAAACCCGTCCTCCGGAAGACCAAGGTTTCCAGGGCCAGGCTAATCCGCCCTGGGTAAGTCGGGACCTAAGGCGAGGCCGACAGGCGTAGTCGATGGACAACGGGTTGATATTCCCGTACCGGCGAAGAACCGCCCAAGCTAATCCAGTACTGCTAAACGTTTCGAAGCTCACATTACTGATCCCTTCGGGGTGAGGGGTGTGGGGGACGCACGTGACCCGATCTGGTGCGGTTAGCGTATTAACAGGTGTGACGCAGGAAGGTAGTCGGTCCTAGGCGATGGTTGTCCTAGGCCAAGAGTGTAGGCCGAGAGATAGGCAAATCCGTCTCTCATATAAGGTTGAGACTTGATGGGGAACCCGTAAGGGTATGATCCGATGATCCTCTGCTGCCAAGAAAAGCATCGACGCGAGGTTCTAGCTGCCCGTACCCCAAACCAACTCAGGTGGTCAGGTAGAGAATACTAAGGAGATCGAGATAATCACGGTTAAGGAACTCGGCAAAATGCCCCCGTAACTTCGGGATAAGGGGGGCCTGGCACGTCAACACTCTTGCAGTGGGTAGCGTGTTTGGGCCGCAGAGACCAGTGGGAAGCGACTGTTTACTAAAAACACAGGTCCGTGCTAAGACGCAAGTCGATGTATACGGACTGACGCCTGCCCGGTGCTGGAAGGTTAAGAGGAACGGTTAGCGTAAGCGAAGCTGAGAATTTAAGCCCCAGTAAACGGCGGTGGTAACTATAACCATCCTAAGGTAGCGAAATTCCTTGTCGGGTAAGTTCCGACCTGCACGAATGGCGTAACGACTTCCCAGCTGTCTCAACCGTGAACTCGGCGAAATTGCATTACGAGTAAAGATGCTCGTTACGCGCAGCAGGACGGAAAGACCCCGTGACCTTTACTACAGCTTGGTATTGGTGTTCGGTGTGGCTTGTGTAGGATAGGTGGGAGACGTTGAAGCGGACACGCTAGTGTTTGTGGAGTCGCTGGTGAAATACCACTCTGGTCATATTGGATATCTAACTTCGGACCGTGATCCGGTTCAGGGACAGTGCCTGGTGGGTAGTTTAACTGGGGCGGTTGCCTCCTAAAAAGTAACGGAGGCGCCCAAAGGTTCCCTCAATCTGGTTGGCAATCAGATGGCGAGTGTAAGTGCACAAGGGAGCTTGACTGTGAGACTGACAGGTCGAGCAGGGACGAAAGTCGGGACTAGTGATCCGGCAGTGGCTTGTGGAAGCGCTGTCGCTCAACGGATAAAAGGTACCTCGGGGATAACAGGCTGATCTTGCCCAAGAGTCCATATCGACGGCATGGTTTGGCACCTCGATGTCGGCTCGTCGCATCCTGGGGCTGGAGTAGGTCCCAAGGGTTGGGCTGTTCGCCCATTAAAGCGGTACGCGAGCTGGGTTTAGAACGTCGTGAGACAGTTCGGTCCCTATCCGCTGCGCGCGTAGGAAATTTGAGAGGATCTGACCCTAGTACGAGAGGACCGGGTTGGACGAACCTCTGGTGTGTCAGTTGTTCCGCCAGGAGCATTGCTGATTGGCTACGTTCGGGATGGATAACCGCTGAAAGCATCTAAGCGGGAAGCCGGCCTCGAGATGAGATTTCCATCCTTTTAGGGAGAGGCTCCCAGTAGACTACTGGGTTGATAGGCCGGATGTGGAAGCGAGGACTAAAGACTCGTGGAGCTGACCGGTACTAATAGGCCGATAATTTGATAATCATTACATGCACATCGTTT
>NZ_JANUED010000016.1:0-1708 GCF_024810155.1 Mycetocola sp. BIGb0189
GTACGGTGCCGACTTCGATACCCTCGGCAGGCCAACCCGCATATGCGACTCCAAACCCGCCTCCGCCAAACTCCGCGTGAAAGTCTCCTCACCAATGTCATCCAGATCATCAGTGCGAACCTCCACCCGCGTGACACGACCCGGCCACCGCTTCACCTTGATACGGCCATCCATCAGAACCCGCCTCGCCAGCGTTCCCCACGCAAATCCAGATGCCGACCCCAATGGCCCGCGCGCTTCACACACACGTAAGCCATGCCAAGGTGTCCGAGGTGACGCCAAGCGCACTGAAAGAACGGCCGCCTCATGCTTTGCCCCCGTCCTGCTCGCGGTGCCAATCGGCGTGGGTTGCTTCGTTATCGACCAACGCCGAGCACACACCGCACACCGATATGCGAACCTGGCTGCGACCGTAGACGGTATACGGCTCCTCGACCGGGAACGGAACGCTAACGAAACGCGAGTAATCAGTACCCATCACCGGACCCCGTCCTGCTCGGGCCCCTTGGGATGATCGCCCGGGTCATCACAAGCGCCCACGGTATCGGCAAAGCACCCGTGAGTGTGCACCGGCACCGTGCACGAGTCCGAACCCGTGCATTCGCCAGGCTGGAACTCGTCTTCGTCCTGCTCGGGAGACACCGAAGACCACGGGCCAGCCTTGCGGCGTCGCACCATCTCCTCACCCTCAGCCCAGCCGCCAGTTCCTGCTATCCCGCGCAACAGAAGCTCGCGGGAATCATAGAAATCTGACCATGGTTCATCATCACCCCAGGCCTGGACCGCCCACTCCCACTCGGTCGCCGTCTCCCCACCTACAGGTATCGGACCCCGTAGACGCTCAACTACAGTGCTCGACGTATGCCCATCGAACGCCGGCGGAATCTCGACCTCTGGGACCTCGAACAGGCCCCAATCCTCCGCAGGGTAGTGATTCGAGACCTGCCCGACCGGAAGTGAAGCGACTACGATAAACCAGTCCCCGCCAAAGCATTCCTCCCCGTCTGAGTGTCGCCATGACTTCACGACCGGCACCCCTGCGGCAAGCCACCCCGACACCGCGTGCCGGTGGTACAGCATCCGGAACTCGTACAGCTCATCGAACGTGTGGTAGCCGTCAGATGCCTCCCCACCTACAGGGCGAGAGAACCCAGCAGCTAGCACCGCATCCGCTGCGCACTCGGCCTCCTGGGTGAGATAACTGCGGTTCGGGTCGAGGGTCTCCCCATCGGGAAAGTCTCCGAGAGCATCAACAAGCGCCGATACCAGCGCTTCCCGGTCATCATGATGATCAACATGATCTCCCGCGGCCGGTTCCGGCGCGACAGGGCGGGCGAACCCAGCAGCGAGAATCGCGGCCGCATACAGGGCCAGCGCATCGGCGCAATCCACACACGAACCGGGGCCGCTCTCGAAGTCACAGCCTCCGCAGTACGCCCCAGCCTTGTTCAGGATCGTGGCCAACGCTTCCCGGTCGTCCTGGACGCTCGCGACCGGTTCCGGCTCTACCGGGGAGGTAGCGGCCTCCAGAGCGGAAGCGAGCTCTAGGAACAGATCACGGCGATGAGTCCCGTTGAACGTCGAATCGGACGCCACCGCCCGCGCTTCTGCGATTAGCTTCTGTACATCAGACACCAGGTGCCTCCTTCGCTTTGGCCTCAGCAGCAGCACGTACTGACTCCGCATCCACGCCGCGCGCATCAAGGTA
>NZ_JANUED010000017.1:0-1177 GCF_024810155.1 Mycetocola sp. BIGb0189
TTAGCTTCTGTACATCAGACACCAGGTGCCTCCTTCGCTTTGGCCTCAGCAGCAGCACGTACTGACTCCGCATCCACGCCGCGCGCATCAAGGTATTCCCACGCCAACTCGTAAAGCAGTCCGTGCTCCTGGGTGAAGTCCCAGAGTTTGCGTGCCAGATCATCAGCAAGCTTTGGCGAATGCTTCTGCACCTCCACAAGCAATACCGCGACCTGCGCCACCGAGATCTCCGCGTTGATCGCGTATCCCCACTGGGCGAAAGCGGCCGGATCCCGAGTGGCTTCCCCGACTTTGGGATACGCGGCAGTCATCAGCAGGCCAGCGCGCGCCGAGGTATCCAGCACAAGCCGCGCAGCATGCTTGATCAGCGCATCGGCTGACACCTCAGACTCGTTTTCCGGCCACGCCGTCAAGCCCACGACCTCCTGCGCGCTACTCACTGGGAACCCCCTCGGGCAGGTCCACGTACTGGAACAGCACGTAATCCCCCTCGAAGACCCAAGACACGTCGCCATCCGGGAAGTCCTCGTTCCGCAACGCGGACACGCCGTCCGACTCGTCGTGAGAATCAGACAGATCAAACGGGGCATCAATCCACGGCTTGATCCAGCACTCGGCGTGCGACACATACTCGCACCCACACGGCCAGCGCTCATGATGGTCGCACCCTGGGTACTGATGGCAGCGTGAGCTTTCGTCGCCAGGGCAAACGAACTTCCCGTCCTCGATACGGTGCTGCACCTCCGGGAACCCGGTCAGGTCCGGCTCTGTCGGGGTTTCATCTTCGGTCATGGTGTTGTGTCTCCTTCGGTTGTGACGGGCTTCTTCCACGCCCGGAAATTGCGGATATACACGGTGCCGTACGCGACCGCTGACAGCAGGAACCCGTACTGGTGAGTGGTCAACGCGAACGCCACCCACAACACCTGCGCGGCCAAGCCCACAGCCCACCCGGCACGGTTCTTCCCGCCAGCGAGCCACAGCCCGAGGATGCCCACCGCGGTGAGCAGATAGGACCAGAACTCCATCACTCGCCCCCTTCCTTGCGGCGGAGAGCGGCAATGTTCCTGAGAGCCGAATCCTCGTCAACTCCACGAGGGGCGTAACCGATAACTCGGAAGCCGTCAGCTCCGAGCACGGCCTGCTCGGCATCGTCTAACGCCTGCTCCCTCGCCCA
>NZ_JANUED010000018.1:0-1061 GCF_024810155.1 Mycetocola sp. BIGb0189
TTAGCTTCTGTACATCAGACACCAGGTGCCTCCTTCGCTTTGGCCTCAGCAGCAGCACGTACTGACTCCGCATCCACGCCGCGCGCATCAAGGTACTCCCACGCCATTTCGTAAAGCAGGCTGGGTTCCTGGGCGAAGTCCCAGAGTTTGCGTGCCAGATCATCAGCAAGCTCCGGCGAATGCTTCTGCACCTCGCCAAGCAATACCGCGACCTGTGCCGCCGAGACCTCCGCGGTTATCGCTTGCACCCACCGGGTGTAAGCGGCCTGATCACGCGTGGCTTCCCCGACTTTGGGATACACGGCAGGCATCATCAGGTCAGCGCGCGCCGAGGTATCCAGCACAAGCCGCGCAGCATGCTTGATCAGGGCATCGGCTGACACCTCAGACTCGTTTTCCGGCCACGCCGTCAAGCCCACGACCTCCTGCGCGCTACTCACTGGGAACCCCCTCGGTTCAGCTTGCGGAGCTCGCGGACAAGGGCTTGTGCGATTTCGCTGGCGTCGGCGCGGATTTCGTCAGCGATATGGCTGGCCAGATGATCGTCGTCGATAAAATACGACAATGGTCCAAGATCTGATTCCTGCATCGACGCCGGCGGGAACGTCGTGCGGAGCGTAGCGACCCCATCGCGATATTCCAACTCAATATCGACGCTTCCTGTGTACTGTGCCTTGCTCATGGTGTTGTGTCTCCTTCGGTCATGGCGACTTTGAGCCGCGCAAGATGGTCCCCGGAAACGGGAACCGCATAGGTACTGCGGGTGTACGGGTCCTCGGGCGGCAGCTCGCTGAGGTCTTCGTGCCAGTGCTCATCCAGCGCGGCCGTTGCCGCTAGGAACTCGTGAGCGATCCCGAAAGGCGTGTGGTCACGGTCTGGATAGATGATCGGTAGCCGTTCAGTCTCCGGCATCACTCGCCCCCTTCCTTGCGGCGGAGAGCGGCGATATTTCTGAGAGCCGACTCTTCGTCAACTCCACGAGGGGCGTAACCGATAACTCGGAAGCCGTCAGCTCCGAGCACGGCCTGCTCGGCATCGTCTAACGCCTGCTCCCTCGCCCA